>QHVJ01000098.1:6374-12869 GCA_003222275.1 Acidobacteriota bacterium | reverse complement strand
TCAGCTGCCATGGGGCCGGAACTCCCGACTGCGTCTTCGAGGGGATCACGGCGTCGATGGAGTTCGAGGACTTCTGGAACGCGGAGGCTCCGGCGCCAGGGGTGGACGCCAACCGCACGTCGTTCCACGTCGTCCGAAAGAAGGACGACGACGACAACGACAACGACTAACGAGCCATTACGCATGTAGAGACAGGGAGGCGCTGCTCGCGCCTCCCTGTCTGCGCTCGCGTCAGCTGAGCACTCAGTTCAGCTAGTCGTGGTTGCCGTCGTGGTCGTCTTCGTCGTCGCCCCCCGCGGAGACGTGGACGTCTCCGGCGATCAGCCGGCCGCCGAATCTGCAGAGGCCGGGATACCGCTCGGACGGAGTGCACATCGGATTCCCGGGCTGCCAGAAGGCCGTCTTCATGTGGACATCGAAGCGGTCCCGACGAGGCTGGCCCTCATCGCCGTCCAGGTCCACGGCGTGGGCGATAAAGCGGTGCCGCACGTCCTCCAGGACGGCCCCTCCGACTCGTGTGATCGACCGCATCTCGCCTTGCGCGGTGATTTCTTTCTGGTCCGAGTCGATGAAATAGCGTTTCATCTGCGTCGAATACATTAGCATCTCGAACCGGCCGATTCCGGCGAGATTCTCAGCGCCCACTCCACAACTAACGAGCCGCCTGTTGATCGTGAAGGTCGAGGCCTGATTCGCGGTAGAGGGATCGCTGTACATGCCGACACCCTCGTTGACTCGAACACCTGACTTCCGGCCGGTTCCCTCGCTCGTATACGCATTTGCCGCCCAGACGCTTACCGCCGCACCAACGAGGGCCGACGCCATCACGACACGTCGCCTGCAGTTTCGCCTAGTCGTCCTCATTGCGTCCTCCTCGTACTTGACGCCAGCTCATTGTCCTCCCGAGACTGCGCTGGAATGGCCGGGCCGGTGCCCGGACTTCCGCGCCGACTTCGCCCTGGAGGTGGGCCGCTCCCAACTATAACCATTCACGAGTGCCTTCATGAGTCATCATCACAACGGGTGCGCGGCCTGGCGAGTTCGCTCACCGATGATGCGATCTCCGTCGGCCTCGTGGGTCCGTTGACGTTCCCCTCAGGTATGGTCGTAGCCGTGCGCATGCGAGAGACCGGCGACCACGGATCGTAGAAGCCCACGGCGGCCAGATCACCGCCACCAAACAACCCCGGCCGAGGCACCTGCTTCACGCTGACTTTCCCAACGCCGGCATCTGCTTCCGGCGGCGGGGACCCGGGTGCGCAGACCCGACGTGTATGAACAAGCGTCATGGTGGCGGCGGATCACGCCCTCAGCGCTGCGCGACGGTCGGCGCCGGGAAGGCAGACGGCGTACGGGGCTCGGCGAAGAGCCGTCCCTCGTCGATCGGCGGCGAGAACGAAGAGGGGACGAGTTCGGCGAGACGATCCTGGATGAGCGGCAGTCCTCCGGGCCGGATCGGAAGCTGCTTGCGGACCGCGTCACGGGCGACGAACCGGTGGTATTCCGCGAACGGAGTGACCTTCTCCGCCAGCAGCGCGTCCAGGAGCCCCCCGGTGGCCCGGTTCACCGTGCCCTCGCTTCCTTCGATGAACACGACCTTGACCGGCCCCGCCTCGGCGAGGGTGGCCGCCTCGCGGGCCACGCTCCCGGCGAGGATGCGCGCCGCGTAGGGATACTTCACGCCAAAGAGCCGCCCGGGGTGGCCGTCCTCGCGATCGACGAGCAGTCCGCGGAGAGCCTCGAAGGCGAGGCGCTCCGATCCGCGGAGGCCCAGGATCCCGAAGCGATCGCGAGGCAGGATGCGGACGCGGCCGTGCTCGAGGCGGCAGCACGTGGGTGAGTTGAAGTAGGAGCGGCCGTCCCCGTCCGGCACCGCCGGGAAGAGGCCGATCAGGCGGGACTGGAAGTCCGAACCCATTCGACCCGATTCCTTCTCATGGAGGTCGGCGTCCACGACGGCACGGACGTCCGCCGGCTCCAGCCACCGGAAAGGGTCGCGGGGAGGGCGCAGCGGCGAGACATCGACGATCCCCGACTCGCCGTCGATGACGTCCGCGAGGGCATGGCGGGCCACGGCCTCCTCCAGGTCGAGATAGCTCGACCCGCGGCCGGCGCAGAGGAGCGCCTCGTACTCGTCCATGCGCCGGGCTTCGATCAGCGGATGAGGCGCGGCCAGCACCATGTCGCGCAGCCGAGGATGGACGTCCCAGACCTCGGCGACGACGGGCGCGAAGAACAGATCGTCCGCCACGCCGGGATGCGACGTGCGCAGCGCGACCGGCAAGAGCGTCTCGCGCACCTGGCGCACGACGTCCCGTCGCGCCTGCGCCACGTCCGCGGAGCCGATGACAGCCCGCCGGAGGCCGTTGATGACGCCGTCCTCGAGGTGACACAACAAGCTGTACTCCTCGGGAGACTGTCCGCCGTCCAGGATCAGGCGCAGGCGCGTGGCGAAGCCCTTCCGCGCGCACCGCCGCGCCAGATACGCGGCCTGGAGCAGATTGATGTTGGCGTCCTCGCGCAAGTGGAGGGCCTGCCCCCTGGCCTCGGTGAGGATGAGGGCGTGTTTCACGTCGGCACGGGGCGGAGGCGGATGGAGGGGCCGCCCTCGGTGGCCACCAGGGCCTCCTCGACGTAGTACAGGCACGGCCGGCCGGCTTCGACGTCGTAGTCGGGCGCGAGCAGGTCGAGGAAGGCGCTGTCTTCGACGGCGTCGAGGCGGTGGAGGTTATCCCTGTGCGGTTCGAGGCGCTGTGCGCCGTCCGCCGGAGAGACCAGCCGGTCGGACGTCGCCCGCGCGAGAGCCTGCTGGCCCTCCATCCAGTCGTAGCTCCGGATGCGGATCTGTCCCCAGAGGACCTTGAGGAGCGCGTCCATCCCCGGATGGTCGTGAAGGGGCATCGTCCCCCCCGCCGGCATCAAAAAGAGCGAGGCCCGGAAGGACGGGGTCGTCCAGGCCTCCTCTTCCTGCCAGCCCTCCTTCGCGCGGAGGTGCTGCAGAAGCTCGGGCAGGCCGACGTCGGCCGCCCCGATCTCCTCGAGGAGCGGCGTCGACTCGGCCGACCTCAGCGCCACCGCTGCTCTTTCGAGAAGCGCTTTCACCCGCGGCGTCATGGCTCTCGCGACTAGAATAGCGGGAAAAGGATGGCCGCTTGGACGTCCTCGTCATTTGCCCCGACGCTTACGACGCCGCCGCGTTCGCCGCCCTTCGACAGCACCGCATCCATCTGCTGCCCGCGGACGTGGATCACTGGCGTCCCTCCCCGCGATTCGACGTCCTGGCCTATCTCGAGGCCGGCCGCCGGTTCCTGCGGCGCCGGCGCGTGGACGCCGTCGTGTCGACCCACGACCTCGGCGACCTCATCGCGGCCGTCCTCGCCGCGGAGCACGGACTGCCTGGTCCGTCGCCGGAGGCGGTCTTTCTGTGCCTGCACAAACTGTACGGCCGCCGGCGCGAGAACGAGCCGATCCGCTGCGAGCCCATCGACCTTCATGACCCCGAGCCCCGGTCGCCGATCGGCTATCCGTGCTTCCTCAAGCCGCCCTGGCTGAAGCTGGGCCTCTTGAGCGGCCGGATCGACGGGCCGACGCCGCTCGCGCGGGCGCTCATTGCCGCATCGGCCGAATACGCGGCCTGGGCGCGGCAGTACCGACCCCTCTTCGGCGTCGCCGTCGATGCCGACCGCTATCCCTTGGCCATGCGGGACGTGATGCTCGTCGAGGAGCTCGTGCAAGCCCCGCAGGTGACGGTCGAGGGTTGGATGGACGGCGACACGTTCCATCTCTGGGCAATCACCGACACCAATACGTTTCCCGGAAGCCCGGCCATCGACAGCTTCACGCTGCCGTCGCGGCATCCGCCGGCGGTCCAATCTCGGATGGCGGCGCGAGCCCGGACGGCCGCGCGGGCGGTGGGATTCCGGGACGGCTTCTTCAACGCGGAGATCTGGTGGCGCAACGGCGAGCCCCTGCTCACGGAGATCAACGGGCGCGCGGCGGTTTGCTTCGGCGGCCTGTACGAAGCCTGCTTCGGCCGCTCGATCCTGGAGGCGGTGGTTGCGCTGGCCGGCGGAGGCCGCGCGGCTTCCACGCCTTCTCACCGCGGGATCGTGGCGGGCCAGTACAACTTCGTGACCTTCGGCGAAGGCCGCGTGGCCGACCTGATCGACGTGGAGGCAGCGCGGGCGACGCGCAGCCTCTGGCTCCTCCGCGATCCCGCCGAGCACGTTCGCCCGACGAGCGCATTCGGCGTGGTCCTCGCGCAGGTGGAGCTCCATGGCATGGCCTTCGAGGATCTCGATGCGGAGGCCGACGTCCTTCGCCACCGCCTGCTGCGACGGCCGGAGGCGTCGCCCTGGCCGGCCCGCCTGGTTCCGGCGGACGCGCATTAGCGCAGGCGCGCGCCCTTTCCACAGGTCACCGTCCCTTTCCAGGACCGTAACTTCTTACGCCGTCGGTAAGCGTTGGACTCGACGCGCACTCATTCTGTGCCCGAAATGCGTCCCGGCCCGCGCGGCATGCGCCTTGCTCGTTCACAGCGCACCCTGCCGTAGCCCGATCCTACCGTGCGCAGCTGATCCGCCTCCCGCCCCGTGCGCGACCCGCACGGGGACCCCAGCGAGTTGGGTGCCTTAGACGGGAGAACGACGATGCAATCAAGGCATGAGTGCTTGGCGAAGTTCGCGGGGTTGGCTGGGATCCTGGGCGCCTTCAGCCTGGGTCCTGTAGCGGCCCGAGCTCAAGGCGTCTGTGACGCCCTCGGAGAGCCGGCGCGCTGTGGCGAGGTCTCTCCGCTCATCCCGATGCAGAGCACCGAAGCCGTGCACATGGGTCTGGTGTGGAAGAAGAACGTAGCCACGCCGAAGATCCTGTTCCACGCCCGATTTCCAGAATACATGCCGAACGACATGGCCGATCCCCAGATCATCGACCTGACCATCGCTCGGGGGGCGTTCACGACGCCTGGCCTCCAGTTCAACTCGTCGCTGAGGGACGTCCTTCACGGCTTCGACCCGTTCCTGGGCCTGGGGACCAACCGCTCAGCCGACGACTCGTTTCAGAGGCTCACCTACGGCGGCTACCTGATGCGGCAGGGCCTGAGCCAGAGCGTGCCGACGCGCATCCGGGCGAACCGCACGATGGAGAGGCAACTCCTGTTCGACATAGGCCATCCCGACGCGTTCAAGAACAAGGGCAAGTTCCACACGTCGCTGCTCGACGAGGCCGATTTCGCCTTGAACCGGGCCGCCTTCGCGGAGAACGGCTATTCGAAGGGTATGTTCTACAACACCTATTGCAACGCGCGCGTGACGCTCTCCGACGGACGTGTCTACGTCTTCGGCGGCCACGACATGCAGAGCGACAACGGACTGTACAAAGTGCAGGTATTCGACCCGGAGACAGAAACCTGGCGAACGCGCCGGCAGCCCTGCACGCTGGCGAATTGGAAGAGGGATCCGTTTGGCAAGGAGCTGTTCGCCCGCGATCCGAACGCGCCTTTCTATGACAACTGCGATCCGCGGGACCAGCAGAGCACGCAGCCATCGGAGCCCTCCGACCAGAAGTACGCCCGCTGGTATCCCTCGGCGATTCCGCTCCCGAACGACACGGTGCTGGTCGTAGGCGGCTTCGACCAGGACAACTCCGTGGGGCCCGATCCCGACCGGGTGGCCAAGGGCCGGCAGAACCGCAGCCAGACGGACACCGCCTTCACGGCCACGCGGGTCAACCAGGTGGTTGCGGAGGTCTACGATCCCAAGACCGATCGAAACATCGCGCTGGAGAACGCGCGCATGGCCTTTCCGCTCTACCCGCAGCTCGAGGTCGTCCAGACCGGCCCGGGTCGGGACGATTGGAAGGTCTGCACGTTCAACGGCGAGATCAACTATGGCGACGAGGTGATTCCTGGTGGCGCCAAGTTCGGCGTCGGGGGAGGGAATCCTCCCTTTACCAAGGGGACGACGTGGTGCGTGGACGTGCTGGGGGCGCTGAAGGATCCCAACCGGGAGGTCCCCGCAAAGAACCACTGGACGCTGCTGGACACGGCCGCCGAGGTGAGGCCGTACTGCTGCCCGACCGCGAGCCAATTGGAGATCGACCGTGACGGGCACACCAAGTCGCACAAGTGGTTCATGATCTCGGGGCAGAACGAGAGCGGCCAACAGACCGGGACGGTCGAGAGCATCGAGTTCACCGACGCGAGCCCCCGGTGGAAGAAGGTGGGCACCATCCTGCAGCCGCTCGCCACGACCAAGGCCGTGCTGCTGCCGGACGGCAAGGTGCTCATCGGCCAGGGAGTGAACCGTTCTCCTGGGTGTAATGTCGACGCAAGGCCGTGCACCTTCGATGAAAGGGAAGGTCATTACTTCCAGATGTTCGACACTGCGACCGGGTCCGTCACGAGGCTGGCCAAGACGACGGTCTCGCGGGGCCTCCACGGGACCGCCACCCTCCTGCCGGATGGCTCGGCGTTCTTCGCGGTGGAGAACAGGGAAG
>QHVJ01000098.1:0-6346 GCA_003222275.1 Acidobacteriota bacterium | reverse complement strand
CCAGGGAGTTCCCGTCGGACAACTGTTCTCCCCGCCTTACCTGTTCAAGCCGGACGGCGGCCGGGCGGCGCGACCGGTCGTCGCGAAGTCGCCCCGGGAGATCTCGTATCGAGGGCATTTCGACATTACGGTGGAAGGCGATCCAGATCGTATCGCGTCGGTCGTGCTGCTTCGCAGTGACCACAACACGCACAGCCTGACCACCGGCGATCGCTACGTGAAGCTGGCGTTCCGGCCCAGGGACGACGAGGACGACGGCGAAGACGAGCACGAGGGAGGACGCGGGCCACGATCCGGGAAGGACGGAGAGCTGCGGGTGACGGCGCCGAAGGTGCCGGCGCAGGCGATCCCGGGGATATACATGCTTTTCGTGGTCGACACGACGGGCGTGCCCAGCGTGGGGAAGCAAGTGCGCCTGACGCTGGAGGAACGAGGCCATTCCGGCGACGGCGAAAATCACGACGCGAGCAGCTATCGAGCAACGGCGCACGTACTTGGAAGATGAGGAGGAGAACATGCAGAAGCTTCGAATTCGTGAGAGCCTGGCGGCCGGTCTGGCCGTCGCGTTCCTGCTCTGTGCGGGGTCCCGGGCCGGAGCCGACGACCAACGTCACAAGTTCAGGGCCAAGCTGAGCGGCTACCAGGAGACGCCGTCGACGCTCTCCACGCCGGCGACAGGCAAGTTCACGGCGAAGATCGACAACGACGCCCAGACGATCGACTACGAGCTGAGCTACGAGGGGTTCGAAACTACGGCGATGGCCGCGCACATCCACCTCGGCGCACGGGCGACCAGCGGCGGCGTCAGCGCCTTTCTCTGCGGCGGCGGCACTAAGCCGGCGTGCCCCGCTACGGCTGGCACCGTGACCGGGACCATCACCCCCGCCGACATCATCGGGCCGGTGGCGCAGGGCATCGCACCAGGCGAGTTCGCGGAAGTCGTGCGCGCGATCCGTGCCGGGGCGGTATACGCCAACGTACATTCGACGGCGAGACCCGGAGGCGAGATCCGAGGGCAGCTGCGGGGGGACAACGACGACGACAACGACGACAACTGATTCCGTGCCGCCCGCCAGCCTCTGCGGGCCGTCCGGTTCCGTCCGCGGGGCATCCCGGCTTCGCGCCGGGGTGCCCCGAGGCGCGTCGCTAGCTGCCTGCGGCAGCAGCGGTGCGGCCCGGTGCCCCTCCGCGGGGGCGCGAGCGCGCCTTCAGTCAGCCCTCAGTCGATAGCCGACGCCCGTTTCCGTGAGCAGGTAACGCGGCCGCGCGGGGTCCCGCTCCAGCTTGTGGCGAAGCTGGCCCATGTAGACCCGCAGGTAGTGGCTCTCTCCCGTCGAGCCGGGACCCCAGACCTCTTTCAGGAGCTGGCGGTGGGTGAGGACCTTGCTCGCATGCTTCACCAGGACGGCGAGAACGTTGTACTCCGTCCGCGTCAGGTGGATCTCTTTCTCGCCGACGAACACACGGCGGGCGCCGAGGTCCACCTTCAGATCCCCGGCCGTAAAGACCGTCTCGCCCTCGTCGCCGGCGGCGCGCGCGGCGTTGCGCAGGGCGACGCGCATCCGGGCAAGCAGTTCGCCGGTCCCGAACGGCTTCGTCAGGTAGTCGTCGGCGCCGGCATCCAGGGCTTCGATCTTGTCCGTCTCCTGTCCGCGCGCCGAGAGCACGATGATCGGAGTGGCGCTCCACTCCCGCAGGCGCCGGGTGACCTCGACGCCGTCCAGGTCCGGGAGCCCGAGGTCGAGCAGGATGAGGTCCGGCGCCCGGGTCGACGCCGCGACGAGCCCCTGAGCGCCGGTCACGGCCTCGACGAGCCGGTAGCCCTGAGCGGGCAGGGTGGCGCGCAGGAAACGCACGACCTGGGGCTCGTCGTCGACGACGAGGACCAGCGGCGGCGGTGACCCGCGCCCGCGGTCGCCGTCAGGAGGACTGGTGCTCACCGACGGGCTCCGAGACCGGCGGGGGCGGAGGGGTGCCCTCGACGGGAAGCGTGAAGCGGAAAGCCACGCCGTGCGGCGTGCGGTTCTCGGCCCAGATCCGCCCGCCATGCGCGGTGACGATCGCCCGGCAGATGGCGAGGCCGAGGCCGAACCCGCGCGGCGCCGAAGATCCCCGGTAGAACTTCTCGAAGACGCGCTCCTCGTCACCGGGCTTCAACCCGGGTCCCTCGTCGGCCACTTCGACACCCACCCCGCCCTCCTCCGGGCGGGCCGAGACGCGCAAGCGGGAGCCGGGATCGGCGTACTTGATCGCGTTCTCGAGGAGGTTCACGAGCACCTGCTCGACGAGCACGGCGTCCATCGGCACCAGAGGCAGGTCCGGGCGCATGACCGTATCAACGGCCCGGCCGGCGAGCGCCTCGTCGAGGCGCCCGAGGGCGGAGCCGACGATCTCCTCGATCGAGTGCCAGTCGCGCTTCAGCGGAACCGCGGCGGACTCGAGCCTCGTCATGTCGAGCAGGTTGGCCACCAGCCGGTTCAGGCGCTCGGCCTCTTCGTAGATCGTCGCCGCAAGCTCCCGGCGCTCCGCCACTTCCGGGGCCCGAGCCTGTAGCAGCGCGCTGGCAGCGCCGGTTATGGCGGCGAGCGGCGTGCGCAGGTCGTGGGACACGGAGCTGAGCAGCGTGCTGCGCAGGCGCTCCCGCTCGGCCGTGACCCGCGCCTCCTCTCCCTCCGCGGCCAGCCGCGCGCGATCGAGGGCGGCGGTGGCCTGCGCCGCGACGGCTTCGACGAGGTCGAGCTGGTCCGGCGAGAGCGGGAGCACGCTCACGTCGGGCCGCAGCGCGAGGACGCCCAGCGTGCGCTCGCCGCTGCGCAGCGGCAGGTACGTCGCCGAAGCGCCCGGCAGCGTGTCCGTCCCCTGTCCCGCCCTCTGTCCGTGATCGAACACCCACTGCGCCACCGAGGAGTCTCGCGAATCGGCCGCGATGCCCGGCACGTCCGGTGGGCTCGCGACGAGCGTCCGCTCGGGGCCCGGAAGCAGCAGGACGGCGGGCCCCCGAACGACCTCGGTCACGTGCCGGGAGGTGAGACGTGCGATCTCATCAGGGGTCCGCAGCCCCGCCATCTCGCGGTTCACCGAGTAGAGCACCTGCGTACGCTGCTCCCGCCGCCGGGCCGCCTCCGCCTGATCCCGAACCCGCACCGCGAGCGTGCCGATGAGCAGCGCGACGATGAGCATGACGCCGAAGGTCAGCAGGTACTGCGTGTCGCTCACGGCGAAGGTCCAGTACGGAGGCACGAAGAAGAAGTCGAACGCGGCGACGCTCAGGCAGGCCGCCATCAGCGACGGGCCACGCCCGTACCGCACCGCGACGAAGCAGACGCCGAGGAGGTACACCATGATGAGGTTCGAGTTGTCGAAGCGGCCGAACATCGCTTGACAGACGAGCGAGGTGAGCACCACGACGATCGCCGCCCACAGGTAACTCCGGAGTGGGCTTCGGCGGCGGGGCGACGGCGTGGGCCGCACCGTGGCCGCTTGCGCCTTGTCGCCGGCGATGAAGTAGACGTCGATCTCGCCGCTCTGGCGGACGATGTCGTCGAGGAGCGATCCCCGCACCCGATCGCGCCACCGCGCGTGGGCCGGCTTCCCGACGACGATCTTGCTGACGTTGCGGTCGCGGGCGTAGCCCACCAGCGTCGCGCCGACGTTCTCGCCCGACAGCGTCTTCGTGTCGGCGCCCAGCTCCTCGGCAAGCTTCATGGTGGCCGCCAGCGCCTGCCTCTCCTCGGCGGAGAGGGCCGGCTGGGACGGGCTCTCCACGTTGACGACGATCCACTCCGCGCGCAGGCGGGCCGCCATCCGCCGGGCGGCCCGGACGAGGCGGGGACTCTCGGGATGGGGACGAACGCACACCAGGATGCGCTCGGCGACCGGCCACGTGCGGTCGATGGCGTGGTCCCGGCGGTAGTCCGCCATGTCCGCCTCGACGTGCTCGGCGGTCCGGCGGAGGGCCAGCTCGCGCAGGGCGATGAGGTTCCCGCGCCGGAAGAACTCGCGGGCCGCCTGCGCCGCCTGGGCCGGCAGATAGACCTTGCCCTCGGCCAGACGCTCGAGCAGCGCCTCCGGAGGCAGGTCCACGAACTCCACCTCGTCGGCCTCGTCGAGCACGTGGTCCGGGATCGTCTCTCGTACGGCGACGCCGGTGATCTGGTTGACGAGGTCGTTGAGGCTCTCGACGTGCTGGACGTTCAGCGTGGTGTAGACGTCGATACCGGCGTCGAGCAGCTCCTGTGCGTCCTGCCAGCGCTTGGCGTGGCGCGAGCCGGGGGCGTTGGTGTGAGCGAGTTCGTCGAGAAGGAGGAGCGCCGGGCGGCGCTCGAGGGCCGCGTCGAGATCGAACTCGCGGAGGCTCACGCCACGGTACTCGACCTCGCGCGGGGACAGTCGCGGGATGCCTTCGGCGACGGCGGCCGTCTCGGCACGCCCGTGAGTCTCGACCCAGCCGATCACCACGTCCGCGCCGGTCGCTCGCGCCTTCCGAGCCGCCTCCAGCATCGCGTAGGTCTTTCCGACGCCAGGCGAGGCGCCGAAGAAGATCTTGAGGCGGCCGTGGCCGCCACGCGCCTGTTCGCCGGCGACCCGCCGTAAAAGCCTGTCGGGATCGGGCCTGCCCTGGCTCATTCGCGCGGGACGCGCGGGGCCGGGCGCCGTGCCTTCACGTGCTCAGCCTACTCCGAACCGGCCCGTCCAAGCACGCGGCCGGCTGCGGCGTGCCCGGGGGCAAACGACGGGCGGCCGTTCGCGCGAATCTTTACGAGATCTTGATGCGGGGCGCGGCATCCTTGTTTGGGTGAGAATGAACGTCGCCACAGATCAGCCCTCACGGGCCACGCCGAAGGTCGTCATCGCCACTTCCGTAATGCTGTCCTTCATCTCCTTCTGGAGGGCGGCGGCGATCGTGCTCAACGACCTCGGCTCCTCGGCCTACTACGTGGGCGGCATTGCGGAGAAGGCGGTGGGGCCGGCGGCGCCGTGGTTCATCCTCGGCGTGATGCTCTTCTCCTATGCGGTTCGCGCCGTTTACATCGAGTCCTGCGCGATGTTCACGCGCGGCGGCGTGTACCGCGTGGTGAAGGAGGCCATGGGCGGCCCCCTGGCGAAGCTCTCCGTCTCCGCCCTGATCTTTGACTACGTCCTCACGGGGCCGATCTCCGGCGTCTCCGCGGGCCAGTACATCGTCGGCCTCGCGGCGCAGGGCCTCACGTATCTCGGTCATCCCTGGAACCCCTCCCCCACGACGGTCAACCTCTGGGCCGCCGCCATCGCCGTGCTCGTGACCGTCTACTTCTGGTGGCGTAACACGCGCGGCCTGCACGAGTCTTCGGACGACGCCCTGCGGATCATGTACGTGACGACGGTCATGGTCGTCACGCTCGTCATATGGTCGGGGCTGACGATTGCCCGCAAGCCGGAGCAGCGGCGGCTTCCGCCCGCGCCCGCGCCCCACAACCTGACGTTCGATCGGGAAGCGGTCGGCTGGCTCCCCGCGATCGCCCCCTCCGCGCTGACGGGGGCCCCACCCGAAGGCGCTACCCGTGAAGCCGCCCACGATGGGAGCGGAGCGCGTTACCGGCTGCCGGCCCATGCCGGCTCGCTCCTGGGCCTCCTCGGCATCCTGATCGCCTTTGGCCATTCGCTGCTGGCGATGTCCGGCGAGGAGACGCTGGCGCAGGTGAACCGCGAGATCGAGTACCCCAAGCACAAGAACCTGGTACGGGCCGGCATGGTGATCTTCGTGTACTCGCTGCTCTTCACCTCGCTGGTCTCGTTCTTCGCCTACGCCATCATCCCGGAGGGCCTCCGTACCCAGTACCGGGACAACCTCATCAGCGGTATCGCCCTCCATCTCATGGGTCCCACGTGGCTGAAACTCCTCTTCCAGGGCTTCATCGTGGTGGTGGGGTTCCTGATGCTGGCCGGGGCCATCAACACGTCGATCATCGGCGCCAACGGAGTCCTCAACCGGGTGAGCGAGGACGGCGTCATGCCGACCTGGCTCCGCAAGCCCCACCGCAAGTACGGCACGTCCTACCGCCTCATCAACCTCATCGTCCTGCTCCAGATCGTGGCCATCGTGGGATCGCGGGGCGAAACCTACACGCTCGGCGAGGCCTATGCCTTCGGCGTCATCTGGTCCTTCGCCTTCAAGGCGCTGGCGGTGCTCGTGCTGCGCTTCAAGGATCGGAGCCCCCGGGAGTGGAAGGTGCCGTTCAACGTCTCGCTCGGCGTCACGGAGCTGCCGCTCGGCCTGGGCGTCATCACGTTCGTACTCTTCCTGCTTGCTTCCGTGAACCTCGTCACCAAGCAGGTCGCCACCATCAGCGGCCTTGGCTTCACGCTC
>QHVJ01000602.1 GCA_003222275.1 Acidobacteriota bacterium | reverse complement strand
CGCTTGGGCTCGTTACGGAACGTCCACGTGTGCACGAGCAGGCCGTGCCGGTGGGCGCGCGCGACGAGGTCGGTCGGCCGGAGCAGGGCACGGTCCGATTCGTCGATCTTGCCGTCGCCGTTCTCGTCGCCCACGTGGCCGTCGCCGTTGAGATCGACGGCGGCCGTGCTGACGATGTAGCGCTTCCAGGGGCCGATGCCGTCGGCATAGGTCTTGACCTCGCGCAGCCCCTCGTCGGTGGTGAGGAAGTCGAAGCGGCGCGCCAGCAGCCGCGGATCCCCCGACGCCGTCCAGTCGTACGGCCGGTCGAACGGCGCCGTGAAATCGAGAGTGCCGTCGGGGTTGACGTCGTTGGCGTCGATCAGCTGGATCGACCGGTTGTTCGTCAGCTGCCGCAGCTTCTTGAGGCTCGAAGGCTCGAACGACTGCAGGAAGACGGGGGAGTCACGCCGATCCCAGCCGGCGGCGCGAAGGGTGCGCGCGAGGCGACCCTCGAGCGGCAAGCCGAGGGACTCGTGGTAGGTCGGGTGCTTGGTCTCGGGATAGATGCCGATGGTGCGGCCCTTCTCGCGCGACTTCCGCTTGACGAGGTCGATGATCTCCTCGAGGGTCGGGATCTCGAAGCGGCCGTTGAACTGCTGTGGGCGGTCGGCGAAGGGCTGCACGGCACGCAGCGTCTTGATCTCCCGCAGCGTGAAGTCCGAGGCGAACCAGCCCTCTTCCGTGGCGCCGTCGATGGTGGCGGCGCGCCGGCGGCCGGCGAATTCCGGGCGCCGGCTCACGTCGGTGGTCGCGATCAGGTTGGGCTCGTGGCGCGCGATCAGGTGGCCGTCCTTCGTCGCCACGAGGTCCGGCTCGACGAAATCGGCGCCCAGCTCGATGGCGAGCGCGTAGCCTTCCAGCGTGTGGTCGGGCAGGTAGCCCGCGGTGCCGCGATGGCCGATGACGAGCGGCGCGTCGCGCCGCGACTCGGCGAGGGCGGGAGCGGCGACGGCGAGGACGGCGAGCGTCAGGAGCAGGCTCAGGAAACGGACGCAGGCGCGCATGGTCACACCTCCCGGCGGAATGAGCTGCGCTCGGGAGTGTGCGCCAGCGCCGCCTACATTGCCATGACGCTTTGCGGTCTCTACTGCGACAGGTGCTTGGCGACTTTGGCGTCGAGCGTCGCGCGCGGCGCTGCGCCGATCACCGTGTCCACCACCCGCCCGTCCTTGACGAACAGGATGGTCGGGATCGAGCGGACCCCGTAGCGCGCGGCCAGCGCCGGCTCGTCGTCCACGTTCACCTTCGCCACGCGCACGCGGCCCGCCTGGTCGCGCTCCAGCGCGTCCAGCACCGGGGCGATCGCGCGGCAGGGACCGCACCAGGTCGCCCAGAAATCGACGAGCAGCAGCTCGTCGGTGGTCGCCAGGGTCTCGTCGAACGTCGCTTCGGTCAGGGTCATGCCGACTCTCCTTCTCACGCCTTCAGATGCCGGAGCGAGCGGGAGAGATTCGCCCGGGCCCGCGCCTCCAGGCGCTCGGCAAACCAGGGTGTGCCGTAGATCGACGCGCGGTCGAGGAAGCCGCTCAACACTCGGGCGCGCCCCTCGCGGTAGGCGTCCTCGGGCACCCAGCCGTACTCGAATCGGATCTGCCGCTCGTACTCGGCGAAGCGCGTCTCGTCGGCGCCGAGGATCGACAGGTCGACGTCCACGAGCAGCCGCGCGTCGGCGCCCGCGGGGACGCCCTGGTGCTTCGTGGCCATCACCAGCGCGTGAACCCGGGCGCCGGCGGCCGCGTCCACGCCGGCGCCGCGCATCGACTCCTGCGCCCAGCGCGCGCTCTGCGCCTCGTTGTCGTGGGCGTGGGTGTCGTAGATCGCGTCGTGAAACCACAGGGCCAGCTCGACTTCGGCGAGGTGCTCGGCCAGGCCGGACGCCGGCCCCAGCGCCGCGAAGCATTCGTGCAGGTGCTGTTGCGTGTGATACGCGCGGTGCGGCTCGGCGTAGCGCGCCAGGAGCTGCGACCGCAGACCCTCGGGCGCCGCGGCGCCCAGCGCTCGCCAGGCGCCCTCCCAGTTACCCGACGACGTCAAAGGTCCCGCGCTCACGCCGCTACGGCCAGACCTGCGCGTACGCCAGCCGCGCGCGCTCGCTCATCGGGAAGTGGGCGTCATACTCCGCCCGCAGCGTCTTCATGTGGTCGGAGGCGATGAAGCGCCGGTAGGTCGCCTCGTCCTGCAGCTCGTACACGGTCATGTACTGGTACTTGTCGTCGCCGTCGATGAGCTTGTACCGGTGGGCGCTGACCATTCCCGCAAACTGCAGCGCCTGGGGCACGTGCTCCTCGTTGTACCAGCGGTTGAACGCGGCCGCCTTGTCGGACGGGATGGTGGCCTTCACCATGAACAGGATCGTCGCCATGCGCGAGACTCCCGGATGCCTGTTGCGAGCGGTCTAGTCGATGAGGCCGATCTTCACGCGGCGGTTGTGGCGGCCCTTGTTGTCGATCTTGAGGATGCGGACGGCGCGCGAGCGGCCGGTGGACGCGAGATGCGTGCCGCCGCAGGCCTGCCGGTCCAGCCCGACGATCTCGACGACGCGCACGCTGCCGTCGGACGCGGGCGGCGGCGCCACCGAGCGGCAGCGAATCAGACCCGGCTCGCTCGCGAGCGCGTCGGCCGCGACCCAGGAGACGCGCAGCGGCAGGTCCTGGCGGATGACGTCGTTGAGCTGCGGCTCCAGGGCGCGCAGCCTGTCGTTGTCCACGTCGGGGAGATCGAAGTCCGTGCGCGCTGTACCGTCGTCGTTCAGCTGGGCGCCCGTGATGAGTGCGCCCCGGAAGACCTGGAAGACGAGCGCGTTGAGCACGTGGGCGTTGGTGTGCAGCTCGGTCTGGAGCGCGCGGAACGCCGGATCGACCGACAATTGCGCCACGCCGGCCGCCTCGACGGGCTCGGCAAGCAAATGCCACACGCGCCCATCCTCGGCGATCTCGAAGCCGGTGACCCGCGACTCGCCCGAGGACCAGGCGAGGCGACCGCGATCGGGAAGCTGGCCGCCACCGCCGCGATGAAACGGGCTCTGCTCGAGCACGACGGCGCCGGGCCGCGCGTCGAGCACGCGCGTCTCGACGGTCAAGACGTCGGGGTGGTCATGGCAGAAGTAGCGCGACACGTCAATACGTCGATCGTAGCATTCGGCTTACTTGGCGGTGAAAAAGTAATAGTCCGCCGTGTAGGCGATGCGAGCCGGCGTCCCAGCCGCGGCTTGCGAGCAACCGACCTTCGGCGCCACGCCGCCCACGGTATTTACGCGCTGTATGCTCGTGACCCTGCTGAACGAGCCTTCCGAGCCGAGGGACGTTGCGGCAAGCAGCAGCCAAGGGATGGCGTCGGCATAGTGTCGGCCGATCCTGTTTCCGCGCGCGTCGAAAAGATCGGCTTCGGGAGCCACGAAGGCCCATTCGTATCCCCCGGCTTGATCCTTTCTGGCACGGCATTCGTAGATCTGCACGCCCTTTGCGGGAACGATCATCGCCAGCGATTCGCTCGCCCCGGGTTTGAGCTTGTCTGGCGCGCTGACCATAGACGTCGGCGGTTGGGGGCTCGCGCACGCGGCGACGAGGAGCACCAGCAAGAAGACCCTGAGCTGAAATCTCTTGGAAATGGTGTCCACTCCTTGGCCGTGGCCTGATGCCTGAGGCTCGCGGTCACCTGCCGGCCGCGGACAAGCACGCCGACGCATCCTCGAC
>QHVJ01000097.1 GCA_003222275.1 Acidobacteriota bacterium | reverse complement strand
TTGTTGACGACGAGGGTGGCGAGGGCCTCGCCCTCGACCTCCTCGGCGACGATGACGAGCGGCGCGCCCTGCTGGGCGATCTTCTCGAGGATCGGAAGCAGGTCCTTCATGCTCGAGATCTTCTTCTCGTGGATCAGGATGAAGGGGTTCTCGAGAACCACCTCCATGCGCTCGGGGTCGGTCACGAAGTAGGGGGAAAGGTATCCGCGGTCGAAGCGCATCCCCTCGACCACCTCGAGGACGGTGTCCATGGTCTTCGCCTCTTCCACGGTGATGACGCCGTCCTTGCCGACCTTCTCCATCGCTTCCGCGATGATGGAGCCGATCTCCTCGTCGTTGTTGGCGGAGATGGCGCCGACCTGGGCGATCATCTTGCCCCGGACCGGCTTGGAGAGCTTCTTCAGCTCCTCCACGACCACCTGCACGGCCCGGTCGATACCCTTCTTCAACTCCATCGGGTTGACGCCGGCAGTGACGTTCTTGACTCCCTCGCGGTACAGGCCCTGGGCCAGCACCGTCGCGGTCGTAGTTCCGGCACCCGCGACGTCGGAGGTCTTGGAGGCCAGCTCGCGCACCATCCGGGCCCCAAGGTTCTCGATGGGGTCCTTGAGGTCGATCTCCTTGGCCACGGTGACGCCGTCCTTGGTGATGGTGGGGGAGCCGAACTTCTTGTCGAGGATCACGTTGCGGCCCTTGGGGCCGAGGGTCACCTTCACGGCGTCGGCCAGGGCATTGACGCCGCGCAGGATGGCGCTCCGCGCATCTTCGCGATAGACGATGTCTTTGGGCATAGGATTCGCCTTAGCTCCTTGCAAGAGGACTCGCCGCTGGGCGAATCCTAAATGATCTCACTTCAGGAATTCTGGGCTTCCGTTCGTGGGACTAGTCCAGAATTCCTAGGATCTCGTCCTCTTTGAGGATGAGGTACTCCCTGCCGTCGAGGGTGACGTCGGTACCGGACCACTTTCCGAGCAGCACCCTGTCCCCCGCCTTGACCGCCAGGGGCACCCGCGTTCCGTCCTCGAGGACGCGGCCCGACCCCACCGCCACCACCTCGGCTTGTTGCGGCTTCTCCTTGGCGGTGTCGGGGATGATGATCCCGCCGACCTTCTCCTCCGACTCTTCCAGTCGGCGGACGAGGACCCGGTCTCGCAGCGGCTTCACGTCGAGCATCTTGGCTCCTCTCGAAGGATGAGTGGGGGCCGGCCCCCCCCTCGAGGGTCGGCCGGCCCTTGCCTTGGCCTTCGTCGCCTTGGCCGTCGGTTTCGGCATCACTTGGCGACGCTGATCTGGATCTGCTTCGGCTTCGCCTCCTCGCGCTTCGGGAGGGTCACCCGCAGCACGCCGTCCTTGAACTCGGCCTTGATGCTGCCCTGGTCCACGACGGTCGGCAGGGTGAAGGAGCGCGTGAACGCGCCGTAGGCCCGCTCGACGCGGTGGTAGTTCTCCTTCTTCACCTCGTTGTCGAACTTGCGCTCGCCGCTGAGGGTCAAGGTGTTGTTCTCCAGCCGGATGTCCACGTCCTTGGGGTCCACGCCGGGCAGTTCGGCCTTGAGCACGATGTTGTTGTCCTGCTCGTAGATGTCCACCGCAGGCGCCCACGTGCCGCCGAGGGCCCAATCGTCCTCAGCGCCCTGCGCCCGGTAGGACTCGTGGAACAGCCGGTTCATCCGATCCTGCAGCTCTCGGAATGGTTCGAAGCGAACGATTGCCATGTGTTACCTCCTTGTTTCAATGCTTGACCGTATATTCGGCGTCGACCACGTCGGACCCGCCGTCGCGCGGCGGCTGCCCGGAGCCGCCGGACGCGCCGGCCTCGGGACCGCCGCCCGGGGACGGCGCCGACTTGTAGAGCGATTCCGCCAGCTTGTGGCTGAGGGCGGTGAGCTTGTCCATGGCGGAGCGCAGGGCGGAGGCGTCCTCGCCCTCCATCGCCTTGCGGGCCTCCGCCACCGCATCCTCGATGGACTTGGCCTCGGCCTCGCCCACCTTGTCGCGGTTGTCCTTCAGCAGCTTCTCGAGGCTGTAGGCGAGCGTGTCGGTCTGGTTGCGCAGATCGACCAGCTCCCGCCGGCGCTTGTCCTCTTCGGAGTGGGACTGCGCCTCGCTGACCATCCGCTCGACCTCGTCCTTGCTGAGGCCGGACGAGGCGGTGATGGTGATGTTCTGGGTCTTGCCGGTGGCCTTGTCCTGCGCCGACACGTTGAGGATGCCGTTGGCGTCGATGTCGAAGGTGACCTCGACCTGCGGCACCCCCCGCGGCGCGGGCGGGATGCCCACCAGGTGGAACCGGCCGAGGGTGCGGTTGTCCCGCGCCATCTCGCGCTCGCCCTGGAGGACGTGGACCTCGACCGACGTCTGGTTGTCGGCGGCGGTCGAGAAGACCTCGGTCTTCTTCGTCGGGATGGTGGTGTTGCGCTCGATGAGCTTCGTCATCACCCCGCCCAGGGTCTCGACGCCGAGCGAGAGGGGCGTGACGTCGAGCAGGAGCACGTCCTTGACGTCGCCGGAGAGGATCCCGGCCTGGACGGCGGCGCCCACCGCAACCACCTCGTCGGGGTTGACGCCCTTGTGCGGCTCCTTCCCGAAGTAGTCCTTGACCATCTGCTGGATCTTCGGCATGCGCGTCTGACCGCCGACGAGGACGACCTCGTCGATGTCCTTGGGCTCCACGCCGGCGTCCTTCAGGCACTGCTTGACCGGCGCCATCGAGCGCTGGAGGAGGTCGTCGATGAGCTGCTCCAGCTTGGAGCGGGTCAGCTTCATCGCCAGGTGCTTCGGCCCGGAGGCGTCGGCGGTGATGAAGGGGAGGTTGATCTCCGTCTCCATCGTCGTCGACAGCTCCATCTTGGCCTTCTCGGCCGCTTCCTTCAGCCGCTGGAGGGCCATCTTGTCCTTGCTGAGGTCGATGCCCTGGTCCTTCTTGAACTCGCTGATGATCCAGTCGATGACGCGCTGGTCGATGTTGTCGCCGCCGAGGTGCGTGTCGCCGTTGGTCGCCTTGACCTCGACGACGCCCTCACCCACCTCGAGGACCGAGATGTCGAAGGTCCCGCCTCCGAAGTCGTAGACGGAGATGGTTTCGTCCTTCTTCTTGTCGAGCCCGTAGGCGAGGGCGGCGGCGGTCGGCTCGTTGACGATGCGCGCCACCTCGAGGCCGGCGATCTTTCCCGCGTCCTTGGTCGCCTGCCGCTGCGCGTCGTTGAAGTAGGCGGGCACCGTGATGACCGCCTTGGTGACCTTCTGGCCCAGGTAGTCCTCCGCCGACTGCTTCAGCTTCTGCAGGATCATGGCCGAGATCTCGGGCGGTGAGTAGAGCTTGCCCATGACCTCGATGCGGACGTCCCCGTTGGACGCCTTGACCACCTTGTAGGGGACCATCTTCGCTTCGTCGGTGACCTCGTCGTAGCGGCGGCCCATGAAGCGCTTGATGGAGAAGATGGTGTTTTCCGGGTTGGTCACCGCCTGACGCTTGGCCACCTGGCCGACCAGTCTCTCCCCATCCTTGGTAAACGCCACGACCGAGGGCGTCGTGCGGCCCCCCTCGGAGTTGGGAATGACGACAGGCTCCCCACCTTCGAGGACGGCCACCACGGAGTTGGTGGTTCCGAGATCGATACCGATGACCTTGCTCATTCAATGCCTCCTGCGTGCGATGAAGCGGCCTCCTGACGGCTCGGCTAGCCTCTTCCGTCGCTTCACGAGAGATAATAGGCCACGCATTAGCAGATGTCAAGCATTAAATCTGAGTCTGATAGACTCAAGTATGCTCGAAGCGCGCAGATCGGCCATCCCATCATAGGCTTGCGGCCATGGGTGCAGGTGCTGGTACAATAGGACGTTGAGGATTTGTCCCTGATGCCCCCGGGTGACCTGACTCGACCCTCCGGAGGCGGAAGCCCCTCCGGGCCAGCTATCCTGGATCGGTCTCGCTGCCAGGTCGGGGGAGTCAACCAGAACTACTCGTCGCGGGCCGGAACCCCTTACCACATCCAGATCGAGGACCGGGGACCCATCGTCGACCGGGTCTCCGAACAGGAGGTCCGGCGGCTCAGCCTGATCGTCTACGCCAACTACGGCGAACCCAACGCGAGGATCGTCCACGGGGCCGACCACGACTTCCCCGACCTCCGCACCCACGAGCACAACCGATTCATCGAGCAGAAGATCCAAGAGCTGGCGGCGCAGTCCCGGCAGGTGATCGAGGAAAAGGAGGACCGGTACGTCGCGCGCATCAAGGTCCTCGTCCGGGAGTACTACGCCACGAAGAACGAGGCGACCAAGAAGGAGTTCGAGCAGGCCAACGCGACGTTCCCCTTCGTGTTCTCGCGGGCGTGGATGGAGATGAAGGCGGACAAGAGCTCGGCGGCCGCGGCCCCGGCGGCGTCGCCGGCGTCGGAGGCCGAGGCCCCCGAGGAAATCGTCTACCCGCTCGACGACGATCTGCGCGAGCGCGTCATCGAAATCGAGCGCGTGATCATCGCGCTCGGCCAGGACCTCGCTCGGCTGAAGCAACAGGGGGGGGCCGACGACATCATCCTCCAGACCTGCCGCAAGCTGGTGATCCGGGCCAAGGAGAGCCTCTCGGGCCGGGAACCCTTGGAGTTCAGCGCCCGCCGCCTGGACATGACCCGGGGCAGCCTCATGACCACCTGGCGGCAGGTGAAGTCGCGACTGAAGTAGTCATTCGTTTGCCTTCGGTGCTGCCGCCAGCGTTTCCGCGAGGTTGTAGCGCATCTCCAGCGCCAGCTTCGTGACGCGCATGCCCGCCTGCCCCTTCACGCGGCAGGCGAGGGCGGACTGCTCGGTCCCGCGGGTCTCCGTCCGGTAACTCACCTCGCAGTACCGGCACTCACCGTTCCAGCAGTAGCGACCCGAAGAGATGTCGGGCGCCACGTAGCTGAGCTGGCGAAGCAGGAGGTTGTTCTCCGGGACCTGGAGCTCCTTGCCCGCCACCACGAGGCGGATCAACCGTTCATAGGGCTCGAAAAGATCGTCCATTCGTGGGGCGACGATTACACCATGTCGCCCCCGAGCCCGCAACGAGTTGCTAGAATGCGAGCGACGTGGCTCACATCGTGGAGCGCCCCGCGCCGGCCGCCACCGCCTTCAAGCCCTTCGTCCCCGACGAGGCGCGGCTGCCCGAGCTGACGGTCCGCGCGGTGCTGCTCGGGTCGCTCCTTGGAATCGTCTTCGGAGCCTCCTCCGTCTACCTCGCCCTCCGCGTCGGCCTCACCGTGTCGGCGTCGGTGCCGATCGCGGTGCTCTCGATCACGATCTTCCGGGCGCTCTCGAATCGGCTCGGCGGGCGGGCCTCGATCCTCGAGAACACGGTCGTCCAGACCACGGGTTCGGCGGGGGAGTCGATCGCGGCCGGGGCCGCGTTCACGCTGCCGGCGCTCGTCCTCCTCGGCTTCGAGATGGACTGGACACGCACCCTCCTCCTCTCCCTCTGCGGCGGCGTCCTCGGCGTCTTGATGATGATCCCGCTGCGCCGGTACCTCATCGTCAAGGAGCACGGCGTCCTCACCTATCCGGAGGGGACGGCCGCGGCCGAGGTGCTGGTGGCCGGCGAGGAGCGCGGCGCGCAGGCGCGGCTCGTGTTCAAGGGCCTCCTCGCCGGGCTCGTCTACAAGGCGCTCGGGTTCGTGGCCAGGCTGTGGCCGACGACCGCCGAGCTGCCGATCCCGCGCTACAAGGCGGCACAGGTCTCGGTGGACATGTCGCCCGAGCTGATGGGCGTGGGGTACATCATCGGCTACCGCTCGTCCGCGATCATGGTGGGGGGCGGGCTGCTCTCCTGGCTGGTCCTCATACCCGCCATTGCGCTCTTCGGGCAGGGCCGTCTGGGCGCGCTCTACCCGGCGACGGTGCCCATCGACCAGATGTCGCCGGGGGACATCTGGAACCGCTACATTCGCTACATCGGTGCGGGGGCGGTCGCGGCGGGCGGGATCATCAACCTCCTCAAGGCGATGCCTACGATCATCGACAGCTTCCGGGCGTCGTTTCGCGACCTGCGGACGAGCGGGATCGGGCGCGCGGAGGAGCGCCGCCGGACGGAGCGGGACATCCCGATTTCGGTCGTCCTCGTCGGATCGGTGGCGCTCGCCGTGTTCATGTCGTTCCTGCCCCAGCTCCGGACGGTGCCTGGGATGGGCCCCGCGGTGATCTCCGCGGTGTCCATCATCGTGTTCGGGTTCTTCTTCTCGGTGGTCTCGTCACGCATCACGGGCGAGCTGGGCTCCTCGTCCAACCCGATCAGCGGCATGGCCATCGCCACGCTGATGGGCGTGTGCCTGATCTTCGTCGCGCTGGGCTGGACGGGACATGCGTACACCGCCGCCGCGCTGTCGATCGGCACCGTGGTGTGCATCGCGGCGAGCAACGCCGGCACCACCAGCCAGGACCTGAAGACGAGCTTCCTCGTCGGCGGCACCCCGTGGAGGCAACAGGTGGCGCTGATCATCGGGGTGATCACGAGCGTGGTCGTCATCGGGGGCACCCTCCAGCTCATCAACAAGGGCAACCGCCGGATCCAGGAGGCGACGTACGCGGTCACGGTCGTGCCGCCTCCGGGGGTGCCGTCGTTGCGGGGCCCCGACGGCCTCCCGTACCGAGAGGCGCGAGTGGGCGGTGTCGAAGGGATCCCCGACGGCCGCTACCTGGTGACCGAGACGGGCCAGGTACGCTATCGCGTCCAGGAGGGTATCGGCTCGGAGAACGCGCCCGCTCCCCAGGCGACGCTGATGAGCCTGGTCATCAAGGGCATCCTCACGCAGCAGCTGCCGTGGGGCCTGGTGCTGCTGGGTGTCTTCACCTCGATCCTGATGGAGATCATCGGCGTGCCCGCGCTGGCGTTCGCGGTCGGGGTGTACCTGCCGCTGGAGAGCACGACGCCCGTGTTCCTCGGCGGCCTGGCCCGGAAGCTCGTGGACTGGCGCCGAGGGTCGGAAGCGGAATCGGACGCCGGCCCGGGCGTGCTCTACAGCTCCGGCCTCGTCGCGGGCGGGTCGATCATGGGCCTGCTCACCTCGTTCCTGGGTTGGCCCGACGCGCGCGTGGAACGGGTCGCCGGCGTTCTGGGGGCGGGGGGCCAGAAGACGCAGGCCCTCCTGGGCAGCGGTGTCTCGGCGACGATCGGTTTCGCGCTGTTCCTCGGCCTGGCCTACCTCATCTACCGGACCGCCCTCAAAGCCCGGTGAAAATCGCCTTCATCGGCACCCACGGCGTCGGCAAGACGACGCTGTGCTTCGAGCTGGCGGGCGCGCTGAAGCGTCAAGGGGTCCACGTCGACATCGTCAAGGAGGTGGCCCGCCTCTCCCCCCTTCCGATCAATCGCCAGACATCCCTCGACGCGCAGACCTGGATCCTCATGACGCAGGTGGCCGAGGAGATCCGCTCCGCCGCCCGCCATCAGGTCGTGGTCTGCGACCGCAGCGTGCTCGACAACTACGCCTACATGGTGCTCGCCTGCGGCCGGCAGAAGCCCATCGAGCGCTTCGTGGCCCACTGGATGAAGACCTACGACCTCCTCTTCAAGGTCCCGATGGCCGGCGCGGCCTCCCCCGACGGCGTGCGGGACACCGACGAGTTCTTCATGCGCTCGATCGACGAGCTGGTCGACACGCTGCTCGCCGAGATGAAGGTGCCGTACGAAGTGCTGTCCCCCGACGGCCGAGCGGACTGGGCGGACGTGGTGCGCGAGGTCGTGCTGAAGCGCCCGGAGCTCGCCAAGCTGTTTTGACGGAGAGTCGGGACGCTACGGGCGCGACTCGCCCCACAGGCCGAGCAGGTCGACTTCGACCGCCCGGAACGGCTCGGCCCGGACGATCTCGTCGCCCCGATGCGTAGCGAGAAGGTTCCACCGGCCGGCGTCCAGCCTGAGCACTTCCACGCTCCGTTCCAGGGGATCCACGAGCCACGCGTACCTCACGCCCTCGCGGGCGTACACGGGCATCTTCCTGATCCGGTCATGACGCTCGTTGTGGGGCGAGATCACCTCGCACACCCAGTCGGGAGCCAGCGTGAAGAACGCTTCCTGGGGCATCGAGGGCAGCCGCTCGCGCGTCCAGCCGGCCACGTCGGGGACGAGGACGTCCTCGCCGACGTGAAGCTCCGGCTCGGAAAGGATCCACCAGCCGCCGGGGCCGCCGCGGCCCTGCTGGAACGGCGGGTTGAGGTCCCCGCCGAGCGCGGAAGCGGCGACGGCGTGCCGAGGTCTTGGCCGCGGGCTCGCGAAAAGCTCGCCGTCCACGATCTCGGCAATCATCGTGTCGGGGACGCGCTCGAGGTCCTCGTACGTCGCGCCGCGCTTGGTGTCGGGAGGGGCCGCCATGGCGCGGAAAGCGTAGCATGACTGCCGGCGGCGCCGGGCCCGAAGGGCGCTACTGCGCGTCGCGCGGCTTGGACGGTGCCCGGTCGGTGACGGTGAAGAGCTTGCCGTCCCGCAGGTAGAGCCGAGCCTGCTCCTCGCGATTCAACGGGCGGGCGCCCCGGCGGCCGAAGACGGCGATCTGGTGGCCGGTCTCGTCCACGGCACGGTCGCGCTCGACGCCGCGGGAGAGGGCGAGCGCGGGACCTCGCGTCGCGTACGTGGCGACGAGGCGCGGCGTCGGCTTCGGGCTGAAGCCGTAGGCGCCCGGCGTGTCGTTGGCCGAGATCATCTCGACGACGCGGAGGCCGTTCTTCCCGTCGGCCACGTACGCGAAGATGCTGCCGTTGGTGGCTCCGAGCTTCACGTCGCGGGCGTCGTCGATCGTCCCACCCGCGTTCCACGTCTGGTCGAGCCGGGGCCGGGTCGGGCGCTCCACGTCGACGATCGCGAGCCCCGTCCGGCCCGCGGCGACGTAGGCGTAGGTGCGCGCGAGGTACACCGAGCGTGCGTCCGGGATCGGCACCGCCGCGCCGTCCACCGCCCGCGGCTCGCGGGGAGCCGTCACGTCCAACACCTTCAGGCCCTCTGCGTCCACGACGAACGCGTAGCGGAACTGGACGGCGAGGCCACGCGGCTCCTTCACCGCCGGCGCTCCGATGTGGGCCAGCACCTTCGGCACGAGCGGGTCGTCCAGGTCCAGGACCACGATGCCTTGCGGCGTCGTCACGTAGCCGACCGTCCCGGCCAGGGTCATCGACGAGGCGCCCGCGAGCGCCCCCCCTTCATTGAACGTCGCCGCGCGGTGGACGAAGTTGTTCCGCGGATCGCCGTCGAGCAGCGTGTGGAGCGGACCCACGACGACCAGCCCTTCCTCGCGGTCGGTCACGAACGCGTAGTCGTAGATCGGGTGGACCTTCTGCTCCTGGTTCTCCGGCCGCACGGCCCGCCCCGCGTCGACGGTCTGCGTCGTCGGCAGCGCGACCGAGGTCGCGTCCTTCGTCTTCACGTAGAGTTTCTGGCCGAGGGCGGAAACGGGCGCG
>QHVJ01000167.1 GCA_003222275.1 Acidobacteriota bacterium | reverse complement strand
GGCGCCGCTGGTGCCGGCGACGATCACGGGCGCCTTCCGGGCCTGGCCGCACTTCCAGTCGCTGCCGAAGCCGGCCCGCATCCGCGTCCGCTTCCATGACCCCATCGATCCCACGCCCTACCGGAGCCTGCCCGAGGCGGAGGCCCTCGACGGCCTGCTGAACGAGCTGCGGCGGCGAGTGGAACGCTCGCTTCTCCCCGGGGTCAAGGCCGACCTGCGCACGAGCGTGCTCTACCGGACGCCGCCGCCGTGGCCCCGCGGATACGAAGCCGTTCCGCCGCTGGCGCTGGCGGTGGCGCTCTTCTGGAAGACACGCTCGCTGGCGCTGGTGGCGCCCGTCTACGCCTACATCGCCTACCTCCTCCTGGACCACTTCCTGATCCCTCCCTCGCGCCTGGCCAAGTGGGTCCGCAACGCTTCGCCGCTGCTGTTCGTGCTGGCCTTTGGTCGCTACGCGCTGCGGGCCCTCGGGCTGCCCGAGGTGCCGGCAGGGGCGGCGCTGGCCGCGA
The DNA here is from genome assembly GCA_003222275.1 of Acidobacteriota bacterium. Taxonomy (GTDB): domain Bacteria; phylum Acidobacteriota; class Vicinamibacteria; order Fen-336; family Fen-336; genus AA32. The sequence continues at coordinate 8,108 of QHVJ01000167.1, read as the reverse complement.
TCCTCCTCGGAGCGCTCTTTCCCTACACCTACGAGCACGGACGCACGGCCCTCGGCTTCGTGCGCGGGATGGTGCTCGCCGCCGCGCTGGAGATCGGCGCTCTCTACGTCGCGCCGCTGGGAGTGGGACCCCATATCGCCCTGCCTCTCTTCGCCGCCGCTTACGCCTGGGACGGCCGGACGGTGTTCTGGCGTTATACGGTGCCGGTGCTGGCCGGCTATGCCCTGGGCCTGGCCGTCCTGTTGCGCGCGGACGCGGGAGCGATCGTCCACGCCCTGGCCGGGCTCCTGGCGTGGCTGCTGCTGCGCGTGTTTCCCTTGCGTCCGGTCTCTCCGACGCCGGAGGAGGTGCCCGTCTCCGGGCTGGGGTTGCGGCTTTGACTCCCGTCGGTTAAACAGGAAGGGTCCATGGCCACCTTGACCGGCGCCTCCAAGCCCCACCTCGGGCGCTTCCGGCGCTGGCTCTTCGAGGGCGTGACCTTCGCCGGCACGCCCCTCGAGTCCCCCGCCCACACCTACCCGTGGTGGAAGGTGATGTGCCTGACGGGCGTCGACTACTTCTCGACCCTCGGCTACCAGCCCGGCATCGCGTTCCTCGCCGCCGGCCTCCTGTCCCCGCTCGCCACCCTCGTGCTGGTGGCGGTGACGCTGTGCGTGGCCCTGCCCGTCTACCGTCAGGTCGCGGAGCGCAGCCCCCACGGGCAGGGGAGCATCGCCATGCTCGAGGAGCTCCTGCCCAGGTGGCGGGGGAAGGTGTTCGTCCTCATCCTCCTCGGCTTCGCCCTCACCGACTTCGTGATCACGATGACGCTCTCCGCGGCCGACGCCGCCGCCCACGTCATCGAGAACCCGTACGTCCCCCGCTTCCTGAACCACCCGGAAGCGGTGACGCTGGTGCTGCTCGCCGTGCTGGGGGCCGTATTCGTCCGGGGATTCCGGGAGGCGATCGGCCTCGCGGTGGGGATCGTCTTTCTCTACCTGGCCCTGAACGCGGTGCTGCTGGTGGCGTGCGTGCGCGAGCTGGCGCTCCATCACCCGGGAGCGCTGACCATCTGGCGCCGCCTGGTGAACCAGACCTTCTCGAGCCCGCTCGCGACGATCGCGGTGGCATTCCTGCTCTACCCCAAGCTGGCCCTGGGGCTGTCCGGGTTCGAGACGGGCGTGGCGGTCATGCCTCTCATCCGGGGCGACAAGGGCGACAACCCCGCGGGGCCTGCCGGGCGGATCCGCAACACCAAGCGGCTGCTCCTCAGCGCCGCCCTGATCATGAGCGTGTTCCTCATCGGGAGCAGCCTGGTGACCACGCTGCTCATCCCGACCGAGGCCTTCCAGGAAGGCGGGCCGGCCAACGGCCGCGCCCTCGCCTACCTCGCCCACGAGCTGCTCGGCGGGGTCTTCGGCACCGTCTACGACTTCAGCACCATCGCCATCCTGTGGTTCGCGGGGGCTTCGGCCATGGCCGGGCTGCTGACCCTCGTGCCGCGCTACCTGCCGCCGTACGGGATGGCGCCGGAATGGGTGCGGGGCACGCGGCCGCTGGCGATCTTCTTCACCGCCGTGGCCTTCGGCGTGACGCTTCTGTTCGACGCCGACGTCGATGCCCAGGGGGGCGCCTACGCCACGGGCGTGCTGTTCCTGATGAGCTCGGCCTCGATGGCGGTGACCCTCGCGAACTGGCGGCACCGGCGCCGGCGATGGCTGTACCTCCTCATGACGATGGTGTTCGCCTACACGACCGCCGCCAACATCGTGGAGCGGCCCGAGGGCATCAAGATCGCCTCGTTCTTCATCGCCGCGATCGTCTTCAGCTCATTGCTCTCCCGGGCGCTGCGGGCCACCGAGGTGCGCATCAAGTCGGTGCAACTGAGCGCCACCGCCCGCGCCTTCGTCGACGAGGTGGTCCCGCACCCGGTGCGCATCATCGCCCATCGTCCCGACAAGCGCGCCGAGCAGGAGTACGACGTGAAGGAGCGGCAGGCCCGGGAGGACCACAGCCTCGGGGACGGCGAGCCGGTCCTCTTCCTCGAGGTCGGCCACGGTGACGCGTCGGAGTTCAAGAACGACCTCCTCGTGCGCGGGGTGCGGGTGGGGCGCCACCGCGTGCTGCGGTGCAAGAGCCCGGCGGTGCCTAACGCGATCGCGGCCCTGCTCCTGCACCTGCGTGACCTCACCGGCGGGATCCCGCACGCCTATTTCGGGTGGACCGAGGGCAACCCGATCGCGTACCTGCTGCGCTACCTCTTCCTGGGCGAGGGCGACACCGCTCCCGTCACGCGGGAGGTCCTGCGCAAGGCGATCGCGAACCCGCTCGAGCGCCCCCGGATCCACGTCGGATGAGCGCCCAGGGGGCGCTGCGCGGGATCGGGGGAGCGACGGTGGCGCTGTTCGCCGCCCTGGCCTTCACGCCGCTGTCGAACGGCCTCTACGACGTCCTCGTCCCGCCGGCCACGCCTCCGGAGCCGGCGGCGGCGATCGTCGTCCTGGGCTCGCGAGTCGACGACGGCGTTCTCAGCGACTCTTCCCTGCGGCGCGCCCTTGGCGGCGTGGTGCTGTTCCGGCAGGGCCTGGCCCCGTTGCTCGTGATGCTGGGGGCGGGCAGCCGCGGGAAGCCCAGCGAGGCGGACGTACGCGTGCGGCTGGCGCAGGACCTCGGCGTGCCCGCGACCGCTCTCCTCGCCGATCCCCGAGGCCGCACCACCCGGGACGAGGCGCGGATGTGCTGGGAAGACCTCGCGCCGCGGGGCATGCGGCGGATCCTCCTCGTGACGGGGAGCGAGCACATGCCGCGCGCCGCCGCTCTCTTCCGGCGGGCCGGGTTCGAGGTGGTCGAGGCGCCGATCATGGAGCTATCGTCCACGGTGAGCCAACCGCAGGCGCGCCTCGCGCTGTCCCGTGTGCTGCTGCGTGAGCTCCTGGCTCGCGCCTACAACCGGGTGGCGGGGTTCCTCTAGTCATGGACACCGCGTTCATCGTGGTGGTGGTGGGATTGAGCTCGCTGGCGGCGGCGCTCGTCGCGCGCGGCCGCTCCCGTCGCCGCTTGCGCTCGGCGGTGGGAAAGACCCTGGAGACGATCGGGCTCGCGGCCGTATTCCTCTTCTTGAACGTCGGGGTGGGGTTCTGCCTCGCCCTGCTCGCGCGCGTCGTCGGCGGCCGCTTCGTATCCCTCTACCACAGCGACGACGTGACGATCCTGGCCGTTTCGATTCTGCAGGCCCTGGTCTGGCAATGGTCCCGCGAAGCCGAGGCTAGCGCGGGTCCTTGAGGTAGGGAAGCAGGCGCTTGAAGGCGGAACCGTCGCTGCGGGCGAGCAGCTCGTAGACCGCCATCTCCGCGCTCGAGAGCACCGCGCCCGCCCGCTCCATCCGCCGCAACCCGATCTCGCGATTGTCCGGCGTGCGCGCGCCCACGGCGTCCGCGGCGACGTGCACCTGGTAGCCCTTGGCGAGCGCGCCGAGCACCGTCTGCGCCACGCAGATGTGGCTCTCGATACCGGCCACGAGAAGCTGGTCGCGGCCCGGGAAGCCGGAAAGGCGCGCGAGAAAATCCTCGCTCCCGAAGCAGCCGAAAGCGACCTTGTCCACCGGCGTCACTCCCGGCGCCTCCGCGAGCACCTCGCGCACCGTGGGTCCGAGACCCTTCTCGTACTGCGTCGTCAGGACGACGGGCAGCTCGAGCTCGCGGGCTGCGCGCAGCAGCAGGAGGGCGCCTCCGAGGACGCGCTCCTTCTCGGCGATCGCGGGCACCAGCTTTTCCTGCAGGTCGACCACGACCAGCACCGCGCGGTCGCGGCGGAGGACATCGAGCGCACGTTGCTCCGGCGCGGTCATGTCGCCCAGGGCCGCTGCGCGGCCCATGTCCCCACCGCCTCCTGCATCTCGTCGAGGTGGCCGCCGAAGAAGTGATCGGCGCCGGGAACGATCACGAGTGAGCGAGGCTCGGGCAGGCGCGCGACCAGCTCGCGCAGGAAGTTGCCGCCCCCGAACGGGTCGCCCTCACCTTGCACGAAGAGCCGAGGCGGCGGGCAGGCCTGCAGGAACGAGAGGTCCGTCATCATCATCACCGGCAGGCCGAGGGCGAAGAGCGCGCGCACGCCTTGTTCGGTGCAGCCCACGCGGAGGGCCATCGAAGCGCCGAAGGAAAAGCCGCCGAGAACGAGGGGGAGCCCCGGCAAGCGGCGCCGCATCTCGGCGAGCGCCGCGCGGACGTCGTCCTGTTCGCCACGGCCATGGTCATGCGTCCCCTCGCTGCGCCCGACGCCCCGGAAGTTGAAGCGGAGGGCGGCCAGGCCGTGCTGCTGCAGTGCCTTGGCCGCCCGGAACACGACCTTGAAGTGCATGACGCCGCCCTGAAGCGGGTTGGCGTGGCAGACGACAGCGGCCGCGACGGGCGGGCCCTCGGGCAACATGAGGATCGCTTCCAGGCGGCCCGCCGGCCCGGCGATGTCGAAACTTTCGTTCACCACGGGACTGATTATGTCCCGGGCGCAACCGTAGCTACGCGCTCTCAGCGTCGCGGCAACGGGGGGTCTGGGGGGGCCAGAGCCCCCCCAGCTCAACTAGCGAGCGCGGATCCACTCCGCGCGAGCGCCCGAGCTTAACTAGCGAGCGCGGATCCACTCCGCGCGAGCGCCCGAGCTTAACTAGCGAGCGCGGATCCACTCCGCGCGAGCGAAAGACCCGCTCGTAGCTGCGCCGCCCGCGGAGGCGGAGTGCCCTCGTTGGCTCGCACCACGATCCGGCGGGCGCCCAGCCCGCGGGCCTTGCCGACCGTGGCCTGCATCAGGGCGCGATCGACGCCCTTGTGGCCGGGAGCAATCGCCAGCTCGTCGAGGCAGGCGAGCAGGCCGCCCAAGCCGATCTGCCAGCGCATCGAGAGCGTCGCCATCCCTACGATCTTGCCCTCCACCTCGGCCACACGCACGAGGAAGTGGGGATCGGCGAGGGTCTTGCGATACGTCTTGGCGAAGGAGATGGGATCCGGGTAGTAGCCCACTTCTTCGAGCAGGGCCAGGACCGCTACACCGTCTTGAAGGGATGCGGACCGAACTTGAACGCTCATGAACCTCCTGCTTGGTGGTCCACTTGCCACGTTCCTTGTGTCTCGCGGGCCACGCGCCCCGGTGGCCGTCCGCCTCAAACCCCAGATCCCACGGCACTTGGAGTTCGGCGGCGGCGTTCTTCCCGTGGTGAGGACGCAAACTGCAAACCTGGGGCCAGCGCGCGCCGCGGCCCGCATTCGGGGTACGCGACTCGGTAGTGCTAGCATCGTTCGTGCCTCGAGCCTGGCTGCTGGCGGTCGCGATGCTCCTGAGCGCATGCGGCTCCGCCTCGGTCCAGGACGTTGCGCCGCACGGGCTGCTGGACCCCTCGCAGCCGCGGACGGATCCGACGATCGTCATCACCGCCGGCGGCGTCGATCCCGTCGACAGCCATCTCAACCATCCGGTGACGGTCACGTTCGTCAATCGCGACGCCGTCGCCCATCGACTCGAATCGGCGCCCGAGATCGGCAACGGCGACTGCCCGGAGATGGCGCAGGTGGGCACGATCGATGCCGCCGGGACGGGCACGGTGACCATCGACAGGGCGAACTACATCTGCTCCTTCCACGACGCCCTCCAGCCGGCAAACTTGAAGTTCAAGGGCATCATCGTCGTCCACTGAAAGGCTGGATGGGCCGCCTCGACCTCAAGCCACTCGTTCTCGGATTCGCCGCCGCCGCGGCGATGGCGCGGGGCGCGCCCGCCGCCGCCTGCGACTCGTCGACCTGCGCGCTCCTGACCCGGGGGCAGAGCGGCACGCTCGCGAAGGGTGCGTTCCGAATGGACCTCTCGTTTCGCTACACCGACGAAGACGCGAAGCGGCAGGGGAGCCAGGCGGTCGGGGATGTCTACGTCCCGAAGGTCGCCTTCACGTACGGCTCGATCTGGCCCGCCTTCCACCGCGAGATCGAGGCCAGCGAGAGCTTCGTCCAGATGGACCTCGGCTACGGCCTGACCTCTCGCTTCAGCCTGGAGGCCTCGCTGCCGCTTCACACGCGCCGCGAGCACACCGTCGCCCATTTCGGCATCACTCAGCGCTATACGACGCAGGGCATCGGGGACGTGCTGCTCGGGGCCCGCTTCGCGCTGCGTCCCCGTCTCGCGGCCGGGCTCGCCGTGCAGGTACCCACCGGCCGCCACCGCCTCGACGGCGACTTCGACGGCAGCATCCTGGAGCCTTCACTCCAGCCGGGCAGCGGCGCGGTGGGCTTCGTGGGGACGCTCCAGCAGACCGGGCGCATCTCTTCGCTGGACCTGGGATGGTCGGTGGAGGCGTCCTATCAGGCGAACACGCGAAGCGACCTCGACTACCGCTTCGGGAACGCGGCCATCCTGACTCTCAACCTCAGCCGGCCGGTCGCGGGCCGTCTGAGCGCTTCGCTGCAGGGGAAGCTTTTCCATCAGACGCGGAGCCTCTACCTCACGCACGACGTGCCTTCGACGGGAATGACGTTCTTCTACCTGACGCCTGCGCTCCACGTGGACGTCCGGGGCGGCGTTTCGTTGTATGGATATCTTCAGCTGCCGGCCTACCGCTACGTGAACGACATGCAGCTCGCTCCGCGGGCCGCCGTCCTGACCGGCCTGTCCAAAACCTTCTGAACGATTACTTGCTTTTCTTCTCGTAGGTCCCGACGAGCTCCGCCTTCTCGATGACGTGGCCTTCCATCGCCTTCTCGAGCTGCGCCTTGGTGGGCGCGCCGAGGTCGGGAAGCTCGGCGTCGAGCGCGTAGAGCTTGAAGAAATACCGGTGCCGGCCGATGGGTGGGCAGGGCCCGCCGTAGCCGGTCCGTTTCCAGTCGTTCTTTCCTTCCCGCGTGCCGGGCGGCAGCCCGCCCTTCGCCGCGCCGTCGGCGAGCCGTGTCGTCGCGGGCGGGATGTCGTAGAGCACCCAGTGGACGTAGGTCATCTTCGGCGCCTTGGGATCGGGGGCGTCCGGGTCGTCGACGATCAGGGCGAGACTCTTGGCACGTCCAGGCACGCCGGACCACTCGAGGGGCGGCGACGTGTCGGCGCCTTCGCAGGTGTGCACCGCAGGGATTTCAGCCTTCGGGCCGAACGCCGGTGAGGTCAAGGTCAGCGGCATGGCGGCACCTCAGTCGTGGGTGGAACTCGGCAACACGTCGGCGGCCGGGGGCTCCGCGGCGAGCGAGCGGGAGACCTCCTCCACCTTCGCGAAGAAGCGCAGGAAGTTCTCGCCCAGCACCTTGCGCACCTCCTCCTCGGAATGGCCGCGGCGGAGGAGCTCCTCGGTGAGGCGCGGCAGCTTCGACACGTCCTCCAGGCCGGCGGGGGGATCGGGGATGCCGTCGAAGTCGGTGCCGAGGCCGACCGCGTCCGGCCCCGCCACCTTCATCACGTGCTCGATGTGGTCCACGACCTTCGTGAACGCCACCGGCGGCCGGGGAGGCAGGGCGTCGACGAGCTTGGCGATCGCGGCCTGCGCGCGCTTGGGGTCACTCTCGTACTGCTGGCGGATCCGCTCCGCGGGCTCCTGCAGCGCGTCGAGCGCGGCCCGCGCCGCCTCGACCAGGCCCTGGTCGAGGAACACCGACGACACGTTGATCATCACCACGCCGCCCTTGGCGCCGATGCGGCGGATGTGGTCGTCCGTCAGGTTGCGGGGAAGGCTCGCGAGCGCCCGGCAGGAGGAATGGGACGCGAAGACGGGGGCGCGCGAGGTCTCGAGCACGTCGTCGATGGTCTCGTCGGAGACGTGCGAGACGTCCACCATCATCCCGATGCGGTTCATCTCCCGGACGACGGCGCGGCCGAAATCGCTGAGCCCGTGGTGGAGACGATAGGACTCGGCGTCGAAGCGGGGGGCGAAGAAGTTGCCCGCGGAGTCGGCCCAGTGGTTGGAGTTCGTGTGGGTGAGGGTCATGTAGCGCACGCCCAGGCGGTGGAAGTCGCGGAGCGCGCCCAGCGAGTCCTCGATCGCGTGGCCCCCCTCGATGCCCATGAGGATCGCGATCTTGCCCTCCCGCTTCGCGCGGCGGATCTCGGCCACTGACGCCGCGGACACGAGGTCGGCGGGGTGGGCGGTCACGATGTTCTGGACCATGTCG
>QHVJ01000598.1 GCA_003222275.1 Acidobacteriota bacterium | reverse complement strand
GCCGAGGCGTGGGACATCGGCAACTACGCCAACCCGAAATACTACTTCCGCTACGACAGCCCGAGGTTCCAGGAGATCTACGCGAGGTCGGAGACGACGATCGACGACAAGGCCCGCCGCGACCTCTACGTCCAGATGCAGAGGATGCTCGCGGACGACGCGCCCGTCGTCTTCCTCTTCATCCACCCGCGGCTGGTGGCGGCCAGGAAGGGCGTGACCGGCCTCTGGAAGGACCTGCCGATCCCGTCGGCCGATCTCTCGGAGGTGGGCTGGTCGCCCGCCCGGTGATCGCGCGGGCGTGAGGCGCTACGTCCTCAGGAGGGTCGCGGCCTTCGTCGCGACCCTCTTTTTTCTTTCCGCGCTCGTCTTCGTCGTCGTCCGCGTGCTGCCCGGCGATCCCGCCACGCTGATCCTCGGCGTCGAGTCGAACCCCGAGACGCTCGCGAGGCTGCGCCACGCGATGGGACTGGACCGGCCGCTCGCGCTCCAGTACATCGACTGGCTCGCGCGCGCGGCGCGCGGCGACCTCGGCACCTCGATCCAGTACGACCTGCCCGTCGGGCGCCTGATCCTCTCCCGGCTGCCGGTGACGCTGCCGCTGGCGCTGATGGCGGCGGCCCTGATGGTGATCATCGCGCTCCCGCTCGGCGTCTACGCGGCCACGCACCACCGGCGCGCGGGCGATTACCTCGCGATGCTCGTCTCGCAGCTCGGCATCGCGGTGCCCGCGTTCTGGTCGGGGCTGCTGCTGATTTTATTATTCTCGGTCCGGCTCGGCTGGCTGCGCTCGGGCGGCTTCGACGGCTGGAGCGCGGGGCTGTGGACGGGCCTCAAGGCGCTGCTGTTGCCCGCGATCGCGCTCGGCGCCTTTCAGGCGGCCGTGCTCGTGCGCGCCACGCGGTCCGCCGTGCTGGAGATCTTGCGCGAGGACTACGTGCGCACCGCGCGGGCCAAGGGGCTGGCGGAGATCCGCGTCATCCGCCGGCACGCGCTGCGCAACGCGATGATCCCCATCGTCACTGTCATGGGCATCCAGCTCGGTCAGCTCGTCGCGGGCGCGATCGTGCTGGAATCCGTCTTCGCGCTGCCCGGGCTCGGGCGGCTCGCGCTCGGCGCCATCAGCGCGCGCGACCTGCCCGTCGTGCAGGGCGTGACGCTCTTCGTGGCGGCGTCGATCGTCTTCATCAACTTCGCGGTCGACCTCGCCTATGCCGCGCTCGACCCGCGGATCCGGTATGAGTAGTCGCCGCCACCTGACCTTCGCGCTCGGCGTCGCCATCAGCCTCGCCCTGGCCGCGACCGCCGCCCTGAGCCTCGTCTACACGCCGCGCGATCCGCTGGCCATGGCGGGCGCCGCGCGGCTCGAGGGGCCGTCGCGCACGCACCCGTTCGGCACCGACCAGTACGGGCGCGACGTGCTGTCGCGCGTGATGGCGGGCGCGCCGACGTCCATCGCCGTCGGCGTCATCGCCGTCGGCATCGGCGCGCTCGCGGGGATCGTGCTCGGCCTCGCCAGCGGCTGGATCGGCGGCTGGCTCGACGAGAGCGCCATGCGGCTGGTCGACGCGGTGCAGGGCTTCCCGGCGATTCTTTCCGCGCTGCTCTTCTCCGCGGTGTTCGCGCCGGGCATCGGCATCAGCATGGTCGCCATCGGCATCGCCTTCGTGCCGGCCTTCGCGCGGCTCACGCGCGGCGCCGTGCTCGAGCTGCGCGACCGCGAGTTCGTCGTGGCCGCCCGCGCGCTGGGCGCGGGCGACCGGCGCCTCGTCCTGCGCCACATCCTGCCCAACACGATGGCGCCCCTGATCGTGCAGGCGACGACGAGCTTTCCCGTCGCGATCCTGGCCGAGGCCGCCCTGGCCTACCTGGGCCTCGGCACCCAGCCGCCGCATCCGTCGTGGGGCCTCATGCTCAAGGAGGCGCAGAACTTCCTCGGCATGAACCCATGGTTCGCGCTGTTTCCGGGGGGTGCCATCGCGGTGGCTGTCCTCGGTCTCAACTTGTTAGGCGACGGCCTCCGGGACCTCCTGGATCCAAAAGCGGCGTAGGTTGACATTCCCGTGACGGTACCCTTATCGTAGCGGGTGGTCTTGACGCGGCCCCGCTAGCGCTTCCGCTAGCGAAAACAAGGTGATGCCCGGGGAGAGAGCGGATGAAGGTTTTCAACACCTCGTTCACGCTGAGCAGTGAGGAAGGGACCGAGGTCACGGACATCACCAAGCTCGTGAGGGAGGCCATCCAGCAGTTCCCCGTCTCGGCGGGGATCGCCCTGATCAACACGCTCCACACGACGTGCGCGCTCTTCATCAACGAGTTCCAGAGCGCGCTGATCGACGACCTCAAGGGCCTCATGGAAAGCCTGGTACCGGAGCGGGGGGGCTATCGCCACGACGACCCGCGCTTCTCGGACTGCGAGCGCGGCAACGCCCACTCGCACCTGCGCTCCGCGCTGCTCGGGCGCTCGATCGCCGTCGGCCTCAACAACGGCGAGCTGACGCTCGGACGGTTCCAGTCGATCATCTTCGCGGAG
>QHVJ01000166.1 GCA_003222275.1 Acidobacteriota bacterium | reverse complement strand
AGCACGGCGAAGAGCGGCAACGTGACGACGGGCGTGAAGCGCAGGGTCAGGCTCAACAGGCCGGTATAACCAGAGTGGGCGCCCGCTGGGGGTCATCGACGCCGATACTGATGAACCACACTGACGAGCTTGTCCCAGAACGAGTCATCCATGCCGTACCGGTGGCGTACGGCGCGCACTTCGCCGGGATCGAGCCACCCCTGCCGCGCCGCCTCTTCGGCATCCTCCATGCTGGCTCCCACCGACATCGCCAGGCTCTCGACGGTGGTGGCCAGCGACAGGCAGCGGCGGCTCGGGATTTCGCCGCAGCCCGCGTACTCGCGGAAAGCTTCCACGAGTGACCATGCCGTCTCCGCGATCGTTGCATAGCTCGATTCGAGGCGCTGGCGGGCGCCGGCCCGCCTGAAGTCGACCTCGGTGATATCGCCGCTGCCACTCGACGACGATGTCGAAGGAAGGAGCGCGGCCGAGCTCTTGGCTGACGCACTCGCGCCCGCGCTGCCTTGCCCAGTCGCGAATCCCGTGCCGGGGTTGAAAGTGCCTTTCGAGTCTTTGCCGGGCGCGGCCGCCAGATCCTCGTCGTGGATCACTTTGGTCTCGGTGCCTTGCTGCTTCTTCTTCTCGCGACGCTCGCGTTCACGCTTCGCGACGTCGCCCAGCGATTCCGCGTAGGCAAGCGAGCCGAGGATCGAGAGGACGGCCACGCAGGCCCAAGCGTTCATGCCTCCTCCTTCGCGACCTTTTTCTGCGCGCCCCAGGGTATTGCAAAACGGCCCCGCAGATCCACAACTCTTCGGTGGGCCGGCAGGCGGTCGCTTCCCCGCCAGCCGTTGAGCACAGTGCATGCCGCCGGGGGAGCGCCCGCGGCGGCTGACGACAGCACCTTCAGTCGCTTGGGCTTGCGGATCTCGTGGGTCGGCTCGTCGGCCGCGGCGTCGATCGCGAGCGCCCAGTCGCTGCGCAGGATGCCCAGCCGCTGGGCGGCTTCGGCACGATTACCTTGGCTCCTTGGCCCCAAGCGGCTAAGGGTAGATGCGGTACAACATCCGCGGGAAGGCGATCGTCTCGCGCAGGTGCTCGATGCCGCAGATCCAGGTGACGACGCGCTCGATGCCCATGCCGAAGCCCGCGTGGGGAACCGTGCCGTAACGGCGCAGGTCGAGGTACCAGCGGAAGTCCTCTTCGGGCAGGCCGTGCTCGCGGATGCGCTTCAGCAGCAGCTCGCCGTCGGCGAGGCGCTCGCCGCCGCCCACGACCTCGCCGTAGCCCTCGGGCGCGAGCACGTCGGCGGAGAGCGACAGCTCCGGCCGCTCGGGATCGGGCGCCATGTAGAACGCCTTGATCGCCGACGGGAAGCGGTGCACGACGACCGGGCGGTCGTACGCCTCGGCGATGATCGTCTCGTCGGTCCCGCCGAAGTCGCTCCCCCACTGGGTCTGCGACCCCTTGGACTGGATCAGCTTGATGGCGTCGTCGTAGTGCAGCCGGGGGAAGGGGGGGCGGACCTTCTCCAGCTTCGCGGGATCGCGCTCGAGCGTCTTCAGCTCCTCGCGCCGCGTCTCCAGCACCCGCCCTACCACCGCGCACACGAGCTGCTCGGCGAGCGTGATCGCGTCGTCGAGGCGCGCGTAGGCCATCTCCGGCTCCACCATCCAGAACTCCGTCAGATGGCGCCGCGTCTTGGACTTCTCGGCGCGGAAAGTCGGACCGAAGCAGTAGACCTTCCCGTGGGCCGCGGCCGTGGCCTCGCTGTAGAGCTGCCCGCTCTGCGTGAGATAGGCCGTTCCTTCGTCGAAATACGGGACGCCGAAGAGCGTCGTCGTCCCCTCGCAGGCGGCCGGCGTGAAGATCGGGGCGTCCACCAGCGTGTAGCCGGCGTCGTCGAGGAAGTCGCGGACGGCCTTCACGACCGCGTGCCGGACGCGCAGGATCGCGTGCTGCCGCGGCGAGCGGAGCCACAGGTGGCGGTGCTCCATCAGGAACGCGGTGCCGTGCTCCTTGGGCGTGATCGGGTAGTCGTGGACGGCCTGGTGCACCGTCAGGCCGGTGACGTCGACCTCGTAGCCGCCGGGGGCCCGCTTGTCGTCCTTCACCCTGCCCGTCAGCTCCAGGGACGATTCCTGTCCCGCGGCCTCCGCCGCCCCCCACGCCGCCTCCGGGACCGCCGAGCGCGCCACGACGGCCTGCGCGAAACCGCTGCCGTCGCGCACGATCAGGAACTGGATCTTGCCGCTCGAGCGCTTGTTGTGGAGCCAGCCCTGCACGCGCACTTCCTGTCCCACGTGGCGGCCGAAGTCGGAGATGCGAACGACGTCGCTCATCGCAGCTCCTCGAGGTGGTGGGCGAGAGCCCGGCGCAGGCCGGAGAGCTCGGGGTAGCGGGCCAGGTTGCGCCGCACGTTGGCGAGCGTCCGCGGGATGTACGGGAGGTACACGCGGCTGCCCTTCACCGCTCCCTGGTAGCCGAACGTGCCGAGGGCCTTGAGGTTTCGCTGGATCGACATCAGCTCGAGGCGGCGCTGGAACGTGTCGCGCGCCTCGCCGGGCACGGCCCGCTGGCGGAATTCCTCCGCCATCTCGGCCACGAACTCCTCGTCGAGGTCGACGTAGGAGTCGCGCAGCAGCGACGCGAGGTCGTAGGTGACGGGTCCCATGCGCGCGTCCTGGAAGTCGATCCACCACAGGCGCTCGGCGTGCGACATGAGGTTGCGGCTGTGAAAATCGCGGTGGCACATCACCCGGGGCCACGACGCGATCTCGGCGCACAGGCGATGGAAGCCGTCCGCGACCGACGCGCGGTCCTCCACCGAGAGGTCGCATTTGCGGTAGGCCTCGAGGAAATGCTTCCAGAAGAAGTGCAGCTCCCACGAGAGCTTCTCGAAGTCGAAGGCGACCTGGAAGCACACCGCCCGCTGCGGAGCGCCCGCTGCTTCCCGCTGGAGCACCACCAGCTGGTCGAGGGCCTGTCGATACAGCTCCTTCCGCTTGGCCGGACGCGCCCCCTTGAGCGCCTCCTGCAGCGTGAGGTCGCCCAGGTCCTGGAGGAGGAGGATGCCCAGCGCGCCCTCCATATCGCGGATCTCCGGGACGGGCAGTCCCCATCCGGCCATGAGGTGCCGGATGATCACGAAAGAAAGCTGGTCGGCGTCGAAGGGCTCGGGGTTGAGCGAGAGCACCGACAGCTCGCCATCGACGGCGACGCGGTAGTAGCGGCGGGTGGAGGCGTCCCCGGAAAGCGGCCACACCTTCACGTCGCGGGCGCGGAAGCGGTCGTCGAGGTACTGCGCGACGCGGCCGTCGGCCGTGGCTCCGCCCGGAAAGACGGCGGGGGCGACGTCGGGCATCGCCGGCGAGAGCGGGGGCAGCTGCTCCGCGGATCGCCGGCCTCCGCGCCGCCGGGCGGAGCGGACGATCGCCCGCCGCTCGCTCTCGCTCTTCACGGCTTCCTCCCCGTCTCGGCCAGGGCCATCCGCAACTTCGCTCCCCTGCGCGCGGGCAGCACGACCGCGCGCTCGACGACATCGCCCTCCTCGACGCGGGCGCCGGTGGTGACGATCGACCCGCTCACGCGGGCGCCGCGCCCCACCTGCGCGCCTTCCCACAGGACGCAGCCCGAGACGACCGCCCCCTCGCCCACGACCGTGCCCGCTCCGACCACGGACCGGGTGACGCGCGCCCGAGGATGGATCCGGGCGTCGGGGTGGACGAGCCGCGCGACTCCCGCGCCCCGAAACCCGGACGACATCATGGAGAGCTGGGAGGCGAGATACAGCGACGGGCTGCCGAAATCGTACCACGCGCCGCTGACGCGGACGCCCAGCAGCCGCTGGCCCTCGGCGACCAGCGGCGCGTAGAGGTCGCGCACGGTGTCGGATGCTCCCGGGCGCAGCCGGTCCAGCAGGTCCGGATCGAGCACGTGCACGCCGGTGAAGAGGAGCGGCCGCCCCGCCACGGGACGCGGCAGGCCCGCGAGCGCGCGGACGAAGCCGCCGGGCCCGGTCACGATGCCGCCGTAGGTCCCGACCTGGCGGTGCGGCTTGAGGGCGAGGGTCGCCCGCGCGCCGGAGGCGGCGTGGCGGCGCACGAGATCGGAGAGGTCGAAGTCGAACAGCACGTCGCCGTTGACGAGGAGGAACGGGTCGCCGCCGAAGAAGCGCCGCACCTTGCGCGGGCCGCCGGCCGTGCCGAGGATCCTCCTCTCGAACGAATAGGTGACGCGCAGGCCGAGCGTTCGCCCATCCCCCACCGACCGGCGCACGGTCGCGGGCAGGTGGTGGAGGTTGATGACGACGTCCGTTACGCCGTGGCGGCGCAGCAGCTCCAGCGTCCAGTGGAGCAGCGGGCGATTCAGCACGGGGAGGACGGGCTTCGCGCGGAGCAGCGTGAGCGGACGCATGCGCAAGCCGAACCCCGCCGCCAGCACCATGGCCTTCATTCGGCAATCCGGGGGGGTACCCCCCGACGAAAGCACCCCCCCGCGCGCATTCGCGCTCCCCCCCGCGCCGCTCGCTCGCGAGTGTGGACCGAACGCAGCGAGGTCCCGCTGGCGCGGCTCCACGTAGTGGAGGCGCGCAGCAATCCGTCGCTCGCTGCCATCTTCATTTAAAGAACGTCATGTCCCCGACACCACCGGCGGCAAAGAAAAGGTCTGCGTACGAATCGGTGACGTAGTCCGCACGGCGATAGCCGAGAGCGGCGGCCGCGGCGTGGACTGCTTCCACCGGCCCTTCGATCTCGAGGAACGTGCCTACCGGCGTCTCGTCCACGACGATCTCCACGTCCTTCCAGGTATAGGTCTCGCGGTATTTCTGGTATCGGAAGACCGGGCGCAGGCCGAGCGCGGCGAGCAGCGCCTGGAGGTCATCGGGCTCTCCCACCGGCACCTCGATCTCCTCGCGCGCCTTCACCTCCCCGGAATCCAGCCGCGGACCCTTGTAGGTCAGGTAGCTTCCCTGGGGAGTGCGCCGCAGGCGGAGCAGGCGGCCGCCGGCGCCGAGCCGTCCGGCCGCGTCGTCGAGCAGGACGTTGTCCTCGAAATGCCGCGCGCGGAGCCGCCGGGCGCCGAGACTCGCCACCGCGGCCCGCGCGGCTTCCGGTCCGGGGATGCGGAGCTTGATCTCGCTCTCGACCTGGCCCGCCAATCGCCCCGCCGCGGTGCGGACTATTCCACGACGCGGACGGTCATCTCCGTCCGCTCCTTGGGGTTGTCGCGGGCGTCGCGGGGGTCGTTCACGATCTTGTCCGCCACCTCCATCCCGCGCACGACGCGGCCGAAGGCGGTGTACTGCCGGTCGAGGAAACTCGAGTCCTTCACGACGATGAAGAACTGGGAGCCGGCGCTGTTGGGGTCCTGGGCGCGGGCCATGGAGACGACCCCGCGCTTGTGGGGAACGTCGTTGAACTCGGCCTTGATCGTGTACCCCGGACCGCCGGTGCCGTGGCGATCGCGCCCCGCGCTGCGGTCCTTCGTGTTGGGATCGCCACCCTGGATCATGAAGCCGGGGATCACTCTATGAAAGGTCGTGCCGTCGTAGAACCCCTTGCGGGCCAGGTCCGTGAAGTTCTTGACGTGGCCGGGGGCCTTGTCCGGGAGGAGCTCGATCTCCATCTCGCCGAAGCGGGTCTCGATGACGGCGCGGGGTGCGGGGACGCTGGCCATGAGCTTCTCCTCCTTGATGACTTCGACTTCGACTTCGACGTCGGCTTCGACTCTATCGCATATGCGGTGGACCCGCCCGTCGTCAGGAAGGGTCGTCAGTCGGGCTTGACGAGCTGAAGGTTCCCCGCCTTCTTCACGACCGCCGCGATGGGATCCGATCGCCAGCGGGAGTTCGCCTCGGGGTCGTGGATCTCCAGCGTGAGATCGTAGCGGCCCGGCAGGACGACGCGCCGCAGGGGTCGGCTGGGCCAGATGACGGATTCGTAGTGGTCCCAGTAGAGGGATTCCAGCGGCACGACGACCGTCTGCCGCGCGTTGGCGGCCAGCTGCAGGAGCACGCGCCCGTTCACCGCCAGGGGCTTCGCGGTGACCGTGTCGATCGGGGCCCGAAACGAAGGCCAGCCCGTTTCGTCGGCGGTGGACGGCCGGAGGACGAACGCCGGAACGACGCGGATCGCGACGGCATGCGCGGCGAGGTTCTCGACCGTCGCCCGAACGGCGTCGGGCCCCGCCGCGCCCACGACCCTCAGGAGAAGCCGGGGCACTCGGGGCGGCGGATCCCCTGCCGGCGCCACCGCCATGATCGGTAAGAGGATGGCTGACGCCACGAGCTTCATTCGCTCATTGTAGGCGACCAGCAACGCGCCGAGGCTCAGGGAGCGATGGGGTGCGCCCGCGACGGGAGCGGGTGCCACGAGTATCGCGCCCCCGTCCAGTACACGAACCCCGGCGTCCGGCCCGCCGAGACCAGGATCACGTCCCCCATCAAGCGCGGCTCGTTCGGCAGGCGCCGCACGTAGCGAAGCAGCTCCGTGCGCGGCCTCGCCTCGAAAGGAGGTCCGGTCGCATGGCGCACGAGATAGCACTGCCGCGCACGCTCGTCACGCCAGCCGCGAACGCCGTACCCGTGGACGACGGCCAGGAGCAAGTCCTCGGGCTGCACCGTCACCGCGGAGCGCCCGTTCGGCGGCAGGCCACGCTCCGCGGTAGGGTCCTCCCGCGCGTCCTGGACCCTCCAGTTGGCGAGGCCGTCGTTCAGCTCTTCCAGCCGGCCCGCCGCGGGCGACACCGGCACCGCGACGTCCTCCGCGCCATCGCCATTGAAGTCGCCGACGAGGCCGCGAGACGATCCCGCGGCCGGATGCACCGTCTCTCCGAACGCCCGCCGCAACCCGTCTTCCTCCTCGCCCGGAGTGGGAGGCGGCAGCTTCACGGCCAAGGGCGGAGGCGATACGGCGGCGGGCCGCGGAGGATGCGGCTCGAGCTCCGCGGCTCCCTCCCGTCCCCGCCGGGCGGCGAAGGCCAATGCGATCACGGCCACGGCGAGGAGCACCCCCGCCGCCCGGGCGGTTCTCACGAGCAACCACCTACAGCGAGTTGAGGAACGTGATGAGCTGGTTCTTCTGGTTCGTGGTCAGGTTGCGATAGTTGTTGATCACACCCGTCGCCTCCCCGGCATGCCGGAGGATGGCTTCGTTGCGGTTGAGCGTCTCCCCGTCGTGCATGAGCCGGCCGCGGCTCCGCACCCCCCACAGGGGCGCGGTGCGCACCTTGTTGCGGGTCGACTGGCCGCCGTTCTGCACGATGCCGTCGCCGGTGCCCACGTTGTGGAGCAGGAAGTCGCCGAAGGGGTGGATGACCTTGTTGCCGAGGGCGGCGGGCACGGTGAAGGCCCCGCGGTTGATCACGGTGCCGGCGGGTGCGGTGGTGATGCTGCGGACGTGGCACAGGTTGCAGCCGACCTGGTTGAACAGGCTCGCTCCGGCCTGGGCGTCGGCCGTGGCCGCCAGTGCGGTGTCGCGGGGCGGCGCCTTGGTGGAGCGCATGAACCGCGCGAAGGCCTCGACGTCCGCGCCGTCGTTGTCGGGGTCGGGGACCGTGTCGAAGGCAGCCGTCGAGTTGCCATTGGAGGTGTTCTCCGTCGGCTGCAGCGGGGAGGTGAACCCCATCTCATTCAGGTAGGCGTCGGCGGAGAAGGAGAGGAGGCTCGCGTGCTGGTTTTTCCACCCGAAGCGGCCGCCGCGCACCAGGCCGTTGGCTTCGAGGACGGGGACCTCGATGAACTGTCCCCGCATGCCGGACGGCTGGCCGTTGGCGATGGCGACGAGCGTGTTGCTGTCGATGGCCTCGACGAAGCCGTCGCCGAGGGTGTTGAGGGAGGTGCGGAACGTGCGCACCTCGTTGCCACCCAAGACCCGCTCCTGGATGGACGCGTCGATCGCACGGTCGTTGATGAGCGAGCCGCCGGGGTGGTCGACGAAATTGACGCCGTCGAAATGGCCGGCCCGGACCTCGGTGATCTGGCTGATGGCCCCCGTAACGGGGTTCTGGTGGCATTCGGCGCAGGACTGAGCGTTGTAGACGGGACCGAGGCCGTCGTCGATCGTCTCGACCTCTTCGAAGATTCCGCGGTCGGTGTCGAACGCCAACTGGTCGGCGGTGAAGCCGTTCGTCAGGTTGTCGAAGCCCGCAGGGGCCTCGGCAGGTGCATCGGAGAAGGCGGCCGGCAGCACGAGCCCAGCGACCGCCACTCCGAGGAGGGACAACCGTAGAGTTCTCATTTCCACTCCTGGTCAAGAGAAGCAAGAGGGTTCTCCTCCCCCAGGTGTCGCGTCTTCGGTGCCCCCGGCAGGCGCACGCCGGCCGGGTAAAGGGGTCTGGCCAGGTCTCCTGAGGA
Organism: Acidobacteriota bacterium; assembly: GCA_003222275.1. Taxonomy (GTDB): domain Bacteria; phylum Acidobacteriota; class Vicinamibacteria; order Fen-336; family Fen-336; genus AA32. The sequence continues at coordinate 376 of QHVJ01000166.1, read as the reverse complement.
TCCGTCGCCTGAAGTGCGCCTTTTCTAACGGAGCGTGATCAAGGATTCAAGAGAAATGGCAGCGAAACCTAAACGCGAAACGATCAATTGTGAGACACGACACGACGCGCCGGGCTCAGCGAGTGTGAGAACCGACACGCTCCAGGGCCCGGTCCACCGCGTCCTGGAACCGGCTGTCGCCGATGCGCAGCAGTAACTTGCGCGCAACCTCGCGCTGCCCGATCGCCGCCAGGCCGAGCGCGCGGTCGAAGCGGGCCTCCGGGGGCAGGAGCCAGCCGTCACCCTTGTTCTCGAGCGCGTCGAAGAAGCGCAGCGCCTCGAGGCCCTGGCCCGCCTTGTACGCGTCGGCCGCGGCCACGAACGCGCCCGGCAGGGG
>QHVJ01000165.1 GCA_003222275.1 Acidobacteriota bacterium | reverse complement strand
GCGCCGCGAAGGCGATCGCCATCGGCGCCCTCCGCTATTTCCTCCTCAAGTTCGGGCGCACGAAGATCATCACCTTCGACATGGAGGAAGCCCTGGCCTTCACCGGCGAGACCGGGCCCTACATCCAGAACAGCGTCGTGCGCGCGCGCAATATCTTTGCGAAACTGGAAGCCGAAGGTCATCGCGCCGAGGCGCTGGTCGTTCGTGGTGCCCAGCTCGACCTGGGCGCGATGCTGGAGGGAGCCGAAGGCGACGAGGCCTGGTCGCTGCTCGTGCTCATGGCCCGCAGCGACGAGGTGGCGGAGCAGGCGGTAAAGGCCGAGGAGGTGTCCCTCGTGGCCAAGCACGCGTTCGCGGTAGCGCAGGCCTTCCACGGCTACTACCAGAACCCGCGCTACTCGGTGCTCCACGCGGAGAACGAGGACCGGAGGGCCTTCCGCGCCCTGCTCGTGGACGCGTTCTTGCGGCAGATGGAGGTCCTCACGGCCCTGCTCGGCATCCCCATCCCGGACAAGATGTGAAGCGTCCGCTCATCGGCATCACGATCGGCTACTCCTCGCAGGACCGCGAGATCTTCTCGCTGCGCGACGACTACGTGCGCGCGGTCGAGAAGGCGGGGGGCCTGCCCCTGGTCCTGGCCCCCGGAACCGCGGAGGATGCGCCCAGCCTGCTCGATCACCTCGACGGGCTGCTCCTGACCGGAGGCGCCGACGTCGACCCCGAGCTCTACGGGGAGGCGCCCCATGAGTCGGTGACCCGGGTGATCCCGGAGCGCGACGCCCTCGAGATCGCCCTGTGTCGGGAGGCCCTCCGCAGGGACATGCCGCTGCTCGCCATCTGCCGGGGCCAGCAGGTGTTAAACGTTGCCACCGGCGGAACACTGGTCCAGGACCTCCCGTCTCAGTGGAAGGGGGCGGTGAACCACGATCCCGAGGGCGAGCGGTGGAGCCCGGCCCACGACGTACGGATCTTGCCAGGGACCCGGCTTCGGGAGATCCTGGGTGAGGAGAGGGTCGCGGTGAACAGCTTCCATCATCAGGCCGTCAGGGAGCCCGGGCGGGGCACGGTGGTCTCGGCCTATAGCGAGGGGGACGACGTAGTGGAGGCGATCGAGGTCCCGGGGCGACGGCTGGCGCTGGGCGTGCAGTGGCACCCCGAGGCGTTCTGGGACAAGGACGGCCGCTTCCAGCCGCTCTTCGAGGCGCTCGTGAGGGCCAGCCGGCGATGATCGTCGCCCTCGGCCTCGCCGCCGCCGTCGCGTACGGCGGCGGGGGCCACGCCACCACCGGGATCCGCTGGGAGCGCCGGTTCGAGGACGCGCTCAAGAAGGCCCGGACGTCTCACAAGCCGGTCATCGTCGACTTCTGGGCCCAGTGGTGCGGCTGGTGCCACCGCCTCGACAAGACCACCTACGTCGACCCGGCCGTCGTCAAGCTCTCCGAAGGCTTCGTCGCGGTCAAGGTCAACACCGAGGGCGATCCCCGCGAGACGGCAGTGGCCATCCGTTACGACGTCTCCAGCCTGCCCACGATCATGGTCATCTCACCGGAAGGGCGGCCCATCGCTCGCGTGAACGGCTTCGTGGGACCCGGACAGTTCCCGCGCCTCCTCGAAGGCGCGAAGGACGTGGCGACCCGCGTCATCAAGTGGGAGGTCGCCCTCGACAAGACCCCGAAAGACGCGGAGGCGCTCACCGGCCTCGGCGTCCATCTCTTCGAGCAGGACTCGTTCGCGGAGAGCCTGGAGCTGCTGCGGCGCGCGGCGCAGGTCGACGCCAAGCGCCCGATCCAGGAGCGCAAGCAGACCCGACTGCTCACGGGCGTGATCCTCAAGGCGGCGGACAGGTTCCCCGAGGCGGAGACCGTGCTCAAGCAGGGGCTCGGGCTCCAGCCTGACGACGCCGTCTACGACCCGAAGCTCCTCTACGTTCTCGGCATGCTCTACGCCAACTGGGGACGCAGGGACGAGGCACGGGTCATCCTGCAACAGGTCCTGACCCTGCATGCCCAGAGCTCCATCGCCCAGAAGGCCCGCGACAGCCTCGTCGCCCTCGACAGCAAGAAGAACTAACGAGGCTTCCGGGTCGCCGGGAAGGCCGACTTGGCCCCCTTCAGCGCCGCATCCAGCGAGATCTCCTGGCCGGCCCCGTCCACCCAGTGGATGTCGAACGGCGCGTCGGCGGAGAGAAAGACCAGGCAAGGAGCGGCCCCCAGACACGTGGCGCGGTGCACGTGGTGCGACGGCAGGTAAGCGAAATCGCCTCGCCGCGCCACGAGCGGCTTGCCGTCCTTCATCTGGAGTTGCAACGAACCGCTGACGATCATGGCGGTCTCGCTGGGAGTGTGCCAGTGGAAGGGAGCGGTACAAGCCGGCGCGAACCGGGCGAGGATCACCGACGGGCCACTCCCCGGGTCGCCGCGCTCGACGGCGATCGTGAAGCACTCGGGAGCATTGGGCGCGGGGCCGAACTTGGCGTTCGCGGCCAGATTCACGAGCGGCTTGTCTTCCTGAGCCTGAACGGACGCGGGACTCGTGCCGGCCAGCATCGCGGCAATCGGCAGCGCCAAGGCGGAGCAAAGACCTCTCAGCCACATCTCGAACCTCCTGCTGCTGATTTGAGCGCGAATACGCTACTCCGCGGTCGCCTCCGCATCAAACGAAGCCGGAACCATCAACGGCCGGAGTCGAACTCCTCCAGCAGGTGCACCACCTCCGCCGGGCGTTCTTCCTGCGGGAGGTGGCCGCACTCCTCCAGCACGACCTTGCGTGCGGCGGGGATCGCGGAGGCGAACCGGTCGGCATCGGCGGCCGGGATCCAGCGGTCGCGGCGGCCCCAGACGATCAGGGTCGGCACGCGCACCTCCTTCACCAGCGCGGGAAGCCCGAAGCTCACCGGCTGGTTCAGCAGCGAGCGAATGGCCTCCGTCGCTCCGGGACGGGTCAGCGGCGCGAGGTACTCCTCGACCTTCTCCGGCGTCACGTGGGCGCGTTCGTAGAAGACCTGGCGGAGGGCCGCGGTCACCACCCGCCGCCGGACGGGCAGCGCATCGAGGGCCGCCGCCACCGGCCCGAAGCCGAGCAGGCGAAGGATCAGCGGGCGCCGCGAGGGCTCGAGGTTGAAGCCGGCCGAATCGATGAGGACGAGGCGGCGCACGCGCTCGGGATGGCGGGCGGCCAGCATCACGGCGACCACGCCTCCGAGGCTGTTGCCCACCAGGGTGGCCCGGGAGATCCCGAGCCGGTCCATGAGCGCGAGCACGGTGGACGGATAGACGGAGGAAGACAGGTCGTCGGGAATGTCGGAGCCGCCGAAGCCGGGGAGATCGATGGCCACGACGTCGTGGTCCTGGGCCAGCGCGGGGATGACGTCCGCCCACGTGTAGATCGAGGAGGCGAGGCCGTGGAGGAGGACGATGGCCGGCCCGCGGCCGCGGCGCACGTAGCGCACGCGCAGGCCGGACAGATCCTCGTAGCGCGGCTCCACTCCCGCGCGCTGCCACCACTGGCCGGGGGGGCGGGGCGGGGCTTCGCCGCGCGCGACGAAGACGGCGGCGACGGCGGTGGCGAGCAGGAGGAGCCCGGCCGCCCGCCGCCGCATCAGGCGGCCATCAGGCGGCGAAGCTCGGGCAGGGCCTGGATCATGGCCTCCTCGCCCGCGCGGTAGAACTCCGGGATCTTGGCCGGCCGCATCCAGCCCGAATCCCCCATCGCGGGCGCGATCACGAAGTCGGCCCCGGCCAGCTCGCTCCGCGTGCGGCCGCGGAGGAGCGTGAGGCCGGCGCGCAGGGCCACCGCCACGAAGGAGTTCGCCGAGGGCCAGCGCGTGCCGCTGTTGCAGTCGACGGCGAGCACGATCCCCGACTCGCCCGCCATCTCGCGCGCCAGGCTGACGGGGATCACCTCCGAGATGCCGCCGTCATAGAGCCGCCGGCCCCCCAGGACCATGGGCGGGAAGACACCCGGGAAGCTGCACGAGGCGCGGACGGCGTCCCGGAGGTCGCCCTCGCGCAAGACCACCGGCTCGCCCGTGTCCACGTCGGTGGCGAGCACCACCACCGGCACCCGCAGCGCTTCGAAGCGCGCCACGGGCAGGAACTCGTCGATCATCAGCCCCAGCCGCGTCCCCGACAGCAGCCCTCCCCCCCACCCGCGGACCCAGGTCCAGGGGTGGAGCTTGGAAGCCTGGTCGACGAGCTTCTCCATGTCGGCGCCGCCCGCCCACGCTCCCGCGGCGAGCGCACCCCCGCTGACGCCGGCGATGCCGGCCACCGGCACCCCCGCCTGCTCCAGCGCGCGCAGGACGCCGACGTGGGCGGCGGCATGGGCGCCGCCTCCGCTCAGGGCGATGGTGACAGGCTTGAGCAAGTCATATACCGAATGCGGCGCGCTCCGCTTCGCGCGTGACATCATCCAGCGTCTCGCGCCGGAGTAAATCCGACGCGAGACGACAGAGGAGACGCTCCGCTGCGCGCGCCGGACGCTCGCGCCGGCTCATCGAGTGACGGCGGCGGCCGCGTGTATTTCCTGGAGGCTCACCATGTCCAGCGACTTCTCGCGCAGGGCGCGGATGGCCTGGACGGTGGCCGCGGCGGCGGTGAGGGTGGTGACCACCAGGACGCCGTGGGCGGTCGCGCTCTTGCGGATGGCGCCGTCGTCGTAGAACGACTCCCGCCCCAGCGGAGTATTGAAGATGATGTCGATCTCCCGGCTCTTGATGAGGTCCACGCAGTTGGGCCGTCCCTCGTTCACCTTGAGCACCATCTCCGCGGGCACCCCGTGCGCGTTCAGGTACTCGGCGGTGCCGCGGGTGGCAAGGATCCGGATGCCCAACGCGTCCAGCTCGCGGGCGTGGGGCAGGACGCCCGGCTTGTCGTGCTCGTTGACGCTGATGAAGACGGTGCCGGCGGTGGGGATCGTGAAGCCGGCGGCGGCCTGCGACTTCGCGAACGCAATCCCGAAGTCCTGCGAGATCCCCATCACCTCGCCGGTGGACTTCATCTCGGGCCCGAGCAGGATGTCGCTCCCGGTGAGCTTGAGGAACGGGAAGACCGACTCCTTCACGAAGAACCGGTTCACCGTGAGGTCCTCGGTGACGCCCTGCTCCGCGAGCGACCGCCCCGCCATCACGCGCGCCGCCACCTTCGCCAGCGGGACGCCGGTCGCCTTGCTCACGAACGGCGTCGTCCGGGACGCGCGGGGATTGACCTCCAGCACGTAGACGACGTCGTCCTTGATCGCGTACTGCACGTTCATGAGCCCCTTCACGCCGAGGGCCAGCCCCAGGCGCCGGGTGTAGTCGCGGATCGTCTGCAGGTGGGGGGCGGTGATCTTGTAGGTCGGCAGGACCATCGCGGAGTCTCCGCTGTGCACCCCGGCCTCTTCGATGTGCTGCAGGATCCCGCCGATCACCACCCGCTCGCCGTCACCGACCGCGTCCACGTCGACCTCGAAGGCGTCCTCGAGGAAACGGTCGACGAGGATCGGGTGCTCGGGCGAGGCCTTGACCGCCTCCCGCACGTATCCCTCGAGCCGCGTCTCGTCGTAGACGATGGCCATCGCCCGCCCGCCCAGCACGTAGGAGGGGCGGACGAGCACCGGATAGCCGATGCGCGCCGCCACGTCCTTGGCCTCCTCGAGCGAGATCGCGGTGCCGCTCTCGGGCTGCGGGATCTCCAGCTCGGTCAGGAGCGCGCTGAAGCGCTTGCGGTCCTCGGCGAGGTCGATCGCGTCGGGGCTGGTGCCGAGGATGGGGACTCCGGCCCGGAAGAGCGGCAGGGCCAGCCGCAGCGGCGTCTGTCCCCCGAACTGGATCACCACGCCCTCGGGCTTCTCCAGCTCCACGATGTTCATCACGTCTTCGAAGGTCAGCGGCTCGAAGTAGAGGCGGTCGGAGGTGTCGTAGTCCGTGGAAACCGTCTCCGGGTTGCAGTTGACCATGATCGTCTCCCACCCCTCCTCGCGGAAGGCGAAGGAGGCGTGGCAGCAGCAGTAATCGAACTCGATCCCCTGCCCGATCCGGTTGGGCCCGCTGCCGAGGATCATCACCTTGCGGCGGTTCGTGGGGTCGGACTCGTCCTCGCGCTCGTAGGTCGAATAGAGGTACGGGGTGTGCGAGGCGAACTCCGCCGCGCACGTGTCGACCCGCTTGTAGACGGGCCGGATGCCCGCCGCGAGCCGCCGGGCCCGCACCTCGCTCTCCCGCGTGCCCCGCCCCATGAGCTGGGCGATGCGGCCGTCGGAGAAGCCCATGCGCTTGCTTTCCTCGAGGCTCGCGTTGTCCATGTCGGTCGCTATCTGCTTCTCCATGTCCGCGATCTGCTGGATCTGGTCCAGGAACCACGGGTCGATGCCGGTCATGCGGTGGATCTCGGCGTGCTCCCACCCGAGCTCCAGCGCCCGCTTCACGTAGAAGATGCGATCGGGGTCCGGCGACAGCAGCTTCTCCTTGATGCTCGCGTCGTCGAGGTCCGTGCGGCTGAAGCCGCTGGTGCCCGTCTCGAGGCCCCGCAAGCCCTTCTGCAGCGCTTCCTTGAATGTTCGCCCGATCGCCATCACTTCGCCCACGGACTTCATCTGGGTGCCGAGGAGCGGGCTCGCGTCGGCGAACTTCTCGAAGGCCCAGCGCGGGATCTTCACCACCACGTAGTCGAGGACCGGCTCGAAGCAGGCGGGAGTGACCTTCGTGATGTCGTTGCGGATCTCGTCGAGCCGGTAGCCGATGGCGAGGAGGGCGGCGATCTTGGCGATCGGGAAGCCGGTGGCCTTGCTGGCGAGGGCGGAGGAGCGCGAGACCCGGGGGTTCATCTCGATGACGACCATGCGGCCCGCCTTCGGGTCGACGGCGAACTGGATGTTCGACCCTCCCGTCTCGACCCCGACCTCCCGGATGATGCGGCGGGAGGCGTTGCGCATGAGCTGGTACTCGCGGTCGGTGAGGGTCTGGGCCGGGGCCACCGTGACCGAGTCGCCGGTGTGGATCCCCATGGGGTCGAAGTTCTCGATGGAGCAGATCACCACGAAGTTGTCGGCGTTGTCCCGCATCACCTCCAGCTCGTATTCCTTCCAGCCCAGGACCGACTCCTCCACCAGGATCTCGTGCGTGGGCGAGAGGTCCAGGCCGCGCTCCACCGCTTCCTCGAACTCGACCACGTTGTAGGCGGTGCCGCCGCCGGTGCCGCCGAGCGTGAACGAGGGCCGGATGATCGCGGGCAGCCCGGTCGCTTCGAGCACCTTCCGCGCCTCGGCCACGCTGCGGGCGAACCCGCTGCGCGGCACCTCGAGGCCGATGCGGCCCATCGCTTCCTTGAAGAGCCGGCGGTCCTCGCCCACCTCGATCGCCTGGCGGCTGGCGCCGATGAGGCGGATGCCGAGCCGGTCGAGCGCCCCGCGCCGCGAGAGCTCCATCGCGAGGTTCAGCGCCGTCTGGCCGCCCACCGTGGGCAGGACCGCGTCCGGCCGCTCGCGCTCCAGGATCGCCTCCAGCACCTCGGGCGTGAGCGGCTCCACGTACGTGCGGTCGGCGTACTCCGGGTCGGTCATGATCGTCGCCGGATTGGAGTTCACGAGCGACACCCGGATGCCTTCCTTGCGCAAGGCCTTGATGGCCTGCGTGCCCGAGTAGTCGAACTCGCACGCCTGCCCGATGACGATGGGGCCGGAGCCGATGACGAGGACCGACTTCAGCGACGGGTCCTTGGGCATTACGGCTGTCGGCGCGCCTCCATGAGCTGGATGAAGTCGCCGAAGAGGTAATGGCTGTCGTGGGGCCCGGGGCTGGCCTCGGGGTGGTATTGGACCGAGATCACCGGCAGGTCGCGGTGACGGAAGCCCTCCACCGTGCCGTCGTTGAGGTTCACGTGGGTGAGGATGAACTCGGGCCGCTCGAAGAGCGCGGGATCGACGGAGAACCCGTGGTTCTGCGACGTCACTTCGACGTGGCCGGTGGCCAGGTTCTTGACCGGGTGGTTCGCGCCGCGGTGGCCGAACTTCAGCTTGAAGGTCTTGCCGCCACAGGCCAGTCCGAGGATCTGATGGCCGAGGCAGATTCCGAAGAGCGGCACGCGGGCTTCCATGATCTTCTTCGAGGCCTCGACCGCGTAATGGCAAGGCTCGGGATCGCCGGGGCCGTTGGAAAGGAACACGCCGTCGGGCTTCAACGCGAGGGTGTCCGCGCCGGAGGTGGTCGCGGGGACGACGGTGACGTCGCAGCCGGCGGCGGTGAGCATGCGCAGGATGTTCTGCTTCATCCCGAAGTCGTAGGCCACCACCTTGTAGGGATGCGCCGCGGGTGACGAGCCGAAGTGGTAAGGCTCGGGACAGGTCACCTCGCGCGCCAGGTCCAGGCCCACCATCGAGCGCGAGGCGCGGGCCTTGGCCACCAGCTCCTCATGGTCGGCGCTTCGCGTCGAGACCACCCCGCGCTTCGCTCCATGGGTCCGCAGGTGCCGGGTGAGGGCGCGGGTGTCGATCTCGCTGATGCCGACCACCCCCGCCTCCTCCAGGTAGCGGTGCAGCTCGCCCGCGGCTCGCCAGGACGAGGCCTTCGTGGAGGCCTCGCGCACCACGAAGCCGGCCACCTGCGGCCGGACCGACTCGACGTCGTCGCGGTTCACCCCGTAGTTGCCGATGTGCGGGTAGGTCATGGTGACGATCTGGCCGGCATAGGACGGATCGGTGAGGACCTCCTGGTATCCGCACATGGCGGTGTTGAAGACGACCTCGCCGGTCGTCTCACCCGCGGCGCCGAAGGAACGCCCCTCGAAGACCAGGCCGTCCTCCAGGGCAAGGGTAGCCCGGGGGCCATTCGTACTCACGATTCGTGAGCATAACACGGGGCTTGGCCTCGACCGCCGAGTGGTAGGCTTCACGTGATCCGAGAGGGCACTCAGTGGCAGAGAAGGAGGTTCTCCCCATGCGAGGCCAACCGAAGGGTC
>QHVJ01000601.1 GCA_003222275.1 Acidobacteriota bacterium | reverse complement strand
CGTACTAGGCTCGGCTGTCCCGCATGATCGCGACCTGATCTTGGGCTCCCATTCCGTGCATACAAGCACCGAGGCGCTGCGTGAAGCCGAGGCGAGGATCTCGGCGATTCAGACGCGCCTGATCCAGCAGGGCAGGCTTTGAAAAGGTGAGGTGACGACGATGAACGTAGCGCTGTGGATCGTTCAGGGGTTGCTCGCGGCCCTCTTTCTGTTTGCCGGTGGCGCGAAACTGGTCCTGCCGCTCGACCAGATGGCAGGACCGGTGGCGCTGCCGGGCTGGTTCTTGAGGTTCCTCGGCGTGGCCGAGGTGCTCGGCGCGTTCGGCCTCGTCCTCCCCGGGCTACTGCGCGTCCGCCCGGGCCTGACCCCGCTGGCCGCGGCGGGGCTGGTGATCATCATGATCGGAGCGGTGGTGGTCACGTTGGTGGGCGGTATGCTCGCGGTGGCGCTGATGAACGTGATCGTGGCGCTCCTTGCTGCGTTCGTCGCCTACGGTCGCTGGCGGCTGGCGCCGTATCGCGACTTGTCCCGCCCGTCGGTGCTCCGGCCCGCAAGCTGAGTACGAAGCAGCCTTCTCGGAAGGAACAGACGATGAGCACCGGAGGATTCTCCAAGGCGTGGCTCGGTCGGATGCACGACGTGATGGGTTTCTTGTGCGGACCGACTGTCGGATTGACCCTGGTCGCGACGCCCGCTGGGATTGCTCGGAACGTGATCGAATCAATGCCGTCGTCGTCGAGCTCGCACTCGTCGGTAGCGCGAGGTTGGCTATGAAGGTGCTATGAAGTAAACCAACCGAAATGAGCCGAGACGCCCCGACTCGAGCGATCTGCAACTCCAGGTCATTATTGGGTGCTGTTGGTTTGTCTTGGTTGTCGTGGTGACTGGATTTCCCCTCATAACCCGAAGGTCGCTGGTTCAAAACCAGCCCCCGCAACAATCAACGACGAGGGGTTAGCGGACGCAAACGCCGCTACCCCTTTCGTTTACCCAGGAATCACCGCAGGAAGTCGCTTTGTCGGCTTGGCTTCAGCACGCGACGCTGCCGGCTACTCGCTGGGCCCTCGTTCGCTGTCGCAAGCCGTCACACAGATGACCGCGCCTCGTCGACGGTCTTGGGCGCCTTGCCTTGAGCGGGGTCGCCGTTAGCGCGGCGTCACAGGCTCTTGGACCACCCCTCGGGCGGATCGCAGGGCACGGTGCCCATGTCCGCGGGAACGGAGAGCTCCAGGAGCTCTAGGTCTCTTGACGCCGCCGTCTCGTTGTGCCGCAGACCGCCCGGGATGTAGAGCGACTCGCCCGACTGGATCCGCAGTTTCTGGCCGTCCTCGAACTCCAGGTCAACCCATCCACTGAGCATGTACACGAACTGGCCCTCGCAAACGTGGTAGTGCCACCCCGTCGGCTGTGTCATCCCCTCGGCCCCGATCGTTACCTGGGCGCGGATCTTCCCGCTGCTCGCGGCTGTGACGCCGAGGTCGCGGTACTTGAAGAAGGAGCGCCGGCCCGCCACCAGGGGGGCGGTGGTCGGCGTCGCGTACGCCAGCTTGCCCGGAGGGTTCACGGCTGCCGGCTGTCCGATCGGCGTGCTCACGTCGTCCATCATGGAGGCCTCCTCTGAGTTCGTACCGCCAATGCTACCCGATCCACGCGATTGTGGCCGAAAGACAGGTCGATCGCCTCGAGGCGGATGGGTTCGTCGCGCGGGAACCAGGCGCGAGCTGGACAAGATGCGGGACGACGTCCCGGTGCTGATCCTCCACGTCAAGCCGCCACGCATGCCGGCGTCAATCTCGTGCCTCGACCGTGGTGGGCAGAATGACGTGAAAACTCGCGCCGCGTGGAGAGTTGTCAGAGGCCCACAAGCGGCCGTTGTGGGATTCAACGATGGAGCGGCTGATGGACAATCCCATACCGGTTCCATGAGGCTTCGTCGTAAAGAATGCATAGAAGATCTGGTCCGCCTGCTGCAAGGGCAACCCCGCGCCGGTATCGCTGACGCACACCGTGAGTTGCCCGTTTTCGGCTCGCTGCGACTTGATGGCGAGCTCGCGCGTCCCATCCACATCCTTCATCGCATCGATGCTGTTCGTGATGAGGTTCATCATGACCTGCTGCAATTGCACGCGATCTCCCATGACCTGGGGAAGATATGCCGCCAGCTCCGTCCGGACTGATATGAAGTGTCGCGTTATCTCGCTGCTCAGGAGGAGAACCATCTCTCGAATAACTTCGTTGACATCAACCAGCTCCCGTTGCGGAGTACCTCTCTTGAAGAGCATGCGAGTCCGGCTGATGATCTCCGCCGCCCGCGTTCCGTCTTCCACGATATTCATCGCTGAAGCGCGCGCGGCTTCGAGGTTTGGGGTGTCGCCAGCGAGCCAGTTCAAGCAGGCATGGGCGTTGGCGACGGCGGCCGCAATCGGTTGATTCACTTCGTGCGCCAGGGAGGCCGTGAGCGCTCCCATGGTGGTCACCCGGTTGACGTGTGCGAGATCCGCCCGCGCCTGCCGGAGTGCTTCTTCAACGCGCTTCTGCTCGGTCAGGGAGGCGATCAACGCGAAGGCCAAAATGAGAAAGGTAATGCCGGTAACCACCAGCGCCAGATTCGTTTGATCGAGACCTGCGTTTCCTTGCGCCGCGTGGACTGGGCCGTGAGCGGTAAAGATGGCCGCTCGCATCGCCGTGTAGTGCATGCCGGAGATCGCCAGACCCATGACGACCGCGGCGACGAGGTGTTGCCCAGGTTCCGTGGTTCGGAATGCCAGCCACAGGGCCGCCGTCGACGCGCCGATCGCTATGACCACGGAGAGCGCAACGAATAGACGGTCGTAGCTGAGGTCGGCCTGCCCCCGCATTGCCGCCATGCCGGTGTAATGCATGGCGACAATGCCAAATCCCATGAAGATGCCGCTGAGAACGAGGTGAAGCGGCGAGGCGCTCTGGCGACTGATGACGTAAAAGCCGCCGCTGGTTGCGAAGATCGCCACCACGAGGGAAAGGATGGTCAGGCCGATGTCGTAGGACATCGGTATCGGCATTTTGAAGGCGAGCATGGCGACGAAGTGCATCGACCATATGCCGCCTCCCATTGTGATCGCGGCCGCCACCAGCCACACGCGACGCGCAAGTCCCCGGGCGGTCCCCACGCGCCCGCCGAGATCGAGGGCGGTGTAAGACGCGAAGGAGGCGACGAGAATGGACAGAGCAACGAGATAGGGATCGTGTGTTCCGGTAGCGATCATCGGGATCGTCCCAGTTGTCGGACCCCAGACCAGTGGGTGACGCGTCCGCCGACTCAGCGGCAAGTCTACTGCGATCCGATCCACGGAGCCATCGGCTCGACCGGGGAGGCAAGACTCTTGGCGGTCGCCACGCCTCGCGGGGCGGTGCGTCCGGGCACGGAGACCCGGCGGAGGAACACTCCGCCGGGGCCACCTTCAGCGAGATTCGCGAGCCACCGGCCCTGACACGACGTCGTACGAGACGACGGTGATCCGATAGGTGACAGCGCCCGGCACGGCTTCGGTCACGAACGACGAGTCTCCGCCGGGTGCGATGTCACCGAGCGCCCACGCGAACGTCCGACCCACCGGGCGGCCGCCGGCGTCGAGGCCCTGAACTTCGAGGCGCACGTCGGTGACCCGGAACGGCGAATCGTTGTGGACGCGTCCCTCGATTCGCCGGTCCACGGGATCCGTCTCCCGGTCCCAGCTCACACGAAACGCGTCGGTCGCCGGCGGCCGCTGGTCCTGGCCCCACGCCACGGTGGCCACCAGCATCAGCGCGAGTCCGAACCCCAGGGCTTTCATCTCCAGTACCACGGGCCCCACAAACCCCAGTTCATCGCGTCCTCTTCGGCCCAGATCCGCTCCTGCGCGATCTGCTGCTCGGTCACCAGATGCTGGTAGGCCGAGTACTCCTTGGAGCCGCCGACGTAGAGGCAGCGGCACTTGTACGGGTCCGCGAACGTGTACCTGACGTTGTTGTCCTGGCTTCGCGCGACGATTTTGAGCGGTGGCATGGCGGTGAGGTCATGGACCCGCTCGGGATTGTCGGCGGCTTGCATCTGGAATCCGGCCGCGGCCAGCAGCTGCTCGGTGCTGGCGGCCTCCTGCCGGCGAATGGCCGCGCACCCGGACAGGGTCAGGAGCGCGGCGGCGACGACGAGAACGTGACGCGTGTGCATGTCAGCCTCCTAGCTGGTTGGCGATGGGCAGGCGGTTGATCCGCTTGCCATTGTGACGACGAGTCCGCATCTCTGCGTTACCGACCGCTATCGTGATCTTGCGAAAACAGGCGGCGGGAACAGTTCGGTTGGTCCAT
>QHVJ01000113.1 GCA_003222275.1 Acidobacteriota bacterium | reverse complement strand
CGAGGACTGCGGGGGCACGGGCTTCCGGGGCCGGACGGCGGTGGCGGAGCTGCTGGACATGTCCGACCGCATCCGGCAGATGATCCTCGAGCGGCGGCCGACGGCCGAGATCAAGCAAGCCGCGCGCGAGGAAGGCATGACGTTCCTGCGGGAGTCGGCGCTGGAGAAGGTGTTGACGGGCGCGACCACGCTCAAGGAGATCAACAAGGTCACGTTCGTGCAATGAGCCTTCCCCTTGCTGGTAGGGGAAGGCCTCCCCTCTCCCGGGAAGGGAGAGGGACAGGGGTGAGGGTCGATGACGCGGAACGGATCGGGAACGGGAACGGGAACGGTGACGCGGCATCCCTCCAGCGACGGGTCTCGCCGCCCTCCTGTCGTGAAGGGCGGCGATATCACGTCGCGCTCGAATTTCTTCGCCTTGCCGCCCACGTCGCTGGTCGCGCTTCCGCGCCGCTGCGCGATCAGCTCGACAGGGCAAGCGCGTCGATTGTGCTGAACACCGCGTGAGCTTCCAGAACCCCGACGATGCGGCGGTGCACCGCCTGCTGGAGACGGCGCGGCGCATCGCGGTGGTCGGGCTCTCCCCCAAGCCGCATCGCGACTCCAACCGGATCGGCCGGTATCTCCTCGATCGGGGTTACGAGGTCGTCCCCGTGTACCCCCGGGAAGAGACGATCCTCGGCCAGAAGGTCTATCGCCGGCTGCAGGACGTGCCGGGCCGGTTGGACGTGGTAGACGTGTTCCGGCGGCGCGAGGAGCTGGCGGGCGTGGTGGACGACGCGCTGGCCGCGCGCGCACCCGCCCTGTGGTTCCAACTGGGGTGTGTGGATGAAGACGCGGCCCGGCGTGCCGCCACCGCGGGAGCGATCGTGGTGATGGACCGCTGCATCATGGTTGAGCACGCCGCGCTCCTGGGACGGAACTGGAAGGTGTCGGGGGGTGACACCCAGGGAGGTTCGTAGGGACGGGACTTTCGCCCGAGGCATGCGGCCAACGCCCTCAATCTCCGGTTGTTAGCCGGAAGCAGTCGAGGGCGTCGGGTGCTTGCACGCTTCGTGCATTCCAGAGAGCCGGGGGCTGGGGGGTGCGAGGCGCCCCCCGGCTCCAGAGCGAGGCCATCATGGCTGAGAAGCTCGTACGCGAAGAGACTCCGATCGAGTTCTTCCGTGAGCAGCTCGAACGGGCCATGGAGCACCAGAAGGTCAGTACCTCCGCCTTCACCGAGTTCTATCTCGTCAACCTTCTCGTCTCGTGCGTCCGCGGGGAGCCGCTTCCGCCGCCCGAGCCCGGCTACGACGAGACGCCGCTCGCGCTGCTCTATGCCCGGGCGCTCGAAGCGTCGCGGGCCGAACGCACGCGGCTCCTTCGGGCGATGGGCGACACCGCGCTGTTCGTCTCGGGGTTCTTCGCCGACAGCCTCAGCGGCAAGCTCGTGGACCTCGCCTACTACCGCTCGATGGGCGGGCACGCCTACTCGTGCCTGGGCCGCGAGGGGCGGGAGGACGCGTACGGCCCCACCGTCTTTCTCGAGCTGGCCGGCCGCTTCACGCAGTTCGCGGACGTGCTGGCGGAGGTCTCGGAGTCCAGCCGCTTCAGCACCAACCGCTCGATCCTCGCCCTCTACGAGCGATGGATCCAGACCGGAAGCCGCCGCGCCGCGGCGCTGCTCGCCGAGCGCGGCATCGTGCCGGTCGTTCCGAACGGAGGGGAAGGCCGTCCCCAGTGACGGCCCTGTCCTCGCTGCTGCTGCACGTCCAGCGGCGGCTGGAGTCGCTCTACGCTCTCGAGCCCCAGGCCCCGGTGACCGACTTCCTGCTGCACGAAGACGAGGCGGCCGGCCTGCCGGGAGGCGGCAGCCGCACCCTGGTCACCCAGGAGGGCGACGACGTCTCCCTGGCCGTGGTCCTGGACGGCAGCGTCGGCGAGTGCCTGGCCCGCTCCGACCCGAGAGTGCTCCTCGATGCGGAGAACCTGGGCCCTTTCTGCACGCTCACGGAAGAGGTCAGCCACTTCGTCTACCTCGTCTTCTGCGCCCGCAGCGCGCGCTCGGTGACCCAGCTCGAGCTGGAGCTGCAGGGAGAGGTGGACAAGTACCTGAGCTCCGCGTTCCTGCTCTCGCTCCAGAACGAGGGCGCGGTGTCCGCGCGCCTGCGGGAGCTGATCTTCCGCCGTTACCGGCTGGTGGAGAACCTGTCCGTCGAGCAGGCGGAGCGCTACCGCGCGGCGAGCGGCCTGGCCTACACGTACTGCGGCTGGCTGGAACAGCGGTTCCTCCGCCCGTCGCGGCTCGCCGACCTGGCCCGGGAGGCCCGGCGCTTCTACCGCCTCGGCCAGCGCGAGAAGCTGGAGAAGATCGCGGAGCTGCAGTGAGCTCCGTCGGCGCGGCGGACGCGGCCGCGCTCGCGGACGAGAAACGTCGCCTGCGGCAGCTCCGCATGGTCGTGGACCTGACCTGCAACGTCCTGATGCAGGGCCGACTCCCGCGCGACGAGGCCGAGGATCTCGTCGCCGCCGCGCGACGACGCGCCCTCGAGTTGTTCCCGGACAAGGAAGATACGTACGAGCTGATCCTCGCCCCACGGTTCGCCCGGCTCGTGCGCGAGTTCGCATCGCCGAAAAAAGAGCGCCCGTTGCGCCCTTTCGGCCCCATTTTTAGGTAAGGTTACTCCGGAGGTGACAACGGGGTGGCCATCAACTCGCCTGAGTACGCCCAGATTGCCTACGACAGGGTCGCGGACGGCTACGACGATCTCTGGAGCCGCCACGTCGCCGGTCCCAACACAAGGCTCACCCGCGATCTCGCGCTCCAGCGGGGCGAGCGCGTGGCCGACCTTGCCTGCGGGACCGGGCTCTACACCCTCGAGATGGCGCGTCTGGTGCACCCCGGCGAGGTGGTCGGCGTCGACTACTCGGAGGGCATGCTGGCCACCGCGCGCGAGCGCGCCGAGGCGGAGGGCCTGTCGCTCACCCTCGTCCACGCGCGGGCGGAGGAGTTCATCGCCACCGCGCCCGCCCGCAGCCTCGACGCCGTCTCGCTGCGCTTCGCGCTCGCGTACCTCGACTGGCGGGAGGTGCTCCCCCGCATCGGCCGTACCCTGCGGCCCGGCGGCCGCGCCGGCGTCCTGACCAGCCTCGCGTCGAGCGTCCCGCAGTTCGCCGAGCTCTACCGCCGCTTCCGCAAGTCCCCCGAGCCGGCCTGGAAGCTCTTCGAGCACACGCACCGCTCCCTCGGGCAGACGTGGCGGCTCTACCGGAAGCTCAAGGAGACGTTCGGCGAGCCCCACTTCATCAGCGTTCCCGCCACCGTCGAGCAGGTGGCGGCGCGGCTCGCCCAGGGTGGCCTCACCGCCCACGAGGCCTGGACCGAGAACATACGGCTCTGGTTCGACTCGGGCGCCGAGGCGGTCGCGTGGATGGAGGACTCCGGATACGTGACCCACGACTCGCTCGAGCACGTGGAGCCGGTGGCGATGCGGTTCCTGGAGCGCCTGTTCGCCCAGGGCCTCGAGAGTTTCCGCGAGCCGATGGGCATACCCATCGACCTCGTGATCGGCGGCGTCGTCGCCCGCCGCGACTGAGGGCAGGGTCGCGCTAGAATCCGGGCCGTGCTGCCCTTCAAGCTGCTGTCCCACCCCGGCTTCACGGTGGACCTGGGGGCGCACGTGTTCCCGGCCCAGAAGTATCGGCTCGTGCGGGAGCGCCTGCTCGAGGCCGGCATCGCGGACCACGCCGACGTCGTGATCCCGCGCGCCGCCGGCGACGAGGACGTGCTGCGCGTGCACACGCCCGATTACGTGCGCAAGATCAAGGCCGGAGCCTTCTCGCCGGCGGAGCTGCGTCTGCTCGAGGTGCCGTGGTCTCCGGGCCTGGTGGACGGGGTGTGGCTGGCGGCGGGGGCGGCCATCGAAGCCGGCCGTCTCGCGCGCCGGGACGGGTGCGCGATCGTGCTCGGGGGCGGCTTCCACCACGCGTTCCCCGATCACGGCGAAGGCTTCTGCCTCGTTCACGACGTCGCGGTGGCCACCGGCGCCCTGCGCGCCGGAGGGGATATCGGCCGCGTGGCCGTCGTGGACCTCGATGTCCACCAGGGCAACGGCACCGCCGCCATCTTCGCCGGTGATCCGGACACCTTCACCGTCTCCCTGCACCAGGAGAGCAACTACCCCGCGGTGAAGCCGCCGAGCAGCGTGGACGTCGGCTTGCCCGACGGCACGGGCGACGAGCAATATCTCGAGGCCCTGGAAGTTCCCCTCGCGCGCACGATCGGCTTTCAGCCCGACCTTCTGTGGTACCTGGCCGGAGCCGATCCGTACGAGCACGACCTGCTCGGCGGCCTCGCGCTCACCCGCGAGGGCCTGCGCGAGCGCGACCGGCGTGTCTTCGCCGCCGCCCGGTCGGCGGGAATCCCGGTGGCGGTGACGCTCGCCGGCGGTTATGCGTCGAACCCCGCCGATACCGTCAGCATCCACGTGGGGACCGTCCTCGCGGGCGCGGAGGTCCATGCCCGCGCTCGGGACGGCCTCTCCGCCTCCCGCCATTGACGACGCGCATCGGCATCGATCTCGGCGGCACCAAGATCGAGGCGGCCGTCCTCGGCGACGACGGAGCGGTGCGCGCGCGGCGCCGCGTGGCCACCCCCCGGGACGACTATGCCGCGACGCTCCGGTCGATCGCGGCCCTGGTCGAAGACCTCGAGGCCGAGATGGGCTCGGCGGCGGTCGTCGGGGTCGGCATGCCGGGCACGATCTCCCCGGCCACCGGCCTCGTCAAGAACGCCAACTCGGTCTGGCTGAACGGGCACCCGCTGGCCGAAGACCTGCGCCGCCTCCTTCCCCGCCCTCTCCGCTTCGCCAACGACGCCAACTGCTTCGCGCTGTCGGAGGCAGTGGACGGGGCGGCCGCCGGCGCCGGGGCCGTGTTCGGCGTCATCGTGGGCACCGGCACCGGCGGCGGCGTCGTGGTGCACGGCCGCATCTGGACGGGTCCCAACGCGATCGCGGGCGAGTTCGGGCACAACCCGCTGCCGTGGCCCAACCTCGACGAAGGTCCGGGACCGCAGTGCTATTGCGGCCAGACCGGGTGCATCGAGACGTACCTGTCCGGCCCGGGCCTCTCGCGCGACCACGAGCGCACCACGGGGCAGTCCCTCGACGCCGCGGGGATCGCGGTCCGCGCCGCCTCCGGCGACGTGGCCGCCGAGGCGACGCTGCGCCGGTACGAGGACCGGATGGCGCGCGCGCTGGCATCGGTCGTCAACGTCCTCGACCCCGACGTCGTGGTCCTCGGCGGCGGGCTGTCGAACCTCTCCCGCCTCTACGTCACGGTCCCCCGTCTCTGGACGCGCTACGTGTTCTCCGACCGCGTCGACACGCGGCTCGTGTCTCCGCGCCACGGCGACTCCAGCGGCGTGAGGGGCGCGGCCTGGCTCTGGCCGCCGGGGAGCTGAGGAGCCAGTAGCCGTCTCTCGGTCACGAGGAAATAGGGCAGCGAGAGGGCGGCCAGCGCCGCGGCGGTCGCGAAGGCGGCCGGGAAGCCGCGGTGCTCGATGATCCAGCCGAGCGTGATGGATCCGGAGCCGATCCCGGTGTCGAAGGCGGCCAGGATCCCGCCGAACGCCGCCCCTCGGCGCGCCGGCTCCACGTGCCGCATGACGTAGGCGGCGAAGACCGGGTACGCCGTGCCGAACCCGGTGCCGAACACGACCGCGGAGGCGACCAGCCAGGGCCGCGTCCCGCCCAGGGCGAGGAGCGTGAGGCCGACGACGATCAGGATCAGGCTCGGGAGGAACACCTTCTTGTGGCCCAGGCGGTCGCCGAGCGGCACGCAGAGGGGCCGCGTCATCAAGATGGCGAGGGCGAGGACGGTGAAATAGATCCCTTTGGGCACAACGTGGTTGGCGTCGGCGTAGAGGGCCGAGAAGCTGGTGATCCCACCATAGCCGAACGAGTAGAGGAAGAGAGTGAAAGAGACCACCAGCACGCGCCACTCGAGCAGGCGGCGGGTGAAGAAGCTCTCTCCTCCCATCCACGCGGGCGCGTGCGGCTCGGGGAGGAGGAAGGCGATGGCGGCCATGAGGACGTTCAGGGCGCCGGTGGTCACGCACAGCCAGGTCCAGCCGTGGCCGTAGACCCAGAACCCGATCGTGGGCGCCACCGCGATGGCCACGATCGTCGACAGCCCCCAATAGCCGATCCCTTCCGCCCGCCGGCTCTCCGGAACGATATCCGTGATGTACGCCGCGGAGGCGGAGAGCAGGCCCGACCAGAAGATCCCATGGGCGAAGGCGAGGGCGAGCGGGACGCGGTAGCTGCGGCTCAGGGCATACGCCACCGAGAATCCGGCGATGACCAGGCTGCACACGATGAGCATGCGCCGCTTGCCGATGCGGTCGGCGAGCGCGCCCGTCAAGGGGGCCGAGAAGGCCGACGCGTAGGTGAGGAAGCCGAGGAACATCCCCGCCGCGAACTTGCTGCCGCC
This sequence comes from Acidobacteriota bacterium, assembly GCA_003222275.1. GTDB lineage: Bacteria > Acidobacteriota > Vicinamibacteria > Fen-336 > Fen-336 > AA32. Next base: position 43,500 of record QHVJ01000113.1, on the reverse strand, counting down.
GAGGGCCAGGACCCGGAAGGGGGCGGTGGGCAGGAGCTGGAAGGCGGAGAGGAAGACCGTGAAGCTGAAGGCGCACATCACGAAGAAGCGCGGCGTGAACAATCTCTCGCGCTCCCCGGTCATGAGCCGCCGAGTATAACATCCGCGCCCGTGCTAGCTTACCCGCACCCTTGAGCACGCCGGGCGCCCGCCTTCTCACGCTGAGCATCGTCGCCTTCGCGCTCGTTCACGCGACCTGGGCCGCCTGGGATCAGGGCTGGACGTACGACGAGCCGTTCCACCTGCTGTGGTCGCGGCGCCTCCTCGAGTCGGGCGTCACCGAACGAGAGAGCCAGCACCGGCTCAACACCAAGACGCCGGTGATGATCCCGAACGTCCTCGCGCAGAAGTTGGCTCGCGCGGCGGTGGGCAACGATCCGAAGGGGCTGCGGCTGGCGGCACGGCTGCCGAGCGTCGCGTGGCTGGCCGTCCTGCTGGCCGCGACGTTCGCCCTCAGCCGGCGCGCGGCCGGCGAGGCGGCCGCCCTCCTCGCCACCGCCGGGACCGCCCTCGACCCCAACCTCGCCGCGCACGGCAGCCTGGCCACGGTGGACGTCTCCTACGCCGCGGTCACGCTGCTGACGTTGGCGGCGGCCCTGGCGTTCGCTCGTGCGCCCCGCCCGCGGCAGGCGATGCTCGTCGGCGCGGCCGTCGGGCTCGCTTTCGCCACGAAGTTCACCGCCGTCCTCCTGCTCCCCGCCCTCCTCCTCGTCCCTCTCGCCGCCGAATCGCCGGCCCGACTCTGGCAAGACCGGAAGGCCCTTCTGGCGAGTGTCCTCGGGGGCGTCGTCGCCGCGGTCCTGGTGCTCGGCGCGGCCTACCTCTTCAGGGAGATGTCGATGCCCCTCGGCACGCTGACATTGCGGTCGGCGCCGCTGAAGCGGCTCTCCGCGGCGATGCCGTGGCTGGCACTTCCCCTGCCCGCGTCGTTTCTCACCGGGCTCGACCTCACGCTGGCCCACGAGAGCGGGCGCGAGGGCAACGTGGTCTTGCGGGGGCGCCTCTACCCGGAGGGAACCTGGCTCTACTTCCCGCTCTCGTGGCTCGTCAAGACGCCCCTGCTCGCCCTCGGCGTCCTGCTGGCGGGCCTCGTGCGGTGCGTCCGCGACCGGATCGCGCTCTCGAACCCGGCGGTGCGATACGTCGCCGCCAATCTCGTCCTCGCTCTCGCGTATTTCTCGCTGGCGTTCCGCACGCAGCTCGGCTACCGCTACGTCCTCATGTGCATCCCGCTGGCCTGGATCGTCGCCGCGGCCGGGCTGGCGCCGGCGGCCACGGCCGGCCGGTGGCGCTGGGCGGGCGCGGCCGTGATCGTGGCGAGCCTGGTGGAGACCGCCGCCTACTTCGGCAACCCGCTCTCGTTCACCAACGCCGCGGTGTGGCCCAAACGCCGGGTGTTCCGGCTCATCGCCGACTCGAGTGTCGACTGGGGCCAGAACCGCGAAAAGATCGGGCGCTGGCTCGCGGCCAAAGGCGTCGCGGACACGCACCTCGACCCGCTCCACCTCCTGCCCGGGCACGACACCATCGACCTCAACGCGCTCGCCGGCGTGTGGGACTTCGAGCAGCACCGCTGGCTCCGCGAGCATGCCGACCCGCGCGGCCACTTCGGCCACACGTACCTGTGGTTCCGGATCGACTATCCCACCTTCGACCGCTTCTTGAGCGAGGCGCGTCGCTTCAGGGCGAGTCGCCTCGGGCAGGAGCTGTGCGAGGGGCAGGCTCTCGCAGCCCTGAGACCCGACGCCAGCCGCCCGTTCTCGGTCTCGGAGGAGCCGGCCCGGAACACGTCCTGGATCGCCTGCGTGAATACGGCGCGGGGAACCGACTTCGAGATGCGAGCCCGGAAGGGCGCCGTCTACGTCGGCCACTACGGCGAGGACCGGCTATGCGAGACGGAGCGGCTCCTCGCGGGCCAGGAGGCGTGGTATCGACTCGAGCCGGGCGTGCACGCCTTCTGCGTCACCGAGGTACCGAACCGGCGGCCGCGCCTGCCCTACCTGTTCCAGGGCGCCTGGATCCCTCACGGCCGCCCCGCGTCTTTCGCCATTCGCGAGGCGCCCGTCGTGCGCCACGGCCCGGTGTTCATCGAATGAGCCCTCGTCACGGAACCCACACCTCGATCTCCGGGATCGACCAGCCGTCGAAGCTCGTCCCTCCTTCTTCGACCAGCAGCACGAGGCCCCAGGCCTCGCGGCCGCCCAGGTCGAAGCCCAGCGCCGCGGAGCCCGGATCGACCAGGAGCCGGTCGAGCAGTTGCAGCGCGTGCGCGTCGTCGAAGCGGGCCACCTCGAACCACGCGCCCGCCCGGTCGCGGGCCGCGACCCGGAAGCGGGTGGGAAAGACGCTATCCCAGCGAAGCGGCAGGACGAGGCCGGCGACGCGCAGCGGCCCGCCGAAAGTCACCTCGATGAACTCGTCGCCGACGAGGGGCCGGGCCAGGCGGTAGGACGTGGCCAAGTCGCCGTCGCCCACCGGAGCGGGATCGCCCACCTTGCTTCGGTAGCGCCACGCGGGATCGCGCAGGCGATGCCCGGCCGGGAACGGCGCGGGCGCGAGCCACGGCGCGCGGACGATCCGATACACCTCGTCGGCGTCGCTTTCGTAGAGATGGGCGCCCGGACCCGTGAAGCGTACCTCGCGGCGAAGGAGGCCGTCGGCGATCGCGCTCGGCAGGCGTGCGTAGAGATCCTGGCCCGTGAGGCGGAGGAGTCGCGCGAAGGCCAGCTCCCTCTCTGGCGGTGTACCGCGCAGCGGCATCGCGAGCTCCGGAGCCAGCGGCCGGCCCTGATGCACGACCACAGTGTCGACTCCCACTCTCTGGAAGGCCTGGAGGCTGGCGCCGGAGGGAAACTGGGAGGCCAGGCGCCGGAGCACGCGGGTCAGAAGCGACGGGTAGGCCGTATAGCCCTCGATGATCGGCTTCCAGTGATAGGTGGAAAAGTACATCTCGAGGGTCTCCTCCCGGACGAGCCCCTCGCCCCGGATCGGCAACTCGGCCAGCGCGCGTGCCCGGTCGTGGCCAAGCCAGGAGTAGACGGCGGGGACCGCGCGACCCACCGGGACGCGCTCGGGATACGGGATCGGAGACAGGTGCTCGAGGGGAACGGCTACGGCGAGAAACGCCGCCACCATCGGGAGGCGGGCCGCCCGCAGCAGCATGACGCCTCGGCCGACGAGGAGCGCCACGAACAGCATCGCGAGCAGCCCCCAGCGCTCCGGGATCCGCACCAGCCGGAAGCCCGGGACCCAATCGTAGAGCAGCCGGTACGGACCCGGCCCGAGCCGATGGCCGAAGGCCACGACGTCACGGCCGAGCGACAACGCCGCGAGGAGGAGGGCGAGCGCCGCCGCGGCGGGCACCCACACCCGCGCGGGAAGCCACGACGTCGGCGGGTCCGCCGGACCGCGGCCGAGAAGCCAGGCGCCGACCGCGAGACCGGCGAGTCCCAGCGCGAGGAGGCCGACGAAATGAGGGCCGCGTTGCTGCCGCCGCACGTCGGCGCCCATGGACCCATAGATGAGGTTGGTGGGAGCGGTGGAAAGGTAGTGCTCCAGGTCGATTCCTTCGGGCAGCTCGCGGGCCAGTCGCTGGGCGCGGGCCGCCCGGATATACGGCCACAAGAGCGGTGTCAGGGCGAGGGCGGCGGCGAGGGCGGCGGCGGCAAGCACCGCCACGCGGGGCGCGACCATGCGCGGCCGCGCGAGAAGGGCCCCGGCCGCCACGAGCGCGAGGAGGAGCGACCCGTAGAGGAGGTGGTAGTTCGAGGAGAGACCCTGCAGCAGCATCAGGCCCGCCACCGCCGCCGCGCGCCGCCGGTCTCCCGTCTTCAAGAAGAGGATGAGCTGGCCGAGGGCGAGGGCGATGAAGCCGTGGAAGATCACGTTCAGCCGGGGCGCCTCGTTCACCTGGTAGGTGTTGAAGGCGTAGAGCGCGCCGGCGGTCCACGCCCCGATCGGCTCGATGCCGAGCCCGCGCGCAACGTACCATCCGGCCATGGCCGCCAGCAGGCTGCCCAGGAGCACGGCCACGTTGTAGGCGAGGACCGGGTTCGCGCTGACCGACACGACGGGGGCCACGACGATCGAAGGGAGAAGGCGATGGTCCGTGTGGGTGAGGGGGTGGGGCAGCGGGTAGAGGACGTTCGCATCGAACAGGTGTCCGGGAGAGCGGAAGAGCTGATGGACGTTCCACGCGACGAGGTAGACGCTCTCGAGGGAATCCCCGACGTAGGCGATCGTGTCGGACGGCCGAAACGACTGCGGGTAGAACGCGGCCAGCGCGAGCATCGCGTAGAGGACCAGGGCCGCCCCTGCCGGCGCCCCCTTCTTGACGCTCATGGGAAGGCGAGGACTATATCGCGCGGGCCTGAGGATTACTCCTTGCGTGGGATTGTTCGCGTCGATCGATTCCGGCCTTGGGGTTTCCCAGTGGTCTCGCGCGCGTTCGTGCTCGGTGTCCTGCTCGTCGGCGGCCTCCCGGGCCCGCGTACGGCCTGGGCGCAAGGCATGGCCACGGCCGACCGGATCCAGGGACCCGGCTGGTGGCCGACCCAGGGCACGTCGCCCCGCAAGGATTACGTCGGCGCCGCCGCCTGCGCGCGATGCCACAAGCCGCACGCGGCCACCCAGCCCGCGACCTCCATGGCGCGCACGGCCGCGCGCGCCGAATCATCGGAGGTCTTGCGCGAGCATCCGGCGCTGAGCTTCCAGCTCGGCCGGTACTCCTACCGAGTCGATACCCGCGGCGGCCAGAGCGTCTATACCGTCACCGACGGCACGCGTTTCATTTCCGCTTCCTTGAGCTGGGCGCTTGGCGTCGGCCGGGTCGGCCAGACCTGGCTGTTCGAGCGTGACGGCCGGCTCTACGAGAGCCGGATGAGCTACTACGACTCGATCAAGGGACTCGACTTCACGCCTGCCCACGCGCTGCCGGCGCCGCGCGACGTCGAGGAGGCAATGGGAAGAGCGGTGGACGACCCCGAGGCCAGGCGCTGCTTCGGTTGCCACACGACGGCCTCGACGACGGAAAACGCGCTCGACCTCGCCCATCTCGTCTCCGGTGTCACCTGCGAAGCCTGCCACGGTCCGGGCGCCCGGCACGTCGCGGCGATCGAGCAGGACCGCGTGGGGGAGGCGAGGCAAGCCGTCCTCAACCCGCGGACGCTCGACCCGGCCGCCTCGGTCGATTTCTGCGGCGCCTGCCATGCCACCTGGTGGGACGTCACGCTGGCCAACGAGACGGGCATCGCGGCCCTCCGCTCCCAGCCCTACCGCCTGGAGAGCAGCCGCTGCTGGGGGAAGGGCGACGCGCGGATCACCTGCGTCGCATGCCACGAGCCGCACCGGCCGCGCGAGACCGAGCCCGCGCTCTATGACACCCGCTGCCTGAGCTGCCACGTCTCGGGCAAGGCCGCCGTCACCCGGGAGCACCCCGGCCGGGCATGCACGGTCGCCACCGCCCGCTGCGTGACCTGCCACATGCCCAAGTACGACGTCCCGTGGATGCATTCGAAGTTCACCGACCATCGGATCAGGGTCGGACCTCGATGATCCGCCGGAACTCCTCGGCCTGCTGCTCACGCTTCGCGCTCAGCTCTTCCACACGCCGCGCCTGCTCCTCCTGGCGCGGGTCCCGGCTCCGCTGGTACAGCGCGAGGAGGTGGAGGTTCCCGAGGTAGTTCGCAGGCGCGAGCTCGAGACAGCGGCGCAGGTCCTTCTCGGCCACATCCAGCTCGCGCTTCCGCAGGTGCAGCAGCCCCCGTTCGGCCCACGCGTCCGCGTAGCCGGGCTCGGCCTGGAGGGCCTTGTCCACGGACACGAGCGCCCGATCGACGTCGTTCTCTTCGCGAGCGATCCGGGCCAGGAAGTAATTCGCAGCCGCGGCCGTCGACGGGCTCTGGGCGGCGCGCTCCAGCTCGGGCCGGGCGGACGCGAAATCCCGAGCCATGAACCCGGCCACGCCGACCGCGAGCGGCCCGCGCGGGTCGTCGGGCTTGAGCGAAGCGTACTTCCGAAAATAGGGAATGGCCTCCGAGGGGTCGCGGCGGTGAAGGGAGACCGCGCCCATGGCGTAGTTGTAGGACGCGCTCTCCGGCTCGAGCGCCACCGACTGCTTGAGCGAGTTGTAGGCCTCGACGCCGAGGTCCAGCTCCACGCAGATCATCCCGAAGAGGAAATGGACGCGCGCGTCCTTCGGATCGAGCCCGCGCGCGTGGGCGAGGTAGCCGAGCGCGCCGCGGCGGTCGCCGGCCTTCCACGCCACGCGGGCCAGTTCCATCAGGATCGGCACCGCCGGCGGCTGGGAGGCCGCGCTCGCCTCGAACGCTTCGCGCGCGGCGCCGAGACGGCCCGCCGCTTCGTACGCGATGCCGAGACGCTGAAGGCCTTCGGCGGAAGCGAACCCTCGCGAGCGCAAGCCCTCCAGCAGCCGCAGGGCGAGGTCGTCGCGCTGGTGTCCGGACAGGACGGGCAGGATCGACAGGACGTCCGCCTCGGCGAGCTCCGGGCGGGCGAGAAGCGCGTCCGCCGCGCGGTCGGTCTCCGCGCGATGCCCGAGGCCCGCCTCGTCGGCGCACCTGACGGCGAGAACCTGCGCCCGCTGCTGTTGGGCGTCCGGCAGCCGCGACAGGCGCTCGAGCGAGGGTGCAAACTCGCCCCGCGCCTGCAACAGCACGGCGCTCTGGTAGAGCGCTTCCGGCTGGGCGGGCTCGTAGCGCAGCAGCGCCTCATACGTATCGAGCGCCTTGCCGAGGGCGCCCGCCTCTTTGGCCGCGTTCTCCTGATAGAGATGACCGAGGTTCAAGTAGGCGTCGGCGAGTCGGGGCGCGCCGCGGATCGCTTCACGAAAGCGCGCCTCGGCGGCCTGGTAGTGCCCTTCCTGCGCCTCCACCACGCCGAGGAAATTCTCGATCTCGGGGTGTGCGGGATGCGCCCGTAGAGCCTGCATCAGCTCGGCCCGCGCCCTTACCCGGTCGCCCTGCTCCAGGAGGCTTCGCGCGCGGGCGAGGCTCTCGGCGAGCGGCGGGGCGGCGGCCGCCATGGGCACCGCGCACAGAAGAAGGAGCAAGGTTTCTCTCACCGGCATCGCAGTCCTATACTCGCCGAGGATCCGCGGATGCGCCACTTTCCGGCCTCGGCCCTGGGACTCGGCCTCCTTCTCGTCGCGTTCACCCTCCCTTCCCGCGCCGAGCCCCCCCTCCCCGTGGACGCGCTCTTCGAGCGGGGCGTGCAGGCCCTCAAGGCGGGGCGGCTGGGCGAGGCGGAGACTGCCTTCCGCGGCGTGCTGCAGCAGGGCGGCAACCGCGCCTACGTCCACAACAACCTCGCGATCGTCTACCAGCAGCAAGGCAAGCACGCCGAAGCGGTGGCCGAGAGCCGGGAGGCGATCCGGCTCGATCCCGCGTACGCACCGCCGCGGATCGTGCTCGGCGGCAGCCTCCTCGCGCTGGGCCGCGTGCCGGAGGCGACCACGGAGCTGGAGCGCGCGGTGAAGCTGCTGCCGAAGGAGCGCCTGGCCCGCGAGCAGCTCGCGCGCGCGTACGCGCGCGGCGCAAACCCGGGGGCGGCGATCGAGCAGTACCGGGCGCTCCGCGAGCTGGCCCCCGAAGATCCCGAGTACGCCTACCAGCTCGGCCGTGCCTACCTGCGTCTGTCCGAGTGGGCGATGCAGCGCCTGCGCGCCATCGATCCGGGCTCGGCGCGCATCTACCAGGCCCTCGGCCACAACTACCGCGTGCAGGGCCGCGCCGACCTCGCCCTGCGCGCCTTCGAGCGCGCGGCGCAGGCCGACCCGAAGCTGCCGGAGATCCACCTCGTCCTCGCGCAGATCCATCTGGAGCAGAAGAATTACGACGAAGCGCGCAAGGAGATCGACCGGGAGCTGGCCCTCGTCCCCGAGAGCGCGGGCGCCCGGGCGCTGAAACAGAGGCTCGAGGCCGTGGAGGGCCGGTGAGCAGGGCGACCTGTGCGGTCCTCGCCGCCTCGCTCGCGGTGCTCGGCGCCCTGGCCGCTTCGGCCCAGGAGCCTCCGCGACCCGAAGGGACGGTGGTGCCGCTCGACGCGCGCGACCTGGACGCGGCCGGCCTCGCCGTCGACCGGCGCGCCCTCATCGCCCAGGCGCTCGCCGGAGGCGCCTACGAGCAGGCCCAGGTGATGCTGGTCGAGGAGGCCACGCGCAACCCCCGATCGCCGGAGCTGCTGCGACTGCTGGGCGGCGTGTACTTCGTCCGGAAGGAGTTCCTCGGCTCTGCCATCGCCTTCAAGAAGGCCGAGGCGCTGGCGCCGCTCGACGAGCGCAGCCGCTTCACGCTGGCCATGTCGTACGTGGTCCTGGGCCGCCGGGACTGGGCGCGCCCCGAGCTTCAGCGGCTCTCGCAGTCGGCGCCTCGCAACCCTCTCTACCTTTATTGGAACGCCCGTCTCGATTACGACGATGGAAAGTACGCCGCCGCCGTCGACGGCCTGCTCCAGACGATCGCGCTCGACCCCCGCTTCGTGAAGGCACACGACAACCTCGGCCTGAGCTACGAGGCGTTGGGCCGGAACGACGACGCGATCCGCAGCTACCAGGAGGCCGTTCGCCTCAACCGTGAGGTCGCGGCCCACTCGCCCTGGCCTCCGCTGAACCTGGGGCTCCTGCTCTCCCGGCTCGACCGGCTGGACGAAGCGGAGCCGCTCTTCCGCGAATCGGTGCGCCTCGATCCCCGGTTCCCGCAGGGCCACTACCAGCTTGGCACTGCGCTCGAGAAGAAGGGCCGCGCGGCGGAGGCCGTCGAGGAGCTGGAGGAGGCGGCGCGGCTCGATGCCTCATACGCCGAGCCCCAGTACGCCCTGGCCCGCCTCTATCGGCGCAGCGGCAATGCCGAAAAGGCCGACCGCGCCCTCGAGCGATTCCTCGCCCTCAAGAAAGAAAAAGGCCAGGCTGGGGGACCTCGGTAGGTCCCGTCAGCCTGGCCGGGAAGGCGACGAACTCCTGCTCTAAAATTCCAGCCGCACGGCCAACTGGATGTGCCTCGGGTCGGTCACCCGGCCGTTCCACTTGCCGAAGTCGGGGTTGGCCAGATCGGCGGTGAAAGCAGAGGTATCGCCGGAGAAGCAGTCCGTGCCCCCGCACCCGGTGAACACGTGCCAGTTCCAGAGGTTGAAGGCTTCGATCCGCAGTTGGAGATTCATGCGGCCGCCGAGGCTGGTGTTCTTGATCAGCGACAGGTCCTGGTTACGGAAGCCGGGGCCCCGGTAGCTCGTGATGCGCGCGCCGGTACCGTAGTAGAAGTTGAAAGCATCCACGGACTCGAACGCGTCCTTGTTGAAGAGCGGGCCCTTGGCCGGGTCGAAGCTGCCAATGTCCTGGGCGAAGGGGTTTGCCCCACCCTTGATCGCGGGAATGCAGGCGGCCCGGAACTGGCCGGGCACGTTGCAGAAGCCGGACCGGAAGAAGTACGGCGTCCCCGACTGGCGCCGGAAGATCGTGTTGAACTGCCAGCCACCCAGCACGGCGTTGGTGACGCCGCCCTTGTCGAGGTATTTCCGTCCCTTCCCGAATGGAAGGTCCCACACGAGCGCCGCCGACAGGATGTGGGTGATGTCGTCCGCGGCCAGAGCGCGGTTGCGACTCTGCTCGAAGGGCGAGATGACGCCGCTGGCCCCGCTCCAGGTGACCGATTCGCGCTGGATGTTGTCGGTCCCGCTGGTGATCAGCTTCGCCCACGTGTAGGACACGAGGAAGAACGTCCCGGCCGAGAATCGCTTCTCGACCTTGGCCTGGAGCGAATGGTAGATGGACGTGCCGTGGTTCTCGTTGGCCCCCTGCAGGCTGCCGCAGTACTGCGGGTAGGGCAGCAGGGCCTGCGCAAGCGACGGCGCGCAGCCGGTCATCTGATCCACCCAGCCGGCGTAGGGTACCGGCACGCCGTGCAGAGACGCCTGTCCCGGCTGGAACTCGTCGTAGAGCTGGTTCCCCCGCGAAAGCAGCTTGGGGTCGAGCGCGTTCAGGGGGTCGTTGTTGGAAGGCAGGTGCGTGCTCCGGTTGCCCACGTAGGCGGCGCCCACCATGAAGCCCTTCGCGATCTCGCGGTCCAGGGTGAGGTTCCATTGATGCGAGCGGGGCCGCTCGTTGGCGTCGAGCGTCCGGTAATAAGGTGCACTCTGGCCGTTGAGGAAGCCGGACTGGATGAACGGCGGCCGTGTGAAGTCCTGGCGGAAGCCGTCTTGCAGGAAGAACGCGGGCTCCAGGCCGCCGAGCGTGCTGCTGAACGACGGGGTGCTGCTGAAGCCGTCCTGCCTGATTCCGCCGCCCCAGCCTGGGTAGAACGCGCGGTCGTAGAAGATCCCCCAGCCGGCGCGGACGAGCGTCTTGGGGTTGAAAGCGTACGCTACGCCCAGACGGGGTGCGAAGGCCTTCTTGTACGGCTTCTCCGGATAGTCCGCGCCGTAGCTGGCGGCCCCGTATCCGGTCCCGGCGAAAGCGAGGCGGCCTGGACGTCCCCCGGCCCCGGGGTTGGCCCCGTTGGGATCGAAGAACGAGAAGACGTTGTACTTCTCCTTCGACGGCGTGTAGTAGTCCCACCGCAGGCCGTAGTTCAAGGTCAGCTTGCTCGTCGCCTTCCAGGTGTCGCCGAGGTGGAGGATGTAGGCGGCCTGCCGCGGATACGCGTTGCTCACCGACAGGAACGTCGCGTTGCCGTTGTCCACGGCGCCGAGCAGGAAGCTGGCGATCGGGCTGCCACTGTTGACGCCGAGCAGACCGGTGGCGCCGCGGCCGAAGCCGAAGCTGCCCGACTCGTTGCCGTTGGAATGGATGTTCCCTCCGATGTTGCGGTATTCGAAGCCGCCCTTGATCGTGTGGCTGCCACGGATCCAGGTCATGAGGTCGTTGGCGATGTAGGTCGGCCGGGTGGTGATGTTGCCGGCGGGGATGCCGGCGTTGCATCCCCAGGCTACGAAGCCGTCGCTGAAACCGATGGCCGGCCCGGTGTTGTGGCTGGCCACGCCCGAGATCTTGGGGAGCTTGTCGACGGCGTCGGCGTTGACGCAGCCGTAGCCCTCGTTGCGGTTCAGGTAGCCGAACGCGAAGTGGTTCAGCAGGTTCGGCCCGAAGGTGTGGTCCCAGTTCGCGCGGTTGACCCACGAGTTCTGCGGGTCGGACAGCGTCTCGTTGGCCAGCTCGTGGGGCAGAGACGAGAAGAACTTCGCCGGAGCGCGCTGGTGCCAGAGGGAGATCGCGAGGTGGTCGTTCTGCCCGATGTACGTATCGAACCGGCCGAAGTAGTAGTTGCTGTCGGCCAGGATCGTGTCCGGGATCGCGGTCGGCACCAGATAGTTGTTGAGCGGACCATCGCTGGTGGTCGCGGGCAGGTACTGGAGGAACTGCCTGGCGATCGGGCTGATGCGGTTGGCGGGGATGATGTTGCCGACGAAGGGATCGCGGACGACGACCCCGTTCACGATCCGCGTGGTGGCGGGATCGTAGATCGGGATCAGGTTCCCGCTCGCATCGCGCCAGTCGCTGAAGTCCCCGTTCCTCTCTTTCGCCGAGGGGATGGACAGCGTCGGGCGGTTGACGCCGCCCGTCTGCCGGAAGCCCTCGAAGTTCACGTAGAAGTAGGTCTTGACGCTGTTCGACCACAGACCGGGCATTTTGGCCGGGCCGCCGAGGTTGGCGCCGAAGTTGTTCTTTCTGAGCAGCGACTTGTCGGTGGCGCCCCACTGCTTGGCGTTCAAGCCATCGCGCTGATGGTAGTCGAACGCCGAGCCGTGGAACCGCTCGGTCCCGGATTTCGTCGTGGCCACGATCTGTCCGGACGTGCTGGACCCGTACTGCGGCTCGTAGCTCGAGGAAACCACCTTGATCTCGCTGACCATGTCCGGGGAGAACGGGAAGTCCTTGAAGATGGAGATCATCCCGCTCTGGCTCATGAAGCCCTGCTGCATGCTCGCGCCGTCCAGCACCGCCTCGTCGCCGGACTCCATCCCGCCGTTGATGCGGGCGTCGAACGGGTTGTTCCCGCCTCCGCTGGAGACTCCGGGCATGAGGAGAACGAAGGCCGCCGCCGCGCGCGGCCCCGTCGAGAACTGGATCGGGAGCTGGGCCAGCGTGTCCGGGGAAATGCCTTCTTCGTGAGCGCCGCTGTCGTAGGCGAGCGTCGAGGTCTCCGCCACGACCTCGACCTGCTCGCTCTGCCCGCCGACGCCTAGGCTCACGTCGAGCCTGACGTCGGAGTTCACGTTGACCTCGACGTTCTTCTGGACGTGCGGCTTGAACCCCGCGCTATTCGCGCGCAGCTCGTAGGTCCCGGGAACGAGGTTGCGGAAGGCGTAATCGCCCGAATCGGTCGACTTCCGGCGCAGCTCGACGCCGGTGGCGACGTTCTTGAGCACCAGGTCCGCATTCGCGACCACGGCGCCGGTCGTGTCCATCACCTTGCCGGCGATGGAGCCATTGAAGCTCTGGGCGCGTACAGCGCTGGGTGCGACGAGCAGGCAGAGGAGGATCGCCAGTTGGAGGGCGACGGCTTTCCGCATCGCGGACTCCTTTCGTGAGTCTAGGGGGCAGGGGCTGATTTGACCGTGTACGTTAACGGCAAGCCTTGGGATTGTCAAGACCTCGAAACCTGTAGATGAGTTCGGGCCGAGACTCTAGTGCCGAGGCGCCGGCGATGTCAAGGCGTTTCTGGCATGCCAGTGCCGGCAATTGCGCGGCGCCCCACGGCCCTTCTATACGTTCCGTTCTTGACCGTGTACGTTCACGAGGCAATAATGGCGTTCCATGCGACGGTCGAGGACGCTGGCGGCGTGAGGCAGGGCATGCGGTAAGAGGAGAGCCCGCCTTGCGTCGCCGGAGGAAGACCGAAGCGCGAAAGCGCACGAAGCCACCGGGCATCCGGGAGATCGCGCAGACCCTCGGCATCTCCATCGGGACCGTCGACCGGGCGCTGCACGACCGGCCGGGCATCAACCAGACGACGAGGGCCAAGGTCCTCGAGCTGGCCGAGCGCGTTGGTTACCGGCCCAACCTCGCGGCCCGCTTCCTGTCGTCGCGGAAGCAGTGGCGCGTGGGAGTCAATCTCCCGAAAGAGATTGCCTCCTTCTTCGACCTCGTGCGGGACGGAATCCAGGACGTCGCCCGGTCGTTCGAATCCAACGGCGTGAGGGTCGTTCACCGATCCTATCCGCGCCTGGGCGAGGGGGAGATCGAGGCCCTGGAGGCCGCGCTCGACGACAACATCGACGGTCTGGTCATCGCGCCGGGGCGCCCGGAGAGCCTGGCCCCGCTCATGCGCAGGGCAGTCGGGCGCGGCATCCCCGTCGTCTGCGTGAACACCGATGCGCCAGGCATCGAGCACCTTGCCACCGTCTCTGTCGATTCCGCGACGAGCGGCTCCCTGGTGGGAGAGCTGATGGGGCGTTTCCTGGGCGGAGAAGGCCGCGTCGTCGTCGTGACCGGTCAGCTCAGCACCGTCGATCACCTGCAGAAGCTGGACGGGTTCCGGAAGGAGATCGCGGAGCGGTGGCCGAGCCTGGGCATCGCCGCGGTTGTAGAGGCGCACGACGACGAAAACGAGGCCTACGAGAAATGCCGGCAGGTGCTGGCGACCACCCCGGACCTCGCCGGCGTGTATGTCAGCACGGCCAACTCGATCCCGGTGATGAGGGCCCTGGACGATCAGGGGTTGGGTGGAAGCGTCACGATCATCACGACGGATCTGTTCCCGGCCCTCGCGCCCCTGATCGAGTCCGGCAGGATCTCCGCTACCATCTATCAGCGCCCCTGGGTCCAGGGCCAGATCGCTTTCCAGGCGATCTACAAGTTCCTGGTGGAAGGCGTGACGCCGCCGGCGGTGAACAGGCTGTCGCCGCACGTCGTCATGAGGAGCAACCTGAAGCTCTTCCTGGAGAGGATGCGATCGGACACGACGGAAGTGGACGGCGGCGGCGCCCGGCGTTCCGAGGCGGGGACCGCGCGCCACGGCTCCATCGCGACGTTCGCGGACGAGATCCGATGAGAAGGTGGCAGGTGCCGCCGGCGGCACTGGTGATCGCCGGGCTCCTCGCGCCCGTCACGTTCGCCGCGACGCCCGTGAGGACGACCCCACCGCCCGAGGCCTCGGCCGCCGCGCGGGCCTTCGATCGCGGCGACTATCCGCAAGCCATCGTTCTCGCCCGCCAACGGCTGAAGGCGCTGCCTCGCGACACGAGCGCGCGTCTCGTGATGGCAAGAGCGGAAGCCGCGCTGGGGCACTTCGAGAACGCTTACCAGGCATTTCGCGGAGTACTCGCCTTGCAACCCCGGAACACCGACGCTCTCTATTACCTGACGATCCTGGGCGGCGTGCTCGCCGAGGGCGAATACGACCGGCTCTTCGCCCAAGCTCCGGAGTCTCCCCGCGCGCATCAGCTTCGGGGCGACCTCCACGTCGCGCAGGAGCGTCCGGCCGAAGCGGAAGCCGAATACAAGGCGGTCCTCGACGCCGCCCCTGCTTCGGTCGACGCGCTGATCGCGCTCGGCGACATGACGCGCCACCAATCACGATTCGAGGATGCGCTCGCCTACTACGGGCGGGCGGCCGAGCTCGCGCCCCAGAACTACGACGTGCTCTACGGCATCGGAGTCTGCCGTTCCTACCGGCAGGAGTATGCGCCGGCCATCCAGAGCTTCCGGGAAGCGCTTCGTCTCGATCCGACCTCGGCCCCCGCGCGGTTGGCGCTCGGCCACGCGCTCCTCCAATCCGGCCAGGCGGCCGCGGCCATCCCGGAGCTCGAGACGGCCGCGAAGCTCGAGCCGCGGATGCTGCAGGCCCAGTACCTGCTCGGCCGCGCGTATCGGCTCGTCGGGCGCACGCCGGAGGCGGAGGCGACGTTCGCGCGCGTGCAGAAGCTCGTCCAGGGCCAGGCCGCGGAGGCCGTGGACGCGATGCAATCGAGCGACCCTCTCGGCCAACGGAAGCAGGCCGAGCCGCCGCCCCCACCGGACAAGCCCTAGCCAAGCCCCGTTGTCCTTGAACCCACGCCTGCGACACGCGCTCTGGGCAGCGCCGCTGCTCCTGCTGCTCACCGCGCCGCGGCCCCTGCCTCCGACCATCGCCGCGCCGGCGCCTTCGGCGGATGCCGCCCCGGGCGTAAGTTTCGTCGACGTAACGCGAGCCGCGGGCCTTGCGTCCTTTCGGCATGTGTCGGGTGACATCGCGAAGAACTACATCATCGAGGCGACCGGCTCCGGCGTCGCGCTCTGGGATTACGACAACGACGGCTGGCTCGACGTCTACCTCGTGAACGGATCGACCTGGGCCGCGCTGGCCGGCCGTGAACCGGCGCCCTCGGCCGCGCTCTTCCACAACAATCACGACGGCACGTTCACCGACGTGACCGCGGCGGCGGGGGTGGCAAACGGGCGCTGGGGCCAAGGCGTGTGCGAGGGCGACTTCGACAACGACGGCTGGCCCGACCTGTACGTCACCAATTTCGGCCGCAACCGGCTCTACCGCAACACCGGGCAGGGTACCTTCACCGACGTGGCCGAGAGCGCGGGCGTCGCCGTCGACGGCTGGTCCACCGGCTGCGCCTTCGGGGATTACGACGGCGACGGGAAGCTGGATCTGTTCGTGGCCGGCTACATCAACCTCGACCTGGCTCACCTACCGCCCGCGCCGCCCGGTCCGGGCGCTGTTCACCCGGACGGAGGACCCGCCCCCAGCCCCGCCTCCGATCAGCGGGGCATGGGTGCGGCGTATACGCCAGGCATGCGGTACTGCGAGTACCGGGGCCAACCCGTCATGTGCGGCCCGCGTGGGCTCAAGGGCGCACCCGATCACCTCTTCCACAACAACGGCGACGGCACGTTCACCGACGTCAGCGCGCGGGCCGGCGTGGCCGACGCCGCCGGCTTCTACGGCTTCGGGGTGGCGTTCTTCGACTTCGACGACGACGGCCGGCTCGACCTGTTCGTCGCCAACGACTCCACGCCGAACTACCTCTATCGCAACCAGGGCGACGGTACGTTCAAGGACGTCAGCTACACGTCGGGGGCCGCCCTCGACGAGACGGGCCGCGAGCAGGCCCACATGGGCGTGGCGATCGGCGATTACGACAACGACGGCCGCGACGACATCCACGTCACGAACTTCGCGGACGATTCGAACGTGCTGTACCACAACGACGGGAGCGGGCTGTTCTCCGACGTGAGCTTTGCCGCCGGGATTGGCCGTCCCAGCGTGCCGTTTCTCGGCTGGGGCACGTCGTTCCTCGATTACGACAACGACGGGCGCCTCGACCTGTTCGTGGCCAACGGGCACGTGTATCCGCTCGTCGACCGGTTCGACTGGAACACGTCCTACCGGCAGCGGCCGCTGCTGTTCCGCAACGTGAAGGGCCGCTTCGTGGAGGTCGGCGGGTCCGCCGGGCCGGCGATGGCCGTCGCGTGGCCGAGCCGGGGGCTGGCGGTGGGCGACATCGACAACGACGGGGACGTGGACGTGCTGATCAACGACATCGACGAGGCGCCGGCGCTCCTGCGCAACGACGGAGGCCACCGCGCCGGCCACTGGCTCACCGTGCGCCTCGTCGGTGACCCCGCGCGCAAGTGCCCGCGCGACGCCATCGGTTCGGTCGTCTACTGCACCGCGGGCGGCCTGCGCATGCGCGGCGAGGTCGCGAGCGGCCGCAGCCAGATCTCGCAGTCCGATCTGCGCGTGCACTTTGGCCTGGGTCCAGCCACCCGAGTGGACCGACTGGAAGTCCACTGGGCCAACGGACCCACCCTCAGCTACGACGTGCCCGTTGTCGACTCGACCGTCGTCATCAACCAGGCGCGAGGGTTGCTCGGCCCGGGCCCGTAGGTCAGATCTCGCCCCTGCGGCGCTGCTCCACCAGGTACTCGCTCGTGCGCAGCGCGAAGGCCAGGATCGACAGCGTCGTCGTCTTGTCCGTGCAGCCGAGGAAGACGCTCGCGTCGCACACGAAGACGTTGCTCACGTCGTGGGTCTGCCCGAACCGGCTGGTGACGAACCGGCGCGGGTCGTTCCCCATGCGCAGGGTGCCGGTCTCGTGCAGGCTCCAGCCCGGCGTGTACGGCTCCTTCCCCGCGCCCCACCCTTGACCGCCCGCGCTGCGGATGACGGCCGCCGTCGCCTGCTTCGCGTGCTCCCACATGAGCAGCTCGTTGGGGCCCCACTGGAAGTGGACGCGGACGACGGGGATACCGTATTGGTCCTTGACCTCGGGATCGATGTCGACGTAGTTGGTCGCGCTCGGCAGGGATGGGATCTGGCAGTAGAACGACACGGGCGTCGGGTAGTGACGCTTGATGTCGCGCTTGAGCTGGCTCCCGAACCCTTCGATCTGGTCGTGATACCACGGGAACTCGCCGCAGCCGCCGGTGGGATAGATCGAGTATCCGCGGATGAACTTCTCCTCCCGGGGGCGGCGCAGGTTCTGCCAGCGCGGCATCCACACCACCTGGCTCGCCGATACGTTGTCCGGGAACGACGGCTGGCCGAGCAGCTGCGGCAGATAGCCGTACCCGGTCGTGCCGTAGAGGTGATCGCAGAGGTTGCGTCCCGCCTGGCCGCTGGAGTTGCCGAGGCCGTTCGGCCACTGCCGGGACGTCGAGTTCAGGAGGATCCGGGCGGACTCGACGCAGGAAGCGGCCACTACCACCGCCCGGGCGTAGATTTCCACCTCCTGCTTCGTCTCCCGATCGACGTAGGCCACGCCCTTCGCCCGGCCGTCTTCGTTCCCGAGGATGCTCCTCACGACGGCATTGGTGCGCAGCTCCAGCTTGCCGGTCTTCTCGGCGAGGGGCAGGAAGAACCAGGGCGTCGAGAAGAAGGAGCCCGTGTCGCAGCCTTCCGTGCAGTTTCCGCAGTAGTGGCACGGCGGATGGCCCTGGTGGGCGACGGTGAGCTGGGCCAGCCGGTCGGGCAGGTAGGGAATGCCGAGCGAACCGCAGCCGCGCGCGAGGATGTGGTCGAGGCAGCGCAGCTTCATCGGCGGCAGGTACTCGCCGTCGGGGTTGCTCGGGCGGCCCTGCACGGTGCTCGCCACGCCGATCATGCGCTCGACGCGGCTGTAGTAGGGCGCGATCTCGTCGTAGGAGACCGGCCAGTCCACGTCATGGCCGCCGTCGACGGTCGCGGTCTTGAAGTCGATGTCCCCCATCCGCGCGGCGGAGCGGCCCCAGAAATTGGTCTTGCCGCCGACGGCGTGGCAGCGCGGCCACTCCCAGCTCGTACCCGGCGCCGTGGTGTAGGAGATGCCGTGCTCCCAGAGGCCGTCGGTGTACTCGTTCTCGATGTGGTAGTAGCGGTCGCGCTTGCGGGGATCGCCGAACCCGCGGTAGACCATGTCGTACGGCTGCCGGTGGTTGCGGAAGTCCTTCGCGGGATCGAGCCGGCGTCCGGAGTTGAGGGCGCAGACGGTGAGGCCCGCTTCGCATAGCGTCTTGATGGCCATGCCGCCGCCGGCGCCCGTCCCGATGACGATCACGTCGTACGTCTTCGCCGCCATGGCGTCGCCTCAGGTCTTTCCCGCGGGAAGATGCCGATGCTCGGGATCGTCGGGGTGCGGGCAGCCCGGCGACTCGAGGTAGATCCGCAGGCCCGGGTAGTCGAGCTGCTCGAGTCCGATCTTGGAGGTGTAGAAGCCCATGATCGTGTACTCGCGGATCAGCTTGAAGAAGGCGCGGCCCTCTTCTTCGCCGTCACGGTACCGATCGCGGTAGGCCAGGCGCCCGAGGAGCTCGTTCTGCTTCGGCTCGTCGAGCGTGCGGAAGGGCGCGCCGTGGAGCTGGGCGGCGTGGGCGTCGAGCCAGGTCAGCCCGTAGCGGAACCGGTACTGGACACCCGGATCGCTCGACACCATGAAGTCGATGAACTCGCTGACGCCGGCCTCGCGGGCACCCGGGCTGTCGTCGCCGGGGATGATGAGCTGGGCCAGCCGCTCGACGGTCGCGTACTCGTCGGCGGAAAAGAACCGCGGCGTGTAGCTCGGACGCTTCACCTGGATCACGCCGCTTCCGCCGTGCTCGCAGGCAAAGCTCCACCGCGAGAAACCCGGGTACGTGCTGGCGCCGGCGGCCAGGGCCAGGATGCGCAAGACCTCCCGGCGCTCGAGTCCTTGGCCAGCCATCGACGGCCTACCGCGACTCCGAGGCCCACCAGAGGTCGATGGGCTTGCGGGCCTCGCTCTCGAAGGGCAGCGCCACCTTGCGTCCCTCTCGCGCCGACTCGTACGCTGCGAAGATCACCTCCAGGACCGCCCGGCCGTCTTCGCCGGTCACGAGCGGCTTGCGGTCGTTCTGCACGCAGTCCACGAAGTGGGCCATCTCCCCGTGGAAGCCGTAGTTCCAGGCCTCCTCGTAGATCGTGAAGCTCCAGCCCTTGGTCGAGCCGGCCTTCTCCACCGCGTAGTCGTAGCCGCCCGCGCTGTAGGTCTCGATCGCGTTGCCGTGGAGGAGGTCGGCGTACGCCACGCCCTGGGACCCGTGCACCTCGGCCCGGTCGTCCATCCCGCCCATCTTGGTCCAGCTCTCCTCGGCCATTGCCGTCACCCCGCCCTCGAACTCCAGGATCAGGATCGCGTTGTCCTCGCCGCGGGTCTTGTCCCCGTGCACGCTCGTGCTCATCTGCGCGTACACGGACTTGACCTTCGGCCGGTTCAGCATCCAGCGGAAGAACTCGATGCCGTGGCAGCCCATGTCCATCATGACGCCGCCGCCCGAGCGCTCCACGTCCCAGAAGTGCGGGGCGTGGGGGCCGTCGTGCTTCTCGGATTGCTTGACGAGGGTGGGCTTTCCGAGGGCGCCGCTGTCGAGGAGCTGCTTCAGGCGGACGTACTTCGGCACGAAGCACAGCTCTTCGGCGTACATGAGCTTGACCTTCGCCTGGCGGCAGGCGGCGATCATCTCGTCGGCCTGGGCCAGGTTCAGGCAGAACGGCTTCTCCATGACGACGTGCTTCCCCGCGGCCGCGGCGTCGAGGGTGATGCGGTGGTGCAGGTCGTTGGGCACGCCCACGACGACCATGTCGATCTCGGGCATGGCCAGCATCTTCTTGTAGTCGGTCAGGTGGTGCGGGATGGCAAGCCGCTCGGCGAAGGCCTGGGCATGGCCGGGAGTCGGAGACGCCACCGCCCGGATCTCCGCGTGCGGATAGGCGCGGAGCGCCTCCGCGTGGATGGTGGAAATGAACTGCGAGCCGATGATGCCGACGCCGACGGGGCGCATGGTCACTCCTCCGTTCTGAGGTTCAGGGCGGCGCTCGCGGCGCCGAGGACTCCGGCCCGGTTCCCGAGGGCGGCCCGCGCCACCGTGATCCGCCCCGGCGGCGCCATGGCGGCCCGGGCGACCGCGCTGGCGGCGGCGGCGGCGAACGTCTCGTAGTGCTCGTCCATCATGCCTCCGCCCAGGATGAGCCGCTCCGGCAGCAGCGCGTGCACGATCGTCCAGGTGGCGCTGGCCACCGCCGACAGCGCGTCGCGAAGGATACCCTCGGCGGCGGGCTCGTGCTCTCGCGCCCGGGCGAGAAGCTGGCGCGCGTCGCCCAGGCCGTGGGCGGCGGCCGCCGCCGCCAGCGCCGAGCCCGAGGCGAGCGACTCGAAGCAACCGCTCGTCCCGCAATAGCACCGGGGTCCCCGGGGGTCGACGGAGACGTGGCCCATGTCCGGGTGCTCACCGGCCACTCCGCGCAGCACCTGGCCGTGCACGAGCGCGGCGCCGCCGATGCCGGTGCCGAACGTGAGCATCACCACGGGATCGAAGCCACGGCCCGCTCCGGCATGGCACTCCCCCCGCAGCGCCATGTCCGCGTCGTTCTCGAGCAGGACCGGGCGACCGAACGCGTCCCGGAGCGGGCTCACGACGTCCCCGCCCTGCCAGCCCGGCAGCGTATGCGGGTTCAGGATCGTTCCCCGCACGCGATCGACGGGGCCCGTGCAGCCGATCCCGATTCCCTGCAGCTCGTGCGCGCTCCAGCCGCTCTCGTCGAGGAGCCGCTTCACGGTGTCGACGATGCGGGGCACGGCGGCCGCGAAGCCCCGCGCCGCGTCCGTCGGAATCGTGGCTTCGCGGACGATCCCCCCCGACGCGCTCACGGTGGCGACGGCGATCTTCGTGCCCCCGATGTCGATCCCCACGGCCTTGTCGCGGGCGCTCACTGCCTCCCCGCATCGGGCACGCCGAAGGCTTCCCGATCGCAGTACACGGTTACGTCGGGGTGGAGCCAAAGGAACGAGGCCGGACAACGGCTCGACACCGTCCCTTCGAGCATGCGCGCGAGGGCCGTGCGCTTGTGCCGGCCCGACACGAGGAGCAGGACAGCCTTCGACCGCAGGATGTCGGCCAGGCCCATGGTCAGGCCGCGACGAGGGGGGGACTTCAAGCCTGTCAGCATCGAATGCCGGCGCGTGCTGGCGGCGAGCCGTGCGACGTGCGGGCCCGGCAGGAGCTCCGCCGCCGGCTCGTTCATGAGCAGATGGCCGTTGCGCCCGAGGCCCAGGACGCAGACGTCGATGGGTCCGTGCCGGGCGAGCCAGCGGGCCATGCGCGCGCCGTCGGCGACCGGGTCTTTCGGCCGGGGCCGGAAGCCCTGGTACCGCCGCCGGTCGATGCGCAGGGGGACAAGCAGGTTCTCCCGGAGATAGCTCTCGCACGATGAGGGATGGCGCGGCGGCAGCCCGAGCCACTCGTCGAGCTTCACGACGCGGAGCCGACTGAAGAGTGCCGGCTCGACGGCCCGCCGCTCCGCCAGGCGCTCATAGGTGCGCGTCGGGGTGGCACCGGTCACGACCCCCAGCAGGAGGCCGGGCTTTCGGCGGATGGCCGCCGCGATGCGCGCGGCGGCGCGGCGGCTCACCTGTTCGTGATCTCTCGCGACCTGGATGCGCACGAAGGAAGCTCCGGTTCAGCGATCTGGATGGTGAATGTTACTCGCGTCGCCGGTCCTTTCCCATGGCGCTGGGGGCCGATCGGGGTAGGATTAGCCGGCTATGCTGCTGAAGGGGGGAGGAGGTCCAGGCTTCGTGGCCCGCCACCTGCTGGTCGTGCTCGCCGTCGCTCCCCTGCTCGGCGCCCTCGGCGACGGCGCGCGCCCCACGGGCACGACCGCGTCGCCGAACTACGATGCCTCCGGCGCGCTCCTCCGCCCGCAAGGCTATCGGAGCTGGGTCTTCGTCGGCGCCTCCCTCGGCCTCTCCTACCGCGAGGGTTCCCACGAGACCGGACCCGGCGAGTTCCACCATGTCTACCTCCGGCCCGAGTCGTACGAGGCCTTCCGGCATACGGGACGCTTCCCCGACAAGACGGTCCTCGTGCTCGAGCTGCACGAGGCGGCGCAGAAGGTGGCCCCCAGCCGGCACGGGCTCTTCGAGGGCCGGCGCGTGGCCCTGGAGGCGGCGGTCAAGGACGTCGAGCGGTTTCCCGACGGATGGGCCTACTTCAGCTTCGGCGACGGGTCGCGGCCGGCGGCGACGGCGTTTCCCCGCTCCCAGTGCTTCGACTGCCACCGCCAGCACGCAGCCTCCGACAACGTCTTCGTCCAGTTCTACCCAGTGCTTCGCGACAAACCCGTCGACTGAGCTTCCGGAACCGCGACAAAAAAGGTGGTTGACGAGCGGGCCGGATCCGTGTCAAGACGGATCCATGAAGCTCAACGTCAACGGCAAGGAATACGAGGCCGCCGCGCCCGATGACATGCCCCTGCTCTGGGTGCTGCGCGACATCCTCGGCCTGACCGGAACCAAGTTCGGCTGCGGGATGGCGCAGTGCGGCGCGTGCACCGTCCACGTCGACGGCCAGGCCGTGCGCTCGTGCGTGACCCCCGCGGCCAGCGTCCAGGGGCACGCGGTCAAGACGATCGAGGGCCTTTCCGCCCCGGGCCTGAGCGCGATCCAGCGCGCCTGGATCGAGGAGGACGTCGTGCAGTGCGGGTATTGCCAGCCGGGCCAGATCATGGCCGCGGCGGCACTGCTCGCGGCCCGGCCCCATCCGAGCGACGCCGACATCGACAACGCCATGTCGGCCAACCTCTGCCGGTGTGGCACGTACCTCCGCATCCGCGCCGCCGTCCGCCGCGCGGCCGAGCTGGCCGGGAGGACCGCATGAGCACGCCGTCAGGCCTCAGCCGCCGCCGCTTCCTGCAGACCTCCGGCGCCCTCGTCATCGGCTTCTACGTGGCGCCCCGTAGCGGTCTCGCGGCGATGCAGGCGCCCGCCGCGCCGGCGCTGCCCGACCCCAACGCCTTCCTGCGCATCGGCGAGGACGAGAGCGTCACCGTGATCCTCGCCCACTCCGAGATGGGCCAGGGCGTGTGGACGGCGCTGCCCATGCTCGTCGCCGAGGAGTTGGGCTGCGACTGGGCGAAGGTCCGCGCCGAGGAGGCGCCGGCGGCACCGGTCTACGCTCATCCCGCGTTCGGGATGCAGATGACCGGCGGCTCCAGCTCGACATATTCGGAGCTGGACCGTTATCGGTACGCCGGGGCGGTGGCCAGGGAGATGCTGATCCAGGCCGCGGCGGAGCAGTGGAAGGTGGATCCGTCGGCGTGCCGCGCGGAGGCGGGCTTCGTCGTGAGCGGCGACAAGAGGCTCTCGTTCGGAAAGCTCGCGGCCGCGGCGCAGAAGCGGACGCCGCCGGCCACCGTGAAGCTGAAAGATCCCAAGGACTGGAAGATCGCGGGCCGGCCGACGAAGCGCCTCGATTCGCCCGAGAAGGTCACCGGCCAGGCGCAGTTCGGTATGGACGTCCGCCTCCCGGGCATGCTGACGGCGCTCGTGGCTCGCGCGCCGATCTTCGGCGGCACCGTGAAGGGCTTCCGAGCCGAGAAGGCGAAGGCGGTGCCCGGTGTGAAGGCCGTCGTCCAGGTGCCGTCGGGGGTCGCGGTGGTGGGCGAGCACTTCTGGGCCGCAAAGCTCGGACGCGACGCGCTCGAGATCGATTGGGACCCGGGCCCGGGCGCGGACCTCGATACGCAGCGCCTGCGCGAGGAGTTTCGGGCCGCGGCCGGCACGCCCGGAACGAAGGCCGCGGCGGCGGGGGACGTCGACGCCGCGCTGAAGTCCGCGGCGAAGACGGTCGAGGCCGAGTACGAGGTCCCCTATCTCGCCCACGCGCCCATGGAGCCGCTCAACTGCACGGTGCGGATCGGCGCCGACGGCGCCGAGGTCTGGACGGGCACGCAGTTCCAGACCATGGACCAGACCGTGACCGCGAAGATCGCGGGGTTGAAGCCGGAGCAGGTGAAGATCCATACGATGTTCCTCGGGGGCGGGTTCGGCCGGCGGGCGACGCCGACGAGCGACTTCGTCTCCGAGGCGGTCCAGGTCGCGAAGGCGGCCGGCGGCGCCGCGCCGATCAAGGTCGTGTGGACGCGTGAAGACGACATCCACGGCGGCTACTACCGACCCATGTACGTGCACCGCCTCCGCGTCGGCCTCGGCGCGGACGGCAAGCCGGTTGCATGGCGGCAGACCATCGTCGGCCAGTCGATCCTCGAAGGCACGCCGTTCGCGCCGATGATGATCAAGAACGGCATCGACGACACGTCGGTCGAGGGCGTGGCCGATTCGCCGTACGTGAAGGGAACCGCCAGCCACCTGGTGGACCTCCACTCGCCGAAGAAGACGATCCCCGTGCTCTGGCTGCGGTCCGTCGGACATAGCCACACCGCCTTTGTGATGGAGACGTTCGTCGACGATCTCGCCCGCGCCGCGGGACAGGAGCCTCTCGAATACCGCCGCCGGCTCTTGAGCGAGCATCCGCGCCATCTCGGCGTGCTGAACCTCGCCGCCGAGAAGGCGGGCTGGGGTCGGCCGCTCTCGGGCGGACGCGCGCGCGGCCTGGCCGTGCACGAGTCATTCGGAAGCTGGATGGCGCAGGTCGCGGAGGTCTCGGTCGCGAGCGGCCGCGTACGCGTGCACCGCGTCGTGTGCGCCGTGGACTGCGGCATCTGCGTGAACCCGGCCGGCGTGCGCGCACAGGTGGAAGGCGCGGTGGCCTTCGGCCTGTCCGCGGCGCTGCATGGCGAGCTGACCTTCAAGGACGGGCGCGTGCAGCAGTCGAACTTCCACGACTACCCGCTGCTCCGGCTGAACGAGATGCCGGAGGTCGAGGTGCACATCGTGCCGAGCTCGGAGAAGGCGGGAGGCATCGGCGAACCCGGGGTGCCCCCGGTCGCGCCGGCGGTGGCGAACGCGATCTTCGCGGCCACGGGCCAGCGGCTGCGCCGGCTCCCCTTCCGGCTCGCCTGAACGAACCTGGGAGGCAAGCCCGATGAAGACCACCCGTCCCACTATGTACGGGCGCGCCGCGATCTCCTCCGCGGCCGTCCTCGCCGCCCTGGCGGCGCTCCTCCCCGCCGCGTCACCGGCCGCGGCGCCGTCGAAGGAAGAGGGCGTGGCCGCGTTCGAGACCGTGCGCGCCGTGCTCCAGCACCCGCGCTGCCAGAACTGCCACATCCCCGGTGACGCGCCGCTGCAGCTCGACGACGGGCGGCCCCACACGATGGGCGTCGTGCGCGGCAGCGACGGCAAGGGCGCCCCGGGCCTTCCGTGCGCGACGTGCCACGGGGTCACGAATCCCCCGACCAGCTACGGCCCGCACGTGCCGCCCGGCGCGCCGACCTGGCACCTGCCGCCGCCGGAGCGGAAGATGGTTTTCATCGGCCTCTCGAGCGGCGAGGTGTGCCGGCGCCTCAAGGACGAGAAGCAGAACGGCGGCAAGAACCTCGACGCGCTGTTCCACCACATGGCCGAGGACAAGCTGGTGCTCTGGGGATGGAGTCCCGGCGCCGGGCGCGCTCCCGTCCCGGTCCCGCACGATGAGCTCGTCGCGAAGCTGAAGCAGTGGATCGCGGCCGGCGCCCCCTGCGCCCCCTAGCGGGCCGCGACGCCCACGATCGCGCGCTTTCGGCCGTCGGGCTCGAGCGTGACGAGCTCCCCGCGGGACCCCGTGAAGAGCCGAGAGGCGAAGGACCCGGGCTGGGGTTGGGTGTCCATCGCACCGTACCGCACGCCCGCCGGCAAGAGCCCCTGCTCCACGCGCCGAACCGTCCCGGTGGCGGCGTCGACGAACACCGTGCGGCGACGGTCTAGCGAAAGCGTCCAGAGGCCGACGGCCAGCTCGCCCGGAGCGGGCTCCCGAAGCGCGTAGACACTGGTCCGCGGCTCGACGGGCAGCCTCGCAACGGCATCGCCGTCTCGCGTCACGATTCGCACCTCCTCGCCGAGGCTCAGCGCCACGAGGCCGGTCGAGAGCACGAGAGCCGCGCCGGGAACGTCGTCGGTGGCCGAATCGAGCCGCCGCACGGCGCCGCTGGTTGTGTCGATGATCGCCTTTCCCCGCATGCCGGTCGAGACCACGGCGAGGTCGCCGCGCCGTGCGAGCAGGAACACGCGGGGGTCCACGGGCACCCGCGCCCTTTCGACTCGCTTGCCGTCCTTGGGAGTCCAGTCCAGCACGACGAACGCGTGTTCGGAGCCATCCCTCGGCGTCTGGTAGAAGCGGACCGCCGCTCCTCCCGGAAGGAAGTCCGCGGCCCAGATGTTCGAGAGCGGCGCCTCGGCGACGAGCCGCCCGCTGGCGATATCGACGAGAGAGACGCCGGAGCGGCCCGACACCAGCACCCGCTGCCCATCGCCATCCAGGGCGAGCGCGAGCTCCGCGTCCGGCGGCTCGAGCGCGCGCTCCTCGACCACGGGCGTCCCGTGGCCGAGCCGGGCCACGGCCAGTGCGGCTCTGCGCGCTTCCGCCCCGCGGAACAGAAGCCCCGGGTCGGGCGTGACGTACCACCACCAGGAAACCGCCGGGGCCACCCAGACGGCCGCGCTTCCGTCGGCGGTGAACGCCGGGAACGTCACCCGTTCCGGCGCGAGACGGACGTACGAGCCGCTCTCGCCGTCCATGAGGAAGACGGGGCTGAAGCCGGCGCGGCCGTGCTCCGGGGCTCCCTTGAACAGCAAGGCGCTTCCGCTGGGCGCCACCAGGAGCGGATGGCGCACGCCGCCGACCTCGGCGGGCGTGACCCCCAGGACCCATCGACTCCAGAGAGCGAGCGCGGCGACGGCCACCAGCGCGAGCGTCCAGACCGTCGCGGAGAGCGCGACGTGACCGCGGCGCGCGTCGGCGCGGCCGTACGCGAGCTGGGCCGCGGCCGCCGCCAGCAGGGCCGCCGCGGCGACCGCCAGATCGAAAGGAAGGGCGGCGGTCGTCAGCAGGACGTGCCCGGCGCCGGCGATCCCGAGATGCCGGACCTGCACCACGATCACGGTCACGAGCACGGCGCCGAGGGACAGGTCGAGCGCGAACAGGCGTGATCCCGACCGGTACATCGAGCTGATCGTGTGGGCGAACGCCATGAGACCGACCAGGGCCAGAAGCCAGATGGCGACGGCCTCGCGCCCGATGCCGACGCCCGAGAGCGCGAGGGGGAGATAACAGCACAGGAAGGCTCCCGCGACCAGGATCGTGCCGCCCAGGAACTTGCCCGCCCAGAGCGCCCCCGCCGACAGCGGCCGGGAGAAGTAGAAGGAGAGCCGACCCTCGGCGAGGTCGCGACCGACGAGCGAGCTGCCCACCGCGATGGCGGCGGCGATCGGAAAGGCGAGGAAGAGAACGAGAGCCAGGGACTGCCCCAGCTCACGCGACCACCCCGGAGGCAGGACGGCCCGCAGGGCCCACGCGAGCAGGCTCAGGGCCGCCGCCGCCGCCAGCAGGAAGCGCCGCGTGCTCACTTCCTGCCGGGCGATGCCGAGCACCGCGCTCACGAGAGCCCTCCCGCGGTGCCGGCGAGGGAAAGAAAGATCTCCTCCAGGGAGAGCGCGACGACCTCGACGTTGTCCGAAACGGTCCGCGCCCTGAAGGCGCCCAGCCGCTCTTCCGTGAAGTTGCCCACGACCGCCTCGCGGCCCCAATCCTTCTCCGCCGCCGTGATCGGTTCGAACGGCTCCCAGGAGAACGGCGCCGCCGAGGGCCCGCAACGGATGCGACGGAATCGCGCCTTGAGGGCGTCCAGCGTCTCGTTCGCCACGAGGTGGGCCCCCCGGAGGACGGCCACGCGGTCCGCGATGGGCTCGATCCCGTCGAGGTCGTGCGTCGTGACGAGCGCGGTGGTGCCGCGGTCCGCGAGCTCGCCGATCAGCTCGTCGTAGAGCGCGCGCCGGGCGACGGCGTCCAGGCCCAGCGTGGGGTCGTCGAGGACCAGCAGCTCCGGCGACGCGGCCAGGGCCAGCGCCAGCATCACCGCCCCCTTCTGGCCCTTCGACAGCCGCCCGAACGGCACGCGCGGCGGGACCGAGTAGCGCTCGAGACGATCGCGGGCGGACGTGTCGTTCCAGGCGGGATAGAAGGGGGCGCAGAACGCGAGCAGCTCTCCCGCCGTCAGCTCCGGCGGCGCGTCCGGCTGCTCGGGCACGACGCCGACGCGCCCCATGGCGCGCCGGCGCGCGGCCCAGGCGTCCTCCCCGAACAATCGCACGCCTCCGCGGGCGGGCTTCTGCAGGCCCAGCGCACAGCGCACGAGGGAGCTCTTGCCCGACCCGTTCCGGCCGAGCAGCGCGAACACCGAGCCCCGCGGCACCTGGAACGACACGCCCTCGAGCACCGTCTGCGGCCCGTACCGCACCGCCAGGTCTTCCACCGACAGCACCGCCTCCCCACTCATGACTCCTCCCCGCGGCCTCGCCGGGGGCCGTCCCAGGCCGCCGCCACCTCGCGCGCCGCCTCGTCCTTCGAGACACCCAGGGTCGCGGCCAGGCTCACGTAGCGCGAGGCGCCCTCGCGCATGGTCTTCGCCCGCTCGGCGCGGGTGAGCTGCGGAGGGCCCTCGGCCACGAAGGTGCCCTCGCCCCGCCGCACCACGAGCACCCCCCCGTCGGCCAGCCGCTGGTAGGCCTTGGAGACGGTCATGGGGTTGACTCGCAGCTCCCGTGCGAGGTCCCGCACCGAGGGCACGGGACGGCCCGGACGGAGGCTCCCCGACCCCACGAGACGCCGGAGCCCCTCCTCGATCTGCTTCCAGATCGGAACGGCGTCGCGCGGATCAATCCTCAGCATGGGCGGGCGCAACCCTAGTGTATCACAGATATAATACACTGATACTGAGTTGTCAAGCGGAGGGCCGGCCCGCCGTACACTCCCCGCTCACGGAGGAGCACATGAGAAGACTCGGGGTCGGAGCCCTCACGATCCTGCTGGGGGCGGGTGTCGCCTCGTCCGAGGACCTGTTCGAGATGAAGAAGGTGACGGAGGGCGTGTGGGCGGCCATCGCCCGGCCGCTCCCGGTGATCAACTGCAACGCGGCCGTGATCGTCCTGGAGGACGGGGTCATGGTCGTGGACACCCACTCCAAGCCGTCGGCCGCGCGGGCGCTGATGGCCCAGATCCGCACGATCACCGACAAGCCGGTGAAGTGGGTGGTGAACACCCATTTCCATTGGGACCACTACCAGGGCAACCAGGCCTACGTGGGAGCCTGGCCGGCGGGCACGGAGATCATCGCTTCCCATGCCACGCGCGAGGCCATCGAGAGCCGCGGCATCCCGCGGGTCAAGCACGAGATCGTCACCGTGCCCCCGCAGCTCGAGCGACTGCGGGCCGAGCGCGCGCGGGCGACCGCGGAAGCCGAGCGCCAGCGCCTGGACGACGAGATCGGCGCGCGCAGCGCCTACCTCGCCGAGCTGCGGTCGATGCAGGTGACGCTCCCGAGCCTGACCTTCGAGAAGAGCCTCGTGCTCTACCGTGGCGCGCGCAGCGTCCACGTCCTCTGGCTGGGAAAGGGCCACACGGACGGGGACGTGGTCGTCTACCTGCCCCAGGACAAGGTCATCGTCACCGGCGACCTCCTCCACGGCTGGATGCCCTACATGGCCGACGGCTACCCCTACGACTGGATCCGCACGCTGGAGGCGGCCTCGGCGCTCGATTTCGACACGGTGATCGCCGGCCACGGCGACGTCATGCGGGGCAAGGAGCGCTTCGCGCTGTGGGCCCGCTACTTCCGCGACCTGCTGCGCGAGGCCGGCGAGGCCTACGCCCGCGGCGACACGCTGGCCGAGGCCCGGCAGAAGGTGGCGGCGGCGCTGCGGCCCACCTATGGCCCCGCCTTCGGCTCCCGCTTCGACGAGAGCATCGACGGCAACGTGAACAAGGCCTTCCGCGTGGTGGGCGGCGTGATGGAGTGAAGATGAAGACGGGCCCGCGACCGGGCGGACCCGCCTACTCGCAGCGCAGGGCTTCCACCGGGTTGAACGAGCTCGCGCGGCGAGCGGGGACGGCCGCCGCCGCCAGCGCGGCCAGCACGACCAGCGCCGCGCAGACCGCGATCGTCCTCCCGTCCAGGGCGTGCACGCCGAAGAGCTGGCTCTCGACGAGACGCCCCAGGCCGCCGACCGCCGGCAGCGCGATCGCGATGCCCGCGACGACCAGCACCCCGGTGTCGCGGATCACGAGCCAGAGCGCGGCCTCGCGCGTCGCCCCGAGCGCCATGCGGATGCCGATCTCACGCGTCCGGCGCGTCACCACGAAGGACGTGACCCCGTAGAGGCCGACGACCGCGAGGATCACCGCGAGCGCCGCGAAGCCGGTGGCGAGGATCGCGAGCAGGCGCTCGTTGCCCAGCGCGCGGTCGAGCTGGTCGTCCAGCGTGCGCAGCCGGTCGACGGGCAGGGCCGGATCCAGGGCGCGGACGGCCGCCCGGATCGAGGCGAAGGCCGCCGGCGAGCTCGCGCGCGTCCGCACGTAGTAGTTGGTGCCGCGGATCGTGCTCTCGAGGAAGGGCACGAACACCTGGTCGTCGACCTCCCGCAGCCCGCGATAGCTGAACGTCTTCACGACCCCGACGACCTCCATCTCCGTCCGGGTGTCGGGCCGGTTGCCGAACCCGAGACGGGCCCCGAGCGGGCTCTCGTCGCCGAAATACCGCCGCGCGAAGCTCTCGTTGACGATGACGTGACGAAACTCCTGTTCCGGGCCGGATCGCGCGTCGCGCTCGTCGAAATCCCGGCCCGCGAGCAAGCGCGTGCGCAGGGTCGCGAAGAACCCCGGGCTGACCGCGTTGATGTGAACGGGGCGGTCGGTCACGAAGCGGCGGTCGGACTGGATGGTCATGCTCGTGTTCCAGCTGCCGCCCGCGAGCAGCGTGGCGCTCGAAGACCCGGCGTGCTCGGCCTCCGGCAGCGTTCGCAGCGCCGCCAGCAGGTCGACCATCAGCCGCTCGCCCCGCGGCTGGCTGTAGGCGCTTCGGGCCGGATCGACGAAGAACGTCAGCAGGTTCGTGGTGTCGAAGCCCGGGCCCTGCGCGCGCAGGTTGGAGAGCGTGCGCACGAAGAGGCCGGCGCCGACGAGGAGGACCAGCGCGAGGGCGATCTGGCCGACGACCAGCGCCTTCCGCAGGCCGAGGCCCCCGGCGACGCTCGTGGCCTCCTCTTTCAACGTGAACCCGGGCCGCTCCCCGCTCGCCTGCAGGGCCGGCACGAGCCCGAAGAGGAGGCCGGTGGCGAGGGCCACCCCGAGGGCGAAGAGGAAGACCCGCGCGTCGATCCCGGGCCGGAGATCGACGGCCTCGGGCAGGAAGGAGATGAGCCCCGCGCTGACGGCCGGCGCCAGGAGCAGCCCCACCCCCGCGCCGGCCAGCGCGAGGAGCGCGCTCTGCACGAGCAGGTCGCCGACGATCCGCCCGCGCGACGCGCCGATCGCCAGCCGCACCGCCGTCTCCCGGCGGCGCGCGAACGCGCGGGCCAGGCAGAGGTTCGCGACGTTCAGGCACGCGAGGAGCAGGACGAGGACGGTCGCGGCGAGGAGCACGAGCAGCGGTTTCTCCAGTTGCTGCCCCAGATCCGACCGGCCCTGGGCGGCGGGCAGGACGTCGAGGCTGGAGGCCAGGAACCGTCGCCGCTGCTCCTCCGTGACCTGCGGCCACCCTTCGCGCCGCGTGTCGGCCTCCAGCATCGCCTTGAACCACGGCTGCAGGGCCGCCTGAGCCCGCGCCGCGGAGAGCCCGGGCTTCAATCGCCCGAAGACGTGGAGCCACCGCCCGCGCCGATCGTCGAGCCAGTCGAACTCCGGCGTGGCCTGCTTCTTCATCATCGTGGGGATCCACAACGATGGGACCTCGCCCCAATCCATGCCGCGGAACCCGGGGGCGGCCACGCCGATCACCGTCATGGGGAAGCCGTTCACGAGCACGTGGCGGCCCACGACGTCCTCACGGCCGCCCAGGCGGTTCTTCCAGTAGTCGTAGGAGACCACCACCACCGGGTGCGCGCCGGGCTGCACGTCGTCGGACTCGTCGAGGAGCCGCCCGTGCGCGGGGCGCACCCCGAGCACGCCGAAATAGTTGCCCGAGACGATCTCGGCGTTCACCGGCTCGGGCGTGCCCTCGACCGACAGGTGGATCTGGGTCGGATGGCGGGCGATGAGCCCGTCGAACACCTGGTTCTCGGCCTTCAGGTCCCGGAACATCGGATGAGGCAGCAGGTTCCCGCTTCCCCACCCGGTTCCCACGAACCCGCCGTTCCAGCTCAGGAGCACCAGCCGCTCGGGCTCCGGGACGGGAAGCTGGCGCAGGAGGGCCTGGTGCACGAGCGAGAAGATCGCCGAGTTCGCACCGACGCCGAGGCCGATCGAGAGGAGGGCGATGGCCGTGAAGGCCCGGTCCCGAAGCAGCCCGCGGACCGCGTGCTTGACGTCGTACCGCAGCTGCTCCAGCATCGCAGGCCTCCAGCTAGTGTTTCAGACGCTGGAGGAGACGAAAGGGTTGGACCCGGATCAGCTCACCAGACCGTGATCGTCACGTGATCGCCGCCGTCACGGACGTCCGCGAGCCGGGTCAGGCGCGCATGGCGTAGCGCCGCCACCAGGTCGCCCGCCGAGACGTGGCCGCCGCGGGCCTGGCTCAGCGCCTGGCGGGCGAGGCCGAACGGGACGTTCACCGCCACCCTTTCCCGCGGGCTCTCGACGCGCACCTGCAGGACGTCTCCGGCCTTGGTGATGCGCACGTGCTCGTCGCCGTCGTCGACGCGCACCAGCTCGCCGTCCGGGCCTTGGGCCAGCGCGGCCAGGACCTCCTCGGCCACCGGAAGGTAGCGGCGCACGCGTGTGAGCTGACGGTCGATGTTGACCTCCGCGGCTTTCGTCGGCGCGAAGCGCGCCGCGGTCTCGGCCAGCAGCAGGGGCACGGGCACGACGATATGCGTGCCGTCCGAATCCCTGACGTCGACGACCATCACCCCGGTGCCGGCCACCACGGCGCCCACCGCGACCGGGATCGAGGCGAGGACGGCACCGATCTTGAGCAGCA
Organism: Acidobacteriota bacterium; assembly: GCA_003222275.1. Classification (GTDB taxonomy): domain Bacteria; phylum Acidobacteriota; class Vicinamibacteria; order Fen-336; family Fen-336; genus AA32. Next base: position 10,180 of record QHVJ01000113.1, on the reverse strand, counting down.
TCACTTCTCTCCCTGCGCGCCGGCGCTCTCGTCGATCCAGATCCGCACCGTCGAGCTGCGGTCGTTGACCCGCACCACGTCGCCGCGCAGCTTGCGCAGCTCGGCGATGGCGGCCCGCACGTTCAGCTCGTCGCCGGGGCCGGAGAACAAGGCATCGACGAGGGCCGAAGGGACGTCGACATGGACGGTCTCGCGATCACCGCCCTCCTGGACGCGGATCAGCAGGAGGTCGCCCTTCTTGCTGACGTTCACGCGGTCGTCGCCGTCCTCGACGGAGACGATCTCCGCATCGCCGACGGTCTTCAGCTCCTTCCACACCTGCCGGAAGTCGTCGACGTCCAGGTGGCGCCCGTGGCCGCCGAGGTGGATCCGGCCCTCGGAAGCGATGAGGTCGGGCGCCGCCTTCAGGGCCGCTTCGACGGCGGGCAGCGGCAGGTTCACATGCACGCGCGACCGCTGCTTCAGCTCCTCGACGCGGACGTGAAGCCAGGCGGTCCCGCCGCTCGGCGATGCCGCGGGGACGCTGGCCGCCGCGAGCGGGGCCGCCAGGGCCAGGACGGCGACGGCACATGTGTTCATCGGAGAACCTCCCACGTGCCGGTAACGCGCGGGCGACAGGAAAGGTTCTGTCTTTTCCGGCTCGGGCGCGAGCACGGGCGTGTTCAAACGGTTGGACGGGGCGTCTGGTCCGCAGGGTCGTCGGCCCGACCGGGGAACCGGCCGGCGATGGCCAAGTTGACGATGGCGAGGCCCAGCATGACGCCGAAAACCGGCAGCAGGGAGCGCGCGATCGCATGGCGGACCGCGAGGGGCGTGATCCCCGGCGGCAGGGCCGCCTCGTGACCCGCGAGCAGCCGCCCGGCCACGTCGGCGGCCGCGCCCAGGTGGCGGTCGAGGCCCGCCGAAAGCAGTCCGCCCAGCGTGCCCACGCCCAACGCGCCGCCCAGCGCGCGGAAGAAGGGAACAAGGCTGCTCGCCACGCCCCGCTGCGTCTCGGGCGCGGCGTGCTGGACCGCCAGCATCTGGGACGTCGCCAGCGGGCCCAGGCCCATGCCGATCAGCGCGCAGGCCCCGCTGATCCAGACGACGGGGGCCTCGGCCAGCGCGGCGGCCAGCAGCGCGCCGCACCCCACCGTGATCAGGATCGTTCCCACGCGAGCGGTGGCCCGGAACCCGTAGCGCACGAGGGCGCGCGTGCCGAGCGAGGCCGACGTCGCCCAGAAGAACATGATCGGCGTCACGACGGCGCCGGCCGCCGCCGCCGTTCCGCCGCGCGCTCCCTGGACGAACAGGGGCACGAACGTATCGACGCCGAAGATCGTCGTCCCGACCAGCGCGCCCGCCACGTACGGCGCCGCGGTTTCCCGGTGCGTGAGCAGCGTGAGGGGCACGAGCGGGTGCTCCCGGCCCGCTTGCAGGCGGGCGAAGACGGCGAGCAGCGCGGCTCCGATGGCGAACATCAGCAGCCGTAGCGGGAGGTGCCCGCGCGTCCCCGGTTCGTGGAGCGTGGCGAGCAGCAGCGCCGTCACGCCGACGGTCAGCGTGGCGCCGCCCATCCCGTCGAACGGCTCCGGGCGCGAGGCCCACGACTCGCGCATCTGGGTCGCCTCCAGCACGAGGGAGACCAGGCCGAGGGGCACGATCACCAGGAAGATCGATCGCCAGCCGAAGCTGAGGGTGAGGAAAGCGCCCAGGAGAGGACCGATCAGGCTCGCGGTGCCCCAGATCGCGCTGAACAGCGCCTGGATGCGCGCTCGCTCGCGCAACGCATAGAGGTCGGCGACGACGGCGATGGCCACCGGCAGCAGGCCGCCGGCGCCGAGGCCCTGGAGCCCGCGCGCCGCCACGAGCTGCGGCATCGAGCGCGCGAACGCGCACGCCAGGCCGCCGATCAGGAACAGGCTGGTGGCCAGCAGCAGGATGCGGCGCCGGCCATGGATGTCGGCCAGCCGTCCGTAGAGCGGCATCGTGACCGTGGAGGTGAGCAGGAAGACCGAGAAGACCCAGGAGTAGAGGGACAGGCCCTGCAGGTCACCGACGATCGTCGGCATCGCGGTGGACACGACGGTGCCCTCGAGCGCGGCGGTGGCGCTGATCAGCGCCAGCGCGAAGGTGACGGCGCGGCGGCGGGCGGGATCGAAGCGCGGCACGTCGGGAGACGAAGCCGGTTCGGACATGAGCCGGCCATCATCTCACGACCGACCTGGCGACCAGACCTTGAAGCGAACGCGCGACGCCGCATCACTGAACCGTGCATCATAGGTGACGATTCCGGCGAGGCTGTCCAATGACGCGGCGGTGGCGAGATGAAGGGCATCCGGCGTGCGTAGCTCCGGCGGCCCTGCACGCGCGGCCGCCGCGAGCACGGGGTCGTCGATCCTGATCAGAGCGACCCGCGCCAGGACACGCGCGGCCCTCCGACGCACCGCGGGGGCGGCCGTCGCCCGCTTCACCGCTCGCAGGACCTCGACGCGGGCAAGCACGCTCGAGACCCGATGCGGCCATTCCGCCAGGAACTCGATCAGGGCTGGTGTCTCGGGCTCGGCGACGACCAGTTTCACCAGGGCCGACGAATCGAGATAGAGGAGACTCGATCTAGAAGCGCTCGGCACGCTGCTCCTGCAGCGCCCGGCTCAAACGCCGCCAGCGGCCCCCCTTCGGGGGGGGGCCGAGCTTCAGGAGGTCGCCTTCCGGCTGGCTGGCCCGGCCCGAGCTGACGAGGCGCTCGATGGGCGTGAGCCCACCCTCGATGGGTCCCAGCACCGCCACCGGCCGCCCACGGGCGGTCACCTCGAACGTCTCTCCGGACCCGACCCGCCGGAGGTACACGCTCAGGTTCTGGCGCATCGCACGCACGCCCAGGCGCCTACGACTCTTCATGTACACATGGTAGCACATGCGGGCTAGAGGCGTCGGGACCGAGGCTTTCAGCTGAAGTCGATCTTCACGTCGTCGGCCACCCCGCCCAGGATGTGGTAGCCGCAGTTGGTCTCCTGGAGGATCGAGCCGGGCACCAGCGTGTTCACGGGGCCGTGGGCCACCAGGCGCGCGATGAAGCGCTGCCACGACATCCCCGGTCCGCCGCACTCGCCGTCCAGCCAGAAGCTGCGGTCGCGCGCGCCCAGGATCTCCCGCGGGCCGATCGAGGCCGCCCGGGGCGGGACCCACGACCAGTCGCTCGAGAAGGAGTGGAGCGCGTTCTGCATGATCGTCATGGGGTTGAGCTCGACGATCCGGCCATGGGCCGCCTTGTAGGCCTTCAGGTCGTTCCCGAATTCCAGGCCCAGGTGCGATTCCCAGAAGGCGACGTGCCCGCACCAGCCGATCCCGCCGTAGCAGCAGTCGGCTCCCCCCTCGTCCTCGATCCGCTTGTAGTAGCTCGCAATGTTCGTGTGGGTCGGGAAGTGGATGTTCTTCTCCAGCGGCCGCAGGTCCTTTCGGATCCGCGCGAAGAACGACTGGCGCATCGAGGTCGCGAAGGAGCCCTCCCAATCGCCGGGCGCGGTCTCCCCCGCCTCGTTGGCGTACTCGTCCATGTTGAAGGTGACCAGGTGACGGCAGGACAGGTTGGAGCGGTTGATCATCTCGGCCGCGATCGCGTATTGCGGCACGGGCCCCACGGGCAGGATGAGGACGCACTTGCTTCCCGCCTCGGCCGCGGTCCGGATGCGCTCGACGATGTCGATGGCGAAGCGGCTGTAGAACTGCACCCGGTCGTCGATGACCTCGATGCGGAACTCCTCGTTCGCGTGCTTGGTGATGTCCTGGCGGCGGATGGCGCGGACCCGGGCGCAGGCCTCCTCGTCGCGGAACGGGATGAACTTCGACATCGAGTAGCGGAAAGCCATCACTCCCCCTTCCAGGGCAGGGTCTTCACCACGCGTTTGCCGAGCGACGCCGTCAGGTGATCCTCCCGCGGGAAGCCGTGGCCCAGGTGCGGCCGGAAGCCCTCCGCGTACTCGACCCTCCGGGAGCGGAAATCGCGCGCGCGGTCGGCCCCGACGCGGCGCATCCAGCGCAGGTACTCGTCCTCGCCGTGCTGCTGGCGCAACCACGACCGCTGCGAGTCGTGGGCCGCCAGCATCTTCTCCTTGAGGTCCACGCTGGCCGTGATGTCCACCACGTAGCGCACGCGGACCCGCCGGCCGAAGTGGTCGATGTTGTCGATGGGATCGGCATAGAGGATGGCCGGGAGCTCGTCGCAAGGACGCGGGCTCCGGCCGTGGAGCGACGCCCTCCAGTTCGGAACCGTGGAGGCGAAGGCCGCCTCCCGCACGATGCGGGCCGTCTCCTCGTGGTCGGCCATGTAGTCGACGGGCGAGGGCACGATGACGAGGTCGGGCCGCACCTGGCGCAGGAGCACCGAGACGCGGCGCTTGGTCGTCTCGTTGTAGACGATGGTCAGGTCGTCGAAGCCCAGGCAGGTATACCCGGCGCCCAGCAGCTTCGCCGAAGCGGCCGCCTCCTGGCGCCGGATCCGGGAGATCTCCGCCCGCGAGCGCGTGGCCGACCCCAGGTCGCCCGCGGTCATGGAGGCCATGTGGACGTCCCATCCCGCCCGCTTCAGGAGCGCCAGCGTACCGGCGCACGTCATCTCGATGTCGTCCGGGTGGGCCATCACCGCGAGGACGCGCGCCGTCATCTAGCGGAACTTCGAGAGACGGACCGGCTCTCCCTTCTGCGCCGAGCGGTCCGCGGCGAAGATCACGCGGTGGGTTTCGAGCGCGGTCTCGAGGTCTGTCAGCGGCATCTTCTTGCCGGCCCGGACACTGTCCACGAAGGCCTGGAACTGGGGCTGGTACGGGTGGTCCTTCACGTCCCCCGAGTCCACCAGGTGCGTGGCCAGCGAGCTCCAGCGCGATTTGTCGGTGCCCAGCTTCGCGGAGTGGATCTTGTCGTCGAGGAGGCTGCCTTCGCTGCCGACCAGGTGCGTGTGGAAATAATAGGGCTGCAGGCAGTCGATCACCGAAGCCACCTTGCCCACCTGGCCGCCCTTGAACCGGAGGATGGTGGTCGAGGTCGTGGGGTACTCGTAGGGCGCGAACGTCGGGCTCTTCGAGCGCGTGGCGTAGCTCGTCACCTCCTCCACCTCGGAGTCCATCAGCATCAACAGCGCGTCCATGGCGTGACAGCCGGCGCTGAGCAGGCTCGACCCGCCGCCGTCCTTCTTCACGTTCCACGAGAACTGCCCGTACCAGGGCCCGATGCCGTGGTAGTAGTCCACCTCGCCGTAGTGCAGATGGCCGAGCAGGCCCTGCTGCACCACCGACCGCGTCATCTGGAACTGGCTGCTGTAGCGCAGCTCGAAGCAGACGCCGCCCTGGACCTTCGCCTTCTTCAGGGCATCGCGCACGGCCTTGGCGTCATCCCAGGTGAGGGCGATCGGCTTTTCGAGGAGGACGTGCTTGCCCGCTCGGGCGGCGGCCATCGCCTGCCGTGCGTGCAGCCAGGGCGGGCTGCAGATGTCCACGATGTCGATCGTCTCGTCCGCGAGCATGCGGTCGAAATCGTCGTAGGCCGCGAGCGGGACGCCGAACCTCTTCTCGAGGTCTGCGGGATCGTGCCGGCGCCGGGAGCAGACGGCCGTCACCGTCGCGCCTTGCACGTGCTTGAACGTCTCGATGTGGGCCCCCGCCGCCCAGCCCAGGCCGACGATGCCGATCCTCAAGTCGCTCATCGACGTCGACCTCCCTCGCCGCACCGGCTGCGGGCCGTAGCATAGTCGTAGGATAATCGCGCGGCCAGAAGGCCGACGAGATGCCCGGCCGATCGCGGACGAGGAGATGGTACATGGAGAAAAAGATCGGGTTGCTCGGCGCACTGCTGATAGCGGCGGCCTATGCGCCAAACGCGCCGGCGCGGAGCACGGCCAACCTGGACGACGTCCTGCGCACGGCGGTCGAGCAGCGTCGCGTGCCGGGAGTCGTCGCCATGGTCGCGACCGCGGACGCCGTCGCCTACGAGGGCGCGTTCGGCATCCAGAAGGACGCCATATTCGCGATCGCGTCCATGACCAAGCCGGTGACCTCGGTGGCGGTGATGCAGCTGGTCGAGGCCGGGAAGGTGAAGCTGGACGAGCCGGCGGCGACGTATCTGCCCGAGCTCGCAGCGGTGCAGGTCCTGGACGGCGGGGTGCTGCGCACGCCGAAGACGCCGATGACCGTGCGACAGTTGCTGACGCACACGGCCGGCTTTGCCTACGAGTTCCTGAACAAGGAGCTGCACGACTACGCGGCGCAAGGGAAGGTCCCGAGCGTGATGGCCGGCGGCGAGGGGTTCATGAAGGCGCCGCTGATGCTGGACCCGGGCACGCGCTGGGAGTACGGCATCAACACGGACTGGCTGGGCAAGCTGGTGGAAAGGGTCAGCGGCCAGTCGCTCGAGGCCTACTTCCGGCAGGCCATCTTCGCGCCGCTCGGCATGGACGATACGTTCTTCAACGTGCCCCCCGACAAGCAGCCCCGGGTGGCGGGCGTGTATCAACGCACTGCGGACGGCGCTCTCGCGGAGCAGCCGCGGCCCCCGGCCAAGCCGGTGGAGTTCTTCAGCGGTGGCGGCGGGCTCCATTCCACCGCGGCCGACTACGTGAGGTTCGCGCGGGCGATGATGGCGGGCGGACGGCTCGGGCCGCGGCGCGTCCTCACCCAGGAATCAGTCGCCCAGATGGGGCGCAACCAGATCGGCGAGCTCGCCCTGCACCCCATGCCCAGTTTCGTGCCCCAGCTCGCAAAGGACCGCGCCGCGATGCCGGGCCAGCCGGACAAGTTCGGGCTCGGGTTCGCGCTCAACACCCAGCCGCTCGACAAGGGCCGCGGGGCGAGCACCCTCTCGTGGGCGGGGATCTTCAACACCTTCTTCTGGATCGACCGTGAGCAGAAGGTCTGCGCGGTCCTCATGACCCAGATGCTGCCGTTCCTCGAGGACGGGCCCCAGGCCCTCGTGAACGACTTCGACCGGGCCGTCTACGCGTGGCGGGCCCGGGCCGCGCCGTGACAGCGCGGCCGCGCTACAGATCCACCGCGTAGACCCGGATCGGCGTCCCGCCCTTGAAGCGGTCCGGCTTGACCTCCAGCTTCAGCACGCCCCGCGGGCAGACGTGCGCGCACATCCCGCAGCCGACGCAGGCCGCGCGCTTCACGTGCTCGTTGGCCATCGCGTACGCGCGCACGTCGATGCCCATCTCGCAGTAGGTCGAGCAGTTGCCGCAGGCGATGCACATGTCCTTCTTCACCGTGATGCGGAAGCGGCCGAACTTCTGCACGAGGCCCAGCACGGCCGCCATCGGGCAGGCGAACCGGCACCACACCCGCGTGCCCATGAGCGGATACAGGCCCACGCCGAGCACGCCCGAGAAGAAGCCGCCCACGACCAGGCCGTACCAGCGTTGGACGCCGAAGGCGAAGGACGAGAAGGCCGCGTGCTGCCTCCCCACCGCCCAGTTGAGGCCCACGATGACGGTCGTGATGACGGCGATGCCGAGCACCGTATAGATCGACGCCTTCTCGAAGCGCCAGGCCCCCGCCGACTTGTCGGAGAGGTGCCGGAAGGGGTCGCCGGCCGTGTTGGCGAGCCCGCCGCAGCCGCAGATCCAAGAGCAATAGAAGCGCTTGCCCAGGAAGTAGCCGACGAGCGGGAAGGCCACCAGCGACCCGAGGAAGCTGTAGATGACGATGAGGAACGGCTGCTGGAGGATGACCGAGGGGTAGAAGTACTCGATCTTCAGCGGCCAGAAATAGGAGAAGTAGTACTCCTGCCTCCCGAGGACCTTCATCACGATGGGAAGGGCGAAGGCGAGCACCACCTGCACCGCCACCACCGTGATCGTGCGGATGCGCTGGTAGCGGCTGTTCCCGTGCCGGCGCAGGAAGTAGATGCCGCCCGCCACCATGGCCAGCGTGTACAGCACGCCGTAGAGCGTCCACTTGTCCCCGAGGCCGAGGCGGCGCGCCGGGCCCTCGAAGGCGTCGGTGTAGTAGATCAGCAGGTAGAAGGCGACGAGCGCGGCGCAGAAGATCCAGGCCACGGCCCCCCGTTTCTGCAGCGGACGCTGGTAGGTGTCCATGAGGCCGGCTTGCACGAGCCCTCCTTATCTATGTAGGCGGCGACCCGGGCTGCCGGCGCCAGCGGGGACTCAGCTCCTCGTCGAACTGGGCCTCGGCCAGGCGATCGAGCACGAAGCCCAGCGACCGCCGCGAATCGATCCAGTCGAGCAGCACCTCGTGGTTCCACCGGCCGCCGAGCATGTTGAAGCCGATCACCCGGTCAGCGGCAAGGGGGGGTCTGGGGGGACCGGAGAGTCCCCCCTGCTTGATGAGCGAGGGTGGATTCATTCCGCCCGAGCAAATGATGCGCTGGCTGTCGAAGCGGCCCGGGGAGCGCTGGAACCAGTCGCTGACGTCGGGCCCGGGATCGAGCGGCGTGTTGTCCCAGTCGAGCCGGACGGGGACCCAGCCCGCGGTCGTGTACTCGAGGTCGAAGAACTTCGCCGAGTTGTACCAGGTCCCACGGCGGTAGGTGGCGCCGTCCCCGAGCATCGACGCCGCCGCGACCCGGCCCTGGTCGCGCGCCGTGTACCAGAGCTGCTCCGGGCGGCGCGAGCCGTCGGCCCACGTCACGTTCGCGCAGTCCCCCGCCGCCCACACGTCGGGAGCGGCGCGCAGGGCGTCGTCCACCTCGATCGCGCCGCCCTTGGCCAGCCGGAGGCCGCTCGTGGCCAGGAAGCCGGTGTTGGGCACGACGCCGATCGCGCACACCAGCAGATCGCAGGGAACCTCGGCGGCGCCGGCGGCGAGCGCCGCCTGCGTCCGCGGCGCGTCGCCCAGGCGCACGCCGGCCAGCGCCCCGTCCGGCCCTCGCCGCACCTCCTCGACGTTCACGCCGAGGCGGACGTCGACGCCGTGGGCGCGGAGATGCTCGGCCACCATCAGGGCCTCGCGCTCGTCGAGAGCGAGAGGGAAATACCAGTTCTCGCGGACGACGAAGGTGACCTCCAGGCCCCGGGCGAGGAGGATCTCGGCGACCTCGACGCCGATGAGCCCGCCCCCGACGACCACCGCCCGCCGGCCCGCCTTCGCCTCATGGTCCAGGCCCTCGAGATCGCGCAGCGTCACGAAGTAATGGAGGCCGGGTCCCGCCGCTCCGGGCCAGGGCGCGGGGCGAGCCCGCGAGCCCACCGCCAGGAGCAGGCGGTCGTAGCCGATCGTGCGTCCGCCCTCGAAGCGAAGCGACTTGCCCTGGGCGGCGAGCTCCGCCACCCGCTCCCGCACCCGCTCGAAGCGGAGGCGCTCGTAGAGCCCGCGGTCGTAGGGCTCGGTGTCCTGCAGCCTCATCTGGCCGGCGAAGACGTACATGAGGGCGGTGCGGGAATAGAAATGGTCGTGCTCGTCGGAGACGAGCGTGATGCGCGCCTCGCCGTCCTTCCGGCGGAGGGCCAGGGCCGCCTCCATGCCGCAGACGCCGTTGCCGACGATCACGTGGTGCATCGGAACGAAACGCCGCTCCTACCAGACGAAACGACGGACCCGTGCGATTCTATTCCGCGACCCCACGGAAAGGAGATCCTCCATGTTCCGCAAGCTCATCGCCACCGACGACAACATGGCCAGCCTGGTCCTGCGCGTCGTGACCGGGATCGTCTTCTTCGCCCACGGGGCCCAACTGGCCCTCGGCTGGTTCGGGGGGAACGGATTCACCGCGACCATGCAGTTCTTCACGCAGAACATGCACATCCCGACGGTCTTCGCGTTCCTGGCCATCATCGCCCAGTTCCTGGGCTCGCTGGGCCTCATCGTGGGCCTGCTCACTCGGGTCGCCGCGTTCGGCATCGCGGTGGTGATGCTGGTGGCGACGGTAATGGTCCATCTCCCCGTCGGGTTCTTCATGAACTGGTTCGGCAGCCAGAAGGGCGAGGGCTACGAGTACCACCTGCTGGCCATCGCGATCTGCATCGCCCTCATGATCGGGGGCGGCGGGAAGGCCTCGATCGACCGCGCCCTCACGGTGAAGACGCCGCCGGCGCGGCCGTAGCGCCGCTCACTTCTTCCGGCGAGACGTCTTCTTCCGCGCGCGCTTCTTGCGCGCCGCGACCTCTCCCTTCGCGGTATGGGCGAGGTCGGCGCGGTGGGCGCGCTCGTAGGTCTGGATGTCCTTGAAACGGCCATGGGCGTCGCGGACCGCGTAG
>QHVJ01000600.1 GCA_003222275.1 Acidobacteriota bacterium | reverse complement strand
CGGCGCCTGATTCGACATCGCCTCAGGTGCCGCGCTCAAATTCGTCTTGATAGCAGGACGGCTGCGCCCATACGCCGTGTCCCTCACTCGTCGTCTGGCGTCTCGGGGTGTGATGTGCTCGAAGTCTTCGAAAGATTTCGGCCCTGGAGAGGTCTGGATCCGCGCCCCGCCACCGCCCGCCCTGAGGCGCGCATGCTTGCCACGAGCGCTGGACGCGACGCGGTTTTCGCGTCCAGGCCCCATCCTCGGGGGGCGTAACCTTATCCGAGAGCCCCACGCCATGACTCCACCGCAAATCCGATACCGAAGTCGAATTCACAGGCGGATCGGCCACTTCGGCGGCTCAGCCGGAGCGAGCCCGGTGAATCTCTTGGCGGACTGGATCGTCCGGAGCCAGGCCGTTGATCAAAATCTTTCCGGGCGGGTGGTTGAGCGCGACTGGGCGTAGTTCGAGCAATTTCCGACGCAACTACGGGCAAGGAACACGGACGACTTTCGTGGCTACGCCGCGAAAACCGCTCAGATTGAGAATGCCGGTGGCGCTGCTGATCCGGACCCGCTTCCCGCCACGGGGTCATCCCATAGCGAGCCCCAATCCTTCGGCGCACGGGGAGGACCGCCCGATGGGAGCCTACACCGGAACTGTCGTTGGCCGCGGGACGCTGCCCACCAGACCTGAGGCCTTTGCGCGGCTGTGTCATCAGTACCAGCTCCCACCAGGCACACCAGTCGCTCTGGAGACCGGAACGTCGGCCTTCTATGTGGCGCGCGCGCTGAGCGCACTCGACTTGAAGCCAGTTGTCATCGATGCCCACGAAGTTCGTGTCAAGGCGCGCCGCCCTGCCCAGAAGAGCGACCGGCGTGACGCCTTCGAATTGTGCGATGGGCTTCGCCGTGATCTCTATCGCTCGATCGTTCACATTCCGAGTCCAGCCATCGTCGGCATCCGTTGTTGTCCCCCGACACGAAGCCCGCGCACAAGGAGTACCGAGTATGATCACCAAGCGCATCTGGAAGAGCGGTCCGCGGAGGATCAAGCGCGTCGCGTGGGGCTTCACGGCCCAGCGCAACGGCAAGCAGGTGCGGCGGGTTCGTGAGGAGTGGACGAAGGAGGACGCCGAGCGGGCGTTCTCGGAGTGGACGATCGAGGGAGTGACGTCAGCCACCGACACGGTTGCGGCGCCGGCCGGCATGACCTTCGGGGCGATGGTCGAGAAGTTCCTCGCGAAGAAAAAGAGCGAGGGCAAGCGCTCGATTCAGGACGACGAGGAGCGCAGCGTGCCGCTGCTGGCGTTCTTCGGAAAGGCGACGCCGCTGGCAGCCATCCGCACGCGCCGCGTGGCGGAGTACCGGATGGCGCGACGGGCGACGACGTCACGCCTGGGCCGGCCGCTGGCTCCGGCCACGGTCAACCGCGAGGTCGCGCTCCTGCGCTCGATTCTGCGGATGGCGCTCGCCTGGGACGAGCTGGAGCGGGTGCCGGTGTTCGAGATGACGAAGGAGCGGGGCAAACAGCGGTATCTAGCGCTCGACGAGATCACCCGGCTGCTGGCCGCGTGCGCGGAGTCGCGCAGCCGCCTGCTGCTGGCGATCGTCACCGTCGCCCTGCATACCGGCCTGCGCAAGGGCGAGCTCCTACGCCTGATTTGGGAGCGCGTGGGCTTCGCCCGTAGCGTGATCGCGCTGGGGCGGCAGACGAAGAGCGGCAAGGGCAGGGACGTGCCGATCAATCGGGCCGTATACGGCGCGCTGGCGCCTCTGCCGGCCACTACGTGATGCGCGGCGGCCGGCTCGAGAAGCTGCAGGAGATCCCGGTGTATCGTAAGTCGGCGGGATGATTCGCACGGAGGGCTAGCCTCAATTGGCAAGGCAGCGGACTTGAAATCCGCCTGGGCGCAAGCCCTTTGGGGGTTCGAATCCCCCGCCCTCCGCCACTCTTTCAAGCATCCCTGGCGGGTTACAACGGGCAGGCTGCCTTGTGGACCTCGATGTTCCCGGCCGGTAGCTCGAATGCGAAGCCGTTATAGCCGTCGCACGTCACGTGGAACGTGTCCTTCCGGCCGGGCGACCCCCGATCAACCACCTCGACGAAAAACGCGCAAACGAGGGCCCTATCCG
>QHVJ01000599.1 GCA_003222275.1 Acidobacteriota bacterium | reverse complement strand
GTACCCGACATTGAATCCGAAGTTCGCCTTCCCGCCAGGCGGCAACGGCGACTGGATCCATCCGCCACCGGTGGTGAAGTCGAAGCAGGTCGCTTGGGCATGGGCTTCATGGTCGGGCAGAAGACTGGAAACGCCGACCAACAAACAAGCCAACGCCACCGTCCCGAACGTCCGTTTCATCGTGGCCAGCCATTTCACGACGGTACCTCCCCTTCGATGACCAGAGTCAAAGCCCGGGCGGGTTACCAGCTGATAGTGCTGCTGGCGGTCGACAGGACGATCTCCTCGCCGGTCGCCAGCTCCAGGTGAAGCGCGCTCACGGTCAGAGTCTGGGAACTACCGTCCGATACCGTCGACTGCGCATTGATGGTGAGCGTGCCGACCCCCAGGATCTCGACCGTCTGGTTGGGCTGACCGGTCACGGTGACGGGCACACCGGCAAAGACGAGATCGCGCACCTCGGTCGAGCCCAGGAGCCCATCGGCAGATACCTCCACCTGGGCCCGGATGAGCGAAGCGGTGAGTTGAGCGGCTTTCCCGGGAAACACGCTCACACCTGCCAGTGAGGTGGAACTGTTCGCCCGGGCGCCGGTATCGTACAGGCCACCGCTGGTGTTGGCCACCAGTGCGTCCGCGGTCAGGACATCGGGGACATCGGTGCTGAGGAGGCCGGCGCCCTCCCAACCACCGTCGGCAGCGAGTTCACCGGTGTCGACGATATGGATCGGATCGCTGCCGAGACCGGGAAGGTTGACGAGAGCGCTCACGGCGCGGCCCCCAAAGGAGGCAGCCTGAACCGGGGCCCCCCAGGCCAACCCCAGAACAAGGGAAAGAGACGCCGCGGCGATGGAGGCTAGGCGGACACTCATAATCATGGAGGCACCTCCCTGAAATAGCCGACGACTCCGCACATCGCTCGATCCAATCTCGCAGCCCCGGGGCGTGACGAACCGCCACCTGATGAGACGAAGTAGACTGCACCGCGCGAGCGGCGTCTACGGGCGCAAGGGGGAATTTTCGGCGGCCGTTCGTGGGCGCCGCCGCCCGCGTGTGGAGGCGGCGCGGCGACGAAGCGGGGGGAGCGCCGACCCCCGATCGGGGGGGCGCGCGCAATGGCGAGGTCTAAATGAGGCGATGCAGCCGTTTCGGCGAGATTATCGGAGATCGTCCAGAAGGTGGCGTTCGTGAAGCGCGCCTCGAGGTAGCCGAGGTGGAGGGGAACGCCGTCAGGAATGGCGCTGCAGTCGCTAGCAAACCTTGCCCGCTGCCACGTCCAGACAGACCATGACGGTGCCGCTGACTTTACCGCTGGCGTCGATGATACGGCTCGTGAAGGTGATCCTCGTATAGGACAGGCTCACCGTTTCGAACCCAGACGCGCTGGTGCCGTCGAGCTGCGCCGCCGCGTCAATCTTGGTGATGGCCGCGCCGTCCAGCACAATGCTGACGGTCCTCTGTCCCGTCTGGTCCATGAACCAGTTGATCTCGACGAGGAGCGACTCCGCCGTGAACGCCGCAAGCAAGAGCTTTGGACTCGCCCTGTCGAAGCGCTTCAGCAGCGTCAGCGGGCCGACCACGGGCTTGGCGCTCGGCGGCACCTCCATGCCGAAGCCGGTGTTGAGCACTTCAATGGACTTCGGCGCCAGGTTGAACGTGCTGTCGCCCTCGATGACTCCCTGGCTCGATCCCGTGATCTTCGCAAAGGCCCGGTCGGCCGCCCAGGACGGCTGAGTCCACAGGGCCGTCGCCACCAGGCACAGAGAAACCACAACCCCTCTCACCTTTGCTGACCTCGTCACCATCGCTATCTCCTTGACCGACAGGTCGTTCGCGGCGTCCCCGGAATCCCCGCCCTCCGCCACCCTCAGCGCTTGCGGAGCAGAGCCGCGCCGGCCGGGGACGGCGACACCGCCTCGCGTGGCCGGCCTCGCACGTGCTCCCAGGCCTCGCGGGCTTTCATTTCCGTCCCGATGCGTAATAGACCCGGCAGCGTCAACGGGCGGCTCACCACCTGCACCTTCTTGTGACGGATGGCGGACAGGACGGCGAACACCGTCGGCTCGCCCTCGACCAGAGAGTAGGTCGTCCCGAACTGCCGCGCGAGATGGCTGTCCGAGCTCCCAACGAGCGGCAGGCCGGTGGCACGCGCCAGCTCGACCGCCCGCCGATTGAAATCGATGCGCCGCGTGTAGAAGTGAGAGAACTCGATCGCGTCGAAGACGTCGATCTCGCGGAGTAGTCGGCGTCCCAGCGAATACTGGGCGGGGAAGAAGGGATGGGCGGCGATCACCAGCCACTCGGGGGTCTTGTATCTCCTCAGATCGGCGAACGTCCGCAGCATGGAGAGGGACACATCGAAGTTGTAGATCAGGACGTGGCGCCCCTCGATGGTGGCCTCCGCTCCCGGGATGAGGACGATCCCCCGATCGGCCGCATAGTCGACCAGCCGCTCGCTGAACGTGCAGAGATCGTGGTTCGTGATGCTGAGGACGTCGTAGCCTTCGCGCGCCGCGCGGTCGATGAGGGTATAGGCGTCGTAGGTGATGCAGGGCTCACCCTCACGGGTGTGCAGATGGAGGTCGACCTTCAGCCGGCTGGTCATTCTACGGTCACGCTCTTGGCGAGGTTGCGCGGCTGGTCCACGTCGCAGCCGCGGAGCACGGCGATGTGGTACGCGAGGAGCTGGAGGGGAAGCACGCTGATCAGCGGCATCAACAAGTCTGTCGAGGGTGGAATGGCGACCACGTGATGGGCGCGCCGGGCGATCTCGGCGTCCCCCTCGTGGGCGATGGCGATGACCCGGCCCGCGCGTGCCTTGACTTCCTCGACGTTGCCGACCATCCGATCGTAGGAGGGATCGCGCGGGGTCAGGGCCACCACGGGCATGTTCTGATCGATGAGCGCGATCGGGCCGTGCTTCATCTCACCACCGGCGTAGCCTTCAGCGTGGATGTACGACAGCTCCTTGAGCTTGAGGGCGCCCTCGAGCGCGATCGGGTGGTGGACGCCGCGCCCGAGATAGAGGAACCCGGGATAGCCCACCAGCTCGGCGGCCAGCTGGCGCGTCGTGCCGTCCACGGCGGCCAGGGTGCGCTCCATGATCCCCGGCACCTCCAGCAATCCGTCGATCAGCTTCCAGCCGTCGATGTTCGACAGATAGTCGCGCGTCCGGCCGATGGCGAGCGCGATCATGTAGCACGCCGTCACCGTGGCCGAGAACGTCTTGCTGGAGGCCACGCCGATCTCGGGCCCCGCGTGGGTGGAGAAGATTCCCGTGGCCTCGCGCGCCAGCGCCGAGCCGACCACGTTCGTGATGCCCAGGACCGGCGCGCGGCCCGCGCGGGCCGCCTTGACGGCGCCGAGGGTGTCGGCGGTTTCGCCCGACTGTGAGATGGCGATGACGAGCGTGTCCGGGCCGAGGACGAGATCGCGGTACCGGAACTCCGACGCGACGTCGACCTCGGCCGGGAGCCCGGCCATTCGCTCGATCATGAATCGCCCGACGAGCCCGGCGTTGTACGACGTGCCGCAGGCGACGAGGACCACGCGCCGCAGCTGCCGGATCTCCCGCCGCTCGAGGTTGGCGTCCGCCAGGACGACGCTGCCGAGCTCCTCGTCGATCCGGCCCTGGAAGGTGTCGGTCACGGCCCGCGGCTGCTCGTAGATCTCCTTGAGCATGAAGTGGGGATAGCCATCCTTCTGGGCCATGGTGGCGTCCCAGGCCACGCGCGAAGGGGCCCGCTCGATGACTCGGCCGTCGAGTGTCGTAAGAGCGGCGCCTTCCCGCGTGAGCACGGCGACCTCATCGTCCTCGAGCACGACGACGTCGCGCGTGTAGGGCAGGATCGCGGCGATGTCCGAGGCGAGATAGGCCTCGGCCTCGCCGAGGCCGACGACGACGGCGCCCGCCCCATGCTTGGCGGCGATCAGGCGGTCGGGTTCGGCGGCGCTGAGAATCGCCACGGCATACGCGCCCCGGATCTGCCGGAGGGCCGTCTTCGTCGCCTCGAGGAGGTCGGCGCCCATCTTCAGCTGGCGCTCGATGAGGTGCGCGACGACCTCGGTGTCCGTGTCGGAGCGAAACCGATGCCCCTCGGCCAGGAGGCGCTCCTTGAGGCTCAGGTAGTTCTCGATGATCCCGTTGTGGACGACCACGAGGGAGCCCGAGCAGTCGGCGTGGGGATGAGCGTTCTCCTCGGACGGGGGTCCGTGCGTCGCCCATCGGGTATGGCCGAGCCCCACGCCGCCCGACAATGGGTGGGTCCGCACGAGCGTTTCGAGGCCGCGGATCTTGCCGGGATGGCGCCGGATCTCCAGCCCGTGCCCGTTGAGTACCGCCAGCCCCGCCGAGTCGTAGCCTCGGTACTCGAGCCGCTGAAGGCCGTCCAGAATGACGTCAGTCGCGCTCCGGTGTCCGACATATCCGACGATTCCGCACATAGCTCTTCCCTCTCAATCGGGAAATCTGAAACTGAAGGGCCGGGCGCCCATGGCGGGCGCCCCGGCCCCGGCGGCGCTCGCGGGGGAAGGTGCGTGATCGAGGCGGCTTTATGCCGTCTCGCTCTCGCCCTCGCGGTCGAGCAACCGCCTCCGTACGAAAATTCCGACGCCCACCAGGCTGACACCGATCAGCGCCAGCATCCCGGGCTCGGGCACCACGCGCGCGGTGCACGCGGGGCACAGGCCCTTGTCCTTCGAGACCCTGGCGACGTACACGGGGAGCACGGGCAGCAAAGGACTCGTGCCGCCTCCCGCGACGGGCAGCGCCGCCGGACCGGCCTCAGCGCGATTGTTCGTCATCGTCAGGAACGACCCGACGGCGTCCTCGGTCGTCGCGTTCTGTGCCTCGCTCGGCGCGCTCACGACGACGAGACCAAGGGTCAGGAGCAGTGCGTAGAGAGCGGTGCGCCACGAGCCGTTCGTCATTCGTTCACCCCGTCGCCGCTGTCCTCGAGGCATTCCGGCGGGGCGCTCCACCGGCGTCACTCGAAGCGGGCGTCAGAAGGAGCACGCTGCATGCCAGGCTCGATCCCCGCCGAACGTCCCGGCAGTCGTGAGAAATTGCGGGGATAGGTCGGGCGGACTCACCGCGCGGGGCGCGCATCGGGAAGCGCTCTCCACAGGGGTGAAGCGCGCTTGCGCAGCCCTGCAAGATTGCGAACGTCGC
>QHVJ01000025.1 GCA_003222275.1 Acidobacteriota bacterium | reverse complement strand
GCACCGCGTCCACGTCGGCGGCGGTGACCGTGGTGCGGTCCTGCTCGAGCATGCGGCTCACGGCGTGGATGCAGAACTTCTGGATGACGTACGGCTTGAGCTGGCTGCCGGCCAGGATCGCCTCCACGGCCTCCGGCTCGAAGCGGAAGACGCCCTCCACCGGCGCCTTGATGAGGGCCTCCGCCTCCTCGCGCACGAAGGCGGTCAGCTCGATCTCGTCGAAGAAGTTGTACCAGGGGCTTCCCTCGCTCGTCCACACGCGCTTGATCCCGACGCCGCTCATGATCGCGACGAGGTGCTCGGAGAACGTCTTCATGAAGATGCTGCGCAGGCGCTGGTTGATCCGCTCCGAGTAGTCGTTGAGCACGTCCACCTCGTCGATGAGGAGGGCGAGCTTCACCCGGCGCGGCGTGCGCGTCTTCAGGTCCTCGACGACGCGCTGCAGGTCGTGGCTGAAGTCGCGTCCGTCGTAGTTCTCGTCGTCGATCCGGAAACGCAGCGTGGCCATGGTGGCCGTGGACAGCCCGAGGGAGTCGACGACGTCCGACATCACCGCGTGGAAGAAGCCCTGCTCCGGCACTCCCTGCAGGTCCGTGAAGACGGGGAAGAACTTGTACTCCGTTCCCTCGTCGGTCTCCAGCGCCTTCTTGAGGTGATAGAGGAACGTCGTCTTCCCGATCCGCCGCTCGCCCGTGATCATGAGGCTGTTGTGGTGGAGGACGTTCATGATCCGGTTGAGGAGCTTGCGCCGGCCGAAGAACATGTTGTCGGCCATGACGGGGGCCCCGGCGATGTAGGGGTTGAATCTGCGGTGCAGCGCCCGCCGCCGCCGCGCGTGTTGCACGACCAGACCCGCTCCGAGCAGACCCAGGGCGGTGGCTCCGGCCGAGGGCAGGAAGGCCTTCGATTCGTAGAAGCGCAGCTGCCGGGTCACGTCGAATATCGCGACCGAAAACGCGTCGGAGGTGTCGACGGCGGTGACGCTGACCTGGTTCTGGCCCGCCTGGAGGGAAAACTCCTCGTCGAACCGCTGGTTCCGTGGGATGGCCGGGAGCTCCTGACGGCGCACGAGCCGGCCATCCACCCGGTACTCCATTCGGACGAGCCCGCGGTCGTCCGTGGCGACCCCATGCAGGGCCAGGGTGGGCCGTTCCACCACCGGGCCCGGCATCTGCCAGAACGTCAGGATCGGCTTCTCGTTGGGGAAGACGTTGCCGAGGACCTTCTCGTACGTCATGCGCTCGGCGAAGGCGGTTCGTTCCTTGGCCCTTTCGTTGCCGGGATCGAGCGCGAGGACGCTGTTCAGCGTGTCCCACGCCTCCGAGAACCGGCGGCCGGCCAGGAGAGCCTCGGCTTGCGCGAGCAGGGCGTCGGTCCGGAGGTGCGTCTCCTTCGCCTTGCGCAAGCCTTCGAGGATGCGCGTCGCCTCGCCCAGCAGCCGATGCGCCTCCGCGTTGTCGGTATCGGCGCCGGCCTCGGAGAGGGGACCGCGCGCTTCGTCGTACCGCCCGGCCTCGAACAGAGCCTTGCCGCGGGCGAAGGCGGCCTCGCGCGTCTGCCGGGTCGTCGAGGCCAGGATCTGCTCCTCGGCCTTGGTCTGGCCCTCGGCCGCGCGGGGGTTGTGGGGGTCGACGCCGAGCACCTCCACGAACTTGAGCTTGGCTTCGGCGCCCTTGCCGGACTGGAGCAGCTGCTGGCCCTCCGCGAGCTGCCTCTCGATCCGCTCCGCGCGGGCCAATGCTTCCAAGCGATCGTTCCTCTCGGTGCTGATCTTCTTGATGGACTCCAAGACGTCGCGCTGCGCGGCGGGCTCGGCGAGTGCCGCCGCCACGGCCTGCGCCTCGTGCAGGCGGGCCAGCGCCTCGTCGAGCTTGCCCTGGCGGTAGAGGTCGTCGCCCTCACGCCGCAAGCGATGCAGCTCCTCCAGCATCGCGCGCGCCTTCTTCTCGGCCTCGGCCATCCGCTCCGCCGCCGCCGCGTCGTCCAGCGCCTTCTTCGCCTCCCCGCGCAGCCGGCCGAGGCTCGCGTGGAGCTCACGCTTCTTCTGGATGGCTCCCTGCTTCTCTTCGGCGTCGAACGCCGCGAGCGCCGCCTTGAAGTCGCCCGTCTTCACGTGGCAGACACCCTCGTAGTAGTAGGGGAGGTAATCGATGAAGACCAGGCCGTAGAGGCGCACCTCCAGATCGGAGCTGGGCTTCAGCCGGCGCGCCTGGGCGAGGTCGGCCAGGGCCTCCTTGCACCGGCCCCGTTCGACCTGCTGCTTTCCGTCCTGATAGAAGTCGTACCAGTCCTTGACCGCCCACGCAGGAGCGGTGGCGAGGACCAGGACCAGGGCAAGGAGTGCCCCTCGCAAGGGCATGGGCCAGTCTAGCACCGTGAGCCGGACGCGGACCGCCCGGCGCGCGGGTCTACTTCTCGTACATCGCGGCGATGAGAGCACCCCGAGCCGTCGCGGTGAGCGGGTCGCCGGCGAGCCGGACGCCCGAGATCTCGATGGGCAGGCCGCGGCCCTTCAGCGCGCGCTCGAACAGCTCCTTGAAGCCGCGGGGCTTCGCGCTGCCGCCGGCGATCACGATGGGCAGCGGACGGTCGGACTTGGGCATCTTCTCCGCGCGCGACATCGCGCGGCGCAGCGCCTCGACGAGGCTCTCGACGAGGTCCTCGTAGTAGATGTGGAGCGCCTTCTCGACCTTGTCCTTGGGGGAACGGCTGAGGTCGATGCCTTCTTCCTTGATGACCTTCACGCGGGTGGCGCTCTCTCCGACCACCGATCCCACGGCGTGATCGATGTAGTCGCCGCCCTTGGCGATGCTGAACATGATCGACGGGATCGACAGGAAGGCGAGGGTGCCGTTGCACATCCCGCCGCCGCAGGAGAGGCCGATGCCCGTGAAGTTGTTGTCCTCGAGCTCGGAGAACACGACGGCCAGGCCTTCGTTGATGGCCACCGCCTTGTAGCCCATGGCTTCGAAATGGCGGCGCAGCGTCGCCTCGTGGTAGGTCAGCTCCGCTTCCTTGCCGGCCGGGGCGGCGGGCACGGAGAAAGCCAGGATCTCGCCCTGGGTCTTCGCCTTGGGGAGGAGGCTGCCGATGATCGCCTCCAGCACCGGGAGGGCCATCTTCTCCCGCGGGTTGATGAGGCCGTCGGACATGGGACGGCTCACCTCGGCGTTGAACATGTTGGCGAACTTCTCGGTCGCGGTGGCGAAGACGACGAGCTCGTCGCCCTCGCGGAAGTAGGAGATGTCGTTCTGGCCGAGGATCGTCTCCGTGAAGCGCGAGTAGGGGATGGGGATGAAGGCGTTGAGCTGCGAGGCCGTCTCGATCCCTTTCGCCCGCTTGCGCGCGGCCACGACCTTGCTGGTGCCGACGTCGATCCCCGCGGGGGCGGCCCCCGCCTTCTCCATCTCGTCCAGCCGGTCTTCGACCTCCTGGGCGACCTTCCACAGGTGATCCTTGCGCTCCTCCATGCTCCTATCCTCCTGCCGGCAGGGCCGGCTCCGGCCGGCCGGAGGCGGTCGCCTCGTCGGCCTGGCTCTGCTCGTTCAGCCAGCGGTCGTAGAGCTGCTGGCGCTCGCGGCGGAGATCCTCGACGGTGCGGCCCGCCTTCGCCGCTTCCTCGGCCAGCGCGCGCTCCGCCTCGCGCACGCCCGCCCACGGCTCGCCCATGATCTTCAAGAAGTCCTCATCGTAACCGAAGCCGAACAGGGCCACCGCGGGCGAGGGGCGCGAGTACTGGTCGGGAAGGCCGAACGCCTCGAAGGGGAACCCGCGGGCCCAGTCGATGTGATGGCCGATGAGGTGCTTCTTCGGGTTCACGCTGGTGAGGCCGTGGGCCACGCACATGTCGGCCGCGATCGTCCACCGCGCGCGCAGGTAATCCGACAGGTTGCGTCCGGCCAGGAACTGGGCCTGGGTGATCGGCAGCGCGTGCCCGCCCTCCCATCGGGTCTCGAACGAGACGCCGAGGAAGGCGGCGTTCAGGCTCAGGTAGACGTCGTCGCCCCGCGTCCACACCGAGTGGCCGGCGTGGTTGGCCTTCGTCTCCTCCTCCACGACCCGGTAGACGCGGCCGAAGCGGTCGACCATGTAGTTGTAGAGGCGGTTCCGCTGCACGTAGCGGAGCAGACGCTGGGTGCTGTCGCGCAGCGTCTCGTTGTACGAAGCCTCCAGCGGCCACACGTCGCTCTCCGACGTGTGGAAGAGGATCCCGACGGGCCGCGTCTGCGTGTCGCCGCGGAGGCCGGTCGTGCGGTCGACCGCGCGGAACCGGCGCGGCTCGCCCGCGATCTCATACGTGTTCTCGATGCGGAGGCCGTTGCTGTACTGCTCGTAACCGGCGCCCATCTCCACCAGCCAGACCGAGGCGGGCGCGACGCCGGCGCGCGGCGGCACCGCCGGCGCATGCGTCGCCGCACCGGGGACCGAGGCCAGCACGGGGGTCGCGCTCGGCCGGGCATGGCGGTAGGCGGCCGACCCCACCGCGAAGACCACGACGAGCGCGGCCAGGCCCATCAGGAGCCGTCCGGCCGCGAGCAGCAGCGTGAGGGCGGCGGCCGCGCGGGTGACGAGGGTCTTGCGCGGCACGGCCGGTGCGAAGGCCGCGACCGGCGCTTTGGCCGACAGCGCGCGGAGGTGCTCGAAGCTGGCCCAGCGGTAGAGGATCCGGCGCGCGCGCCCGGATGGAACGTCCTCGACCTCCGACACGCGCGGGTAGTCGCGCAAGGACGTACGGAGGAAACGCAGCTTGGCCACGGGATCCTGGATCTCGCGGCTGACCTCCTCCACCGCTTGGACGTACTCTTTCGGCCGGCGGGGGGAAGCGCTCGGTGCGTCCTTCGTTCTTCCTCCCAAGGCTTTCAAACCGCGGCGATTATAGGCTTCCACCGGGGCCAGGACAAGTGATCCGGCTCGCGGGCTAGTGTCCGATCAAGGGCCGGGGAAACAGGGCGGAGGCGCGGGAGGAGCGGAGGTAGGGGAGCAGCAGCGCGCAAGAAGGCACTTCGTAGAGGCTCTCCCAGACGATCGAGTCGGGGAAGCGGACGGGGGCATGGGCGAAGGCGAGGCCGAGAACGACGGCGTCGGTCGTGAGCACCGCCAGGCAATACACCATGGCGACCGACCGGCAGAGCGCGATGCGCCGCCAGAGGCCCCAGGCGAGGAGCAGGCTCAAGAGCGCGCGCCCGACCGCCCCCCACACCGCCCACAACGCCAGGGGCCGGGGCAGCTCGTGGAGCGTGGCGCCCAGGTGGAGCACGCCGCCGGCCGCGAAGAAGCCCGCCGTGATCCAGACGCCGGCCGGCACCGCTCGCCGCTCCTCCATGACCGTGGGCGGGATTATAGGGGTCTTGAGGGGGCTCGTCCCCGGGGCCTAGAATGGAAGCCCGGGACCAGGGACAGGTGGGAGCGTTCACGAGGCCGATGGAAAAGGCGCGCGAAGGCAGGGGGCGTCGGGCGCCGCGGCTGGCCGTCGAGCTGCCGGGCTCTCTCGTGAGCCGCCGCTCGCGGGCGGTCACGGTGGTGGACCTGAGCCTCACCGGCTGTCTCGTCCGCGGCGACGCCGCGCTGGACACCGACCAGGTACTGGACCTCCGCACGGAGCTGGACTCCGCTCCCTTCACCGCGAAGGTGCGGGTCACGGAGTCCTACCTGGACGGATCCGCCGGATCCGCCGCTTCCCCTCGCTACCTGACCGGGCTGGCCTTTCTCGGTCTCCAGGCGCAGGAGGAGGCGCGGCTGCGCCGATTCCTGGACGAAGAGAGGAGGCGCAGGCGCGGTGCGGACACGCCCTCTCGCTGAGCTGTCGGCCCGCGACCTGCGGCCGCTCCTGGTCGAGGAGTCCGAGTACTGGGGCGGCGAGCTGCTCTGGGACTACGCCGACGTCTCCGCCGCCGTCGCCAGCGGCCTCGAGCGCGGCGCCCTGAGCGGCCTCGTGCTGCAGGACGGACCGCGCTGCGTCGCCTATTGCTACTACATGCTCGACGGCGGTCGGGCCATCGTCGGCTCGGTGTTCGCGTGCGAGAGCTTCCGCGGGCGCCGCGTCGAGGAAGCGCTCTTGCGCGAAGTCCTGGCGGAAGCGCAGGGACACGAGGGCCACGAGCGCGTCGAATGCCAGACGCTGTTCTCCACCGCCGCCGCCGCGGACGACCTCTTCGCCGGGGCGGGGTTCCAGAGCCGCTCGCGCCATTACCTCGTCCGGTCGCTCTCCGAGCGCGTCGAGGCGGCGCCCCCGCCGTGGCGGCTGCGGCCGGTGCGGCGCGAGGATCTCGCCACCGCGGCCCACATCATCCACCGCAGCCATCAAGGAAGCCTCGACGCGGCCCTCAACCTCACCTATGCCACGCCGGCGTTCTGCCGGGGGTTCGTCGAGACGCTGGTGCTGCGCGCGGGCTGCGGCCGCTTCGACCAGGACGCGTCGTTCATCGCCGAGGGCCCGGAAGGTCCGGTGGGAGTATTGCTGGCCAGCCATCTCTCCCGCACGAACGGCCACGTCTGCCAGGTCTCGGTTTCCCCCCCGGGACAGGGGCGGGGGGTGGGGGCGGCGCTCATGACCGCGGCCCTCACGGCCTTCCGGCGTCAGGGGCTGGAGACGGCGAGCCTGTCCGTGACGCTCGACAACCATCGGGCGTATCGGCTGTACGAGCGCCTCGGTTTCCGCCTGCGCAAGCGTTTCGCCGCCCACGCCTGGGTCCGGCCTCCCGCACGCATCGACCTGCCCGCGTGAGGACCGCTCGCCTGCCTTCATGACGGTCGCGCTGCTGGCGCTGCTCGCGGCGCCGCCCGCGCCCGCGACGCTGGTGCTGCCGTTCGACCCCGTGGAAGCGAACCCGGAGCACGTGTGGGTCGGGCCCGCGGCCTCCGAGCTGCTGGCCCGCGGCCTGGCCGTCGCCGGCGTGCCCGTGGCCGGCCGGGCGGAGCGGCTGCGGGCCCAGGCCGCGCTCGAGCTGCCGCAGGTGAGCCTCACGCGCGCGACCTCTCTGCGCATCGCGGAGGCGCTCGGCGCCAACCGGCTCGTCACCGGGACGTACGCCGTCCAGGGCGCCCAGCTCACGCTCTCGCTGCGGCTGCTCGACGCGGAGCGCGCGAGCTTGAGCAGCCCCATCGTCGCCTCCGGCCCCCTGGAGACGCTCTCCGATCTTGCGCATGGCGTCGCGTGGGACGTGGCCCTCGCCAGCAGCACCCCGCCCGGGATGTCGCGCGCGGCGTTCTTCTCCCGGCGGCCGTCCCTCTCCTTCGAGGCGGTCAAGGCCTACGGGCGGAGCCTCGCCGCCCACCGCGCGGCGGCCCGGCTGCGCCTCGTGCGCGATGCGCTCAACCTGGCTCCGCAGTTCCACGAGGCACGTCTCACGCTCGGCCAGCTTCTCCGCGAAGCGGGCGAGTTCTCGGCGGCGTACGAGACGCTGAACCGCATTCCCGCCGACGTGCCCGAGGCGCGAGCGGCCCGGTACCTCCAGGGCGTGGCCTTGCTCGAAGTAGGCCGCTACCACGACGCCTCGCGGCTCTACGGGTCACTGGCCGAAGGGGAGGTGACGCCCGCCGTCCTCAACAACGAAGCGCTGGCCGTGCTCCGCAGCCCCGAGGACGACGGGCGCGCTTCCGATCTTCTGCGCCGCGCGGTCGACATGGCGCCCGCCCACGCCGACCTGCTCTTCAACCTGGGCTGGGCGCTCCTGGTGGAGGGCGATGCCGAAGGCGCGGAGTTCTCGATGCGCGAAGCGGTCCGGCATGCGCCGCTCGACCCTCAGGCGCGCGTCGTGCTCGCCTGGGCGCTTCGCCGCCAGGGCGGGGCTGAGTACGACTCGGCGTGGAAGGCGGTCGTGGCCCTCGCGCCCGTGTACCAGACCCTGACGAGACCCGATCTTACCCGGCACTTCGAGCGGATCGTGCCCGCGGAGCGCCTGCTCGACCTCGACCGCGGCGGGCGTAGCGAGGCCGAGGTGGCCGCCGGCCTCGTGGGCAAGGCGCAGCGCCTCGTTCGGACGGGAGACCTGCCGGGGGCCCTGGCCGAGCTGACCCGCGCCGCCTACCTCGACCCGTACGCCAGCGGCGTGCACACGCAGCTCGCCCGCGTCCATCGCGCGCGGGGCGATCGAGAGCTCGCGCTGAACGAGCTGCGCATGGCCCTGTGGTCTCGTGAGGATCCGGCGTTGCGGGCGGAGCTGGCGGCGGTGCTGAAGGAGGCGGGACGGACGGCGGAGGCACGCGTCGAGGCGGAAAAGGTCCTGAAGGCGGACCCGGGCAACGAGACCGCGCGCAAGGTCCTCCAGTCGCCGTGAGCCGCGGCACGGCGGGCCGGGACGGCCCGGGTATAATCGTTCGATGTTCGCGCCCGCTCTTTTCGCCCTGTTGTTGCTGGCTCCCGTGGCCTCCGCCGAGGAGGCCCCGCGTCCGGTGCCGCGGCCGGGGCTGTCCTGGGCGGAGGCGGAGGCGCTCGACCGGAAGCTGACGGCGATCGAGAAGCAGCGCGTCGTCGCGCCGCGGAAGAGCCGGCCCGAGACGGTCACCGTCACCGAGTCGGAGCTGAACTCCTATCTCAACCTGACCATGGCCGAGAAGCTCCCCAAGGAGGTCAAGGACCTCGAAGTGCACCTGCTGGAGCACGAGCGCCTGCAAGCCAACGGGCTCGTGGACCTCGACAAGGTGAAGGCCAAGGTGGCCGCGACGTCCTCGTCGTGGAATCCACTCCTGCTCATGGGCGGCTTCGTGCCCGTGCAGCTCCGCGGCCGCCTCGTGAACCGCGACGGCTTCGGGTCGATCGTCTGGGAGGACGTCCAGGTCAACGCCTGGTCGCTGCCCATCAGCCTCCTGGAGCAGATGGTGGCCAGCGCCACCAAGAAGCCCGACAACCCCGAAGGCGTCGACATCAGCGCCCCGTTCCGCCTGCCGTACTCCGTGCGCCGCGTCCGCCTCGAGCCGGGCCGCGCCTTCTTGGAGTTTTAGCAAGAGGATGAGGCCATGACCGGCCTCGCCTCGAGATTGCTCATCGTCGTAACGCTCACGGCGTGGGGCGGGCCCGTCTTCGCGCAGACAGCGCAAGCGACGCAAACCGCTCCGACCGCACCGACCGCTCCGGAAGATCTCTCCGCAATCCAGGCAGAAGCCGAGAGCGGTGACGCGAAGGCGCAGTCCCGGCTCGGAGCCTAGTATTCGGAAGGACCGGACGAGAGCCAGGACTACGCCAAGGCGCGGCATTGGTTCCAGAAGGCCACAGACCAGGGCGATGCGACCGCGCAGTACCGTTTAGGAGAGCTCTACTTCGACGGTGACGGCGGGCCGGTCGACCCCGCCCGTGGCGAGGCGCTCATGAGCGCGGCCGCGGAGCAGGGCTTGGTCCGCGCCCAGGTCGACCTGGCCTGGAGGTACCGCGACGCCAACCAGCTTGCGGTCGACTACGGCAAGTCGTTGCGCTGGTTCAACGCCGCGGCCGCCCAGGATGATCCCAAAGGCCAGCTTGGGGTCGGCTATGCCTACAGTCAGGGTCTCGGTGTCCCCGTGGACCACGTCAAGGCCTTCGGGTTTTTCCTCAAAGCGGCGCGGCAGGGGCAGGTCAACGCCGAGTTCAACATGGGCCTCTACTATGACTCCGGCATGGGCGTAGAGGAAGACTGCGCGCGGGCGGAGGAGTGGTATCGCCGCGCGGCGGATCAAGGATACAAAGATGCGATGTTCAACCTGGGGTGGTTGGCTGAGAAGTGCGCAGTCCGCACCGAGCAGAAGGCCCAATGGTGGCGGAAGGCAGCAGAGCATGGCCACGACACCGCCGCCCGAAACCTGGGCATGATGTACCGCGACGGCGACGGCGTGCCGCAGGACCGGCAAGAGGCCTTCAAGTGGTTCCTCAAGAGCGCTCAGATGGGGAATGCAGTAGCCCAGAGTGAGGTCGGGTTTGCATACTCGTTCGGAAGTGGCGTCGTTACCGATTACGAGCAGGCGGCCAGGTGGCTCCGCATAGGCGCCTCCCAGAAAGACCCTGGATCCCTGTGCAACTTCGGGGTCCTGTACTACCACGGCTGGGGAGTCCCGCACGACGAGCGCGAGGCCCTGCGTCTGTTCCTGGAGTCGGCCAATCTCGGCTCGGGTCATGCCCAGTTCAACCTCGGCGTCTGCTACCGAGACGGACAAGGTACGGAACGTGATCCCCTTGCGTCTTACGTATGGTTTTCGATCGCCGCACGGGAGCAGTTTCCTCTGGCGCAGAACCGGGCGGATACCATGCGCAAGCTGCTCACGCCCGCCCAGATCGCCGAGGCCGACCGGCGGCTGGCGCAGTGGAAACCAATCGCCCAGTAGTCGCCGTCGCTCCAGGACCCTGCCGGTTCTTGGCGGTTACTCATACCAATTGCGCCCAACTCGCCCCGGGACGAGTTCGACGAATAAATGTCAGCAACTGGACTAGTGGCTGCGGAAAAACGGTCCTGGAGAGTCCACCAGCCTTCGGAGGCCCAGGTCGGCCGGGGTGGGCGCCGACCAGGTGCTTGTTCTAGAACAAGTACGAAAGGTAACAACCTCGCGGCGTCAGGGATCCCGGGTGGATCGCACGACAACGGTCAAGGTGTGGCTGATAGCGTGGACGATGGCGCTCGAAAGCGGCGCTGCCGTCCATGATCGGCTAGGGGAGTGTCGCGCGAGCCATCCCTCAAACTGACCCGCTATCCCGGCCGGTCCTCAGTCTTACCGCCTCCGTGGGATGATCCCGGTTGCCGATGTTCGATCTCATGGGGCCGGTCCAGTTCGTCAAGGGGGTGGGACCGCAGCGCGCGGAGGCCCTGGCCAAGGCCGGCGTGCGCACGGTGGAGGACCTTCTCCATCACCTCCCGCTGCGCTACGAAGACCGCCGCCAGTTCGCCCGCATCGCCGACCTCCGGTCGGGGATGAAGATCGCCGTCGCGGGCACGATCGCGGTCGCAGGCCTCCGCCGCGCCCGCCGCATGTCGCTCTATGAGATCCGTCTCGACGACGGCGCCGGGCGGCTGAAAGCGCTGTGGTTCAACCAGCCTTTCTTGAAGGACTCTCTGCAGAGGGGGCGGCGCGTCGTTCTCTTCGGCGCGGTGGAGCGCGACGCGCACGGCGGCGCGGGCCTGATGATGGCCTCGCCCCAGTGGGAGCTGGTCGAGGACGAGGACACACCCGGCGTGCACACCGGCCGCATCGTCCCCGTGTACGAGCGGCTCGGACCGCTCTCCGGCAAGCACCTGCGTCGCATCTTGAGCCTGCTCGCCCGTGACGTCCCCGCCGACCTCGACGACCCCATGCCTCCGGATCTGCGGGCGCGCCTCTCGGTCGTCGGGCGGGGCGAAGCGCTGCGCCGGCTTCATCTCCCCGGTCCCGACGAGGACGTCGCGCTTCTCAACGCCGCCCGCGGTGCGGCCCACCGCCGCCTGATCCTGGAGGAGCTGTTCCTCTTCCAGCTCGGCCTGGCGCTGCGCCGGCGCGGGGTTCGCCAGCGCCGCAAGGGGATCGCGTTCGAGGTGACCGATCGCGCCCGCGACGCAGTCAAGCGCATCCTGCCCTTCCACCTCACCGCCGCGCAGAAGCGGGTGCTGCGGCAGATCGCGGAGGACATGAAATCGCCCCATCCGATGAACCGGCTCGTGCAGGGCGACGTCGGCTCCGGCAAGACGATGGTGGCCCTGCTGTCGATGGTCATCGCGGTGGAGAACGGCCACCAGGCCGCCTTCATGGCTCCGACCGAGATCCTGGCCGAGCAGCACTTCCTCACGTTCCGCCGGCTCCTGTCCCGCTGCCCCTACCGCGTGGAGCTGCTGAGCGCGGCGCTCAAAGGGAAGGAGAAGGTGGAGGCGCTCGCCCGCGTGGACTCCGGAGAAGCGCAGATCGTGGTGGGGACCCATGCCCTCATCCAGGAGGGCGTGCGCTTCCGCCGGCTCGGCCTCGCCGTCGTGGACGAGCAGCATCGCTTCGGCGTCCTGCAGCGGGAGGACCTCATCCGGAAGGGCTACGACGCCGACGTGCTGGTGATGACCGCCACGCCCATCCCGCGCACCCTCGCTCTCACCGCCTACGGCGACCTCGACGTTTCAGTGGTGGACGAGCGTCCGCCGGGCCGCCGGCCCGTGACCACGCGGCAGCGCCGGGCGTCGGAGCGTCGCGCCGTGCTCGATCTCGTGAGAGGGGAAGCGGCCGCGGGCCGCCAGGCCTACGTCGTCTATCCGCTCGTGGCGGAGTCGGAGAAGCTGGAGGACGTGCGCGCGGCCACCGAGATGGCCGAGGAGTGGCGCGCCGCGCTGCCCGGGACGCGCGTGGGGCTGCTCCACGGGCGCATGAAGAGCGCCGAGAAGGAGAAGGTGATGGCCGATTTCTCCTCCGGCGGGATCCAGGTGCTGGTCGCCACCACGGTGATCGAGGTCGGGGTCGACGTGCCCAACGCCACCGTCATGGTCGTCGAGCACGCGGAGCGCTTCGGCCTCGCCCAGCTCCATCAGCTCCGGGGGCGCGTCGGCCGGGGTGCCCATCCCTCCACGTGCGTGCTGCTCTGCCACGGCCGTCTCTCGGACGATGCGCGGGCCCGCGTCGAGGTGATGGTCTCGACCGAAGACGGCTTCGCCATCGCGGAGCGCGACCTCGAGATCCGCGGCCCGGGCGACTTCTTCGGCACGCGGCAGTGGGGACTGCCCGGGCTGCGGGCGAGCAACCTCGTGCGCGACCGCGACCTGCTCGAGCAGGCGCGGGTGGAAGCGTTCCGCTCCGTCGAGGAGATGGAGAGCGGCGCCGCGGCGCCGCTCAAGGCGTTCCTGGCCGAAGGGGGCTGGGAACGAAGATTCGGTCTGGCCGAAGTCGGCTGATGGCCCGCATCATCGGTGGCCAGGGCAAGGGACGGCGGCTGAAGGCGCCGAAGGGCCTGGCCACCCGGCCCACCGGGGCGCGGGTGAGGCAAACGCTGTTCGACATCCTGGCCCCGTGGCTTCCCGGCTGCCGCTTCCTCGACGCGTTCGCGGGGGCGGGTGCCGTGGGCCTGGAGGCGCTCTCCCGGGGGGCGGCCCTGGTGGTCCTCGTCGACGCGGCGGCCGACGCGGTCGCCGCGATGCGCACGAATGCCTCGATGCTCGCCAACACCGGCGG
This sequence comes from Acidobacteriota bacterium, assembly GCA_003222275.1. Classification (GTDB taxonomy): domain Bacteria; phylum Acidobacteriota; class Vicinamibacteria; order Fen-336; family Fen-336; genus AA32. Next base: position 4,582 of record QHVJ01000025.1, on the reverse strand, counting down.
TCGGGTTCGCATCGTGCGCCAGGACGCCCGGGTGGCGCTGGCTGCATTCGCCGACGCGCAGGAGCGCTTCGACGTGGTCTACCTCGATCCGCCGTATCAGAGCGACGTCTACGAGGCCAGCCTCGAGCAGGCGGGCCGGAGGGGGCTGCTGGCCGAGCACGGGGTCGTGGTCGCGGAGCACTTCCACAAACGCGCCCTCCCGGAGAGAATAGGGGGCCTCACGCGGAGCCGCGAGGTCCGGGTGGGCGACCATCGTCTCAGCTTCTACCGGAGGCAGCAGGAGAGTGCCCCACCGCAATCGTGAGGGTCATCGGAAGCGGTCGCTCGCGGTATTTCCCGGCTCGTTCGACCCCATCACCAACGGCCACCTCGACATCATCGGCCGCAGCCTGTCGGTCTTCGACCAGGTCACGATCGCCATCCTCGTCAACCCCGAGAAGCATCCCCTGTTCACGGTCGAGGAGCGGGTGGCCATCATCCGCGAGGCTTTCCCGGGGGAGCAGCGGGTCCAGGTCGACACGTTTTCGGGCCTGCTGGTGGACTACGCGGAGCGGGTGGGAGCGTCGGTGATCGTGCGGGGGCTGCGCGCGATCTCGGACTTCGAGTTCGAGTTCCAGATGGCCCTCATGAACCGCCGGTTGAACCCCCGCATCGAGACCGTGTTCATGATGCCGGCCGAGAGCTACTCGTACCTCTCGTCGCGGCTCGTGAAGGAGGTCTTCCAGCTCGGGGGACGGGTGAGCGAGCTGGTGCCGGCGGTGGTCGAGCGGCGCCTGCGGGAGAAGTACGGAACCGGGGCGGCCGTACGCCCGCCCGCCAGGCCCCCCAGCTCCAAGAGCGAGCGAGGGATTCACTCCGGAGCGAGCGCCCCCAACTCAAGGAGCGAGCGAGGGATTCACTCCGGAGCGAGCGCCCCCAACTCAAAGAGCGAGCGAGGGATTCACTCCCGAGCGAGCGCCCCCAACTCAAAGAGCGAGCGAGGGATTCACTCCCGAGCGAGCGTACGAGCACGCAGGACGTGAGCGAGAACGGCTCGGCGACGGATCTCTCGCGCCGCGCGCTGTCACTCGAGGTGTCGCCGACGGTCGCGGTCGCCCAGCGGGCGGCGGCGCTGAAGGCCAAGGGCGAGGCGGTGCTGGACTTCAGCGTGGGCGAGCCGGACCAGCCGACGCCCCGGCACATCGGCGCCGCCGCGACCGCGGCCATCGAGGCCGGCCAGACCCGCTACACGGCGGCCGCGGGATTGCCCGCCTTGCGGGCGGCCGTCGCGCAGCGTTACCGGAAGGACTTCAAGGTCAGCTTCTCCGACGCCGAGGTGGCCATCACCACCGGAGGCAAGCAGGCGCTCTACCTCGCCGGCCAGGCGCTGCTCGACCGCGGCGACGAGGTGGTGATCCCCTCGCCGCACTGGCCGACCTTCTCCGAAGCGGTGCGGCTCGCCGGCGCGCGGCCGATCCTCGTGCACACGCAGGAGAAGGACGGCTTCAAGGTCACCGCGCGGCTGGTCTCCAAGGCGACGAGCCCGCGCACGAAGGCGGTGATCCTCAACAGCCCCTCCAACCCGACGGGGGCCGTGATCGATCCCGAGGACCTGCTCGTCATCGGCGACATGGCCCAGCGCCGGAAGTTCACGATCCTCTACGACGACACCTACGCGCGCCTGAGCTTCAGCAAGGACGGCGGCGACGTCCTGCAGGACCTCCGCGACGCGGTGGGAGACCGCCTGGTCGTGCTCGGCACCGCCTCCAAGAGCTACTGCATGACCGGCTGGCGCATCGGCTGGGTGCTCGGCCCCAAGCCGCTCATCGACGCCTGCGCGGCGCTCATCTCGCACAGCACCCAGTGCCCGGCCGCCTTCGCCCAGGCGGGGGCGATCGAGGCGCTCACCGGACCGCAGCGGTTCGTCCAGGAGCTGTGCGTCGAGTACCGGCGGCGCCGGGACTTCATCCACGGCGCCGTGTCCGAGCTGCCCAAGGTGAGCTGCGTGTCGCCCGGGGGCGGCTTCTACCTCTTCCCGAACCTGGCGCGTTACCTCGGCTCCGGGGTCCCCACGACACTGGAGCTGTCTCGCAGATTGCTCGAGGACCAGCGGGTGGCGGTCGTGCCCGGGGAAGGCTTCGCCGCGCCGGGCTACATCCGCATCTCGTTCGCCCGGCCGATGGAGGACCTCAAGGAAGGCGTCAAGCGGCTGGCCACGTTCCTCGAGGGCCTGCGGGAGGGCTAGTTGGGGATCCAGGAGCTCGAGCTCAGCCGGGGCACGCCGGTGATCCTGTACCTCCAGGCCCCCAAGGAGAAGGTCTGGGGGATCCTCGTCTCCCTCAACCCTTCGGGCGTCGTCGTGCGGGGCCTGGACCTGGTCGTCTTCGACGAGTGGATGCGGCAGGAGGCCCGCGGCGACGATACCGGTCTCGGCCTGGCGACGATCTTCTATCCGATGGGCCGGCTGGAGCGCATGGAGCGCGACGAGAGCCTGGGCCCCCTGGCGAGCTATGCGGACCGCTTCTTCCGGGCCGTCGGCCGCACCGTTCATGAAGCCGCGGGCCTCGAGGACCGCGGCGAATCGTAGATTTGGGGAGGAATGGGCAAGGAGCTCTACGGCTTGAAGATCCTGGTCGTCGACGACGACGTCGACACGCGGGAGCTGATCGAGTGGGTGTTGAAACGGGTGGGGGCGGAGGTGACGTCGGTGGGCTCGGCCCGGGAGGCGCTCGAGGTTCTGGAGCGCGAGAAGCCCCACGTCCTGGTGAGCGACATCGCGATGCCCCAGGAAGACGGCTACGCGCTCCTCAAGAAGATCCGCGCGCTGCCGCCTGAACGCGGCGGCCGGATCCCGGCGATCGCGCTCACCGCGCATTCGCTCGTCCAGGACCGGCTGCAGTCGCTGCGGGCGGGCTTCCAGAGCCACGTTCCCAAGCCCGTGGTCCCCGAGGAGCTGGTGGAGGTGGTGGCGAGCATCATCCACCTCCGGCGGTCCTAGAGGCCGGAAGACTTCTTCCGGCCCTCCGACGTCCAAAGACCTGACGACCTCGATCGAGGTTTGGCGCCGCAGCGGGCTGGCCGTGGTAGCCTGCTCGGCAGCAGGACACGCATGACTGGATGGCCCGGGTTCCGCCTCGGCCTCATCGTCCTGGCCACGCTGGCCGGTGGCCCTTCGTGTCAGAGCGCCGCCGGGTCCGGTACCGATGCTGCCGGCCAGGAAGCGGTCGTCACCCGCCGCCTCGTCGAGGACGTCTTCCTGCTCAGCGGCGAGCTGTCCGCCGTGCGCCAGGCCTCGATCGTCGCTCCCCGCGGCGAGGCGCTCCAGATCCGCTGGATGGCCGAGGACGGGACCGACGTCAAGGAGGGCGAGCGGGTCATCGAGTTCGATGCGGCGCGCCTGATCCAGAGCATCGAAGAGCTGCGGCTGAAGGTCCGGCAGGCGGAGAACGAGCGGGAGAGCCGGGCGCGCGCCGTGGTGGCGGAGGCCGACGGCAAGCGCGTGGCGGTCGACAAGGCCGACGTGGAGGCGAAGAAGGCGCGGATCGACGCGGCGGTGCCGCGGGAGCTGCGGCCGGCCGTCGAGTGGGCCAAGTTCCAGGCCACCGCCGCCGAGAAGGAGGCCACGCTCCAGAAGGCGAGGCTGGACCAGGAGGCGTTCCGGACCTCTTCGCGTTCGGACCTCGAGGTCCTGCGTCGAGGCGAGGAAAAGGCACGGCGCGAGCTCGAGGTCGCGGAGAAGGCGCTCCTGGCCACGTCGGTCCGGGCGCCGCGGAGCGGCATCTTCCTGTCCGGCAACTTCTGGCAATGGGGACCCGAAGGGCCGCGGAAGCTGCAGCCGGGAGACACCGTGTGGCCCAACTTTCCCGTGGCGTCGATCCCGGACCCCACGGAGATGGAAGTCTCGGCCGCGCTCTCCGAAGTGGACCATGGTCGGATCGGCGCCGGCATGAAGACCCGCTGCATCCTCGATACCTATCCCGATCGCGTCTTCGAGGGCCGCATCGAGAACGTCGGAGCGGTGGCGGCGGAAGCCGGGCGCTCCTTCGGGCTCTCCACCGCGCGCACCGGCTTCCCGGTCCGCGTATCGCTGGCCGTCACGGACCCGATCATGCGTCCCGGACTGTCGGTCCGGGTCGAGGTCTTGCGCGCCGCGTGGCCCCAGGCGTTGGTGGTCCCGCGTCACGCCGTGCATTTCGAAAAGGAACAGGCCGTAGTGGTGCGCAAGGGCCTGGGCGGCCGGACCGTCGTTCGGGTCGCCGGCTGCACCCTGGTGGAGTGCGTCGTGGAGTCGGGCCTGAAGGAAGGAGACCATGTCCTCATCCCTTGAGGCCTCGCTGCGGCGCGCGCTCCATCACCGGAGCACCCTCGCCGGGGGTGTCGTCCTCCTGGCCCTCCTCGCGCTGGCGGGGCTGTGGGGTTCCGACCCCGAGGTTTCCCGGCCGGTCACGGTGAAGCGCCAGGACCTCGTGCAGACGGTCGAGATGGAGGGCGAGCTACAGGCGGTGCATTCCACGGAGATCGGCGTCCCCCCGGTGCAGAACGCGGAGTTCAAGATCGCCTTCCTCGTCCCGGAGGGGACGGTGGTGAAGAAGGGCCAGCCGGT
>QHVJ01000024.1 GCA_003222275.1 Acidobacteriota bacterium | reverse complement strand
TTCGCTCAGTCGCTCGACGATGGATTCGCCGGCGAGCCGGGTGGTCGCCTCGGGAACACGGGCCATCCACTCCGCCATCAGGTGCCGGCGAGCCCAGATCTGGCCCTCGTGCACGACGCGGACGGCCTTGACCAGATCCTCCGGCCGGGCGCTCTTGGCCAGGATGCCCCGCGCGCCCGCGACCAGCGCGCCCATGCCCCAGTCGTCCCCCTCATCGGCGGCGACGAGGACGATCGCCGGCCCTCCCTCGCGCTTGAGCGCCGCGCAGAGGCCTAGCGCTCCCTCCATCCGGCTGTCCACGAGCAGCACGTCGGGACGGGCCGCACGCAACGCCGGCCCCAGAGCGGCCTGTGCATCGTGGCCGACCGCGGCGAGAGAGCCCTCGGCGCCGATGATCCGCAGGAGGCCTTCGCGGAAGAGCCGGTCGTCGCTGAGAACAGCGATGCGGACCGTGTTCATGGCACAGCCTCTCGGGAGCCATCCCGCGGCGGCGGTGGACTATGGAGGGAAGAACTCGATCGTATGCGCTTGCCCCGGGTGGCGTCAAGCCGCTCTCACAACCGCAGCCCCCGCGCATCGTCCCAGGCCGCCGGGTCCTGCCGGAAGTACTCGGCGAGGACCTCGTAGACCTCGCGGTGGCGGCGCCGCAGCTCGAGCGCGGACTCGAAGAACGCCTCCACCGCGACGGCCAGGAACTCGGCCGGGTCGTTGGCTCCGTATTCGTCGATCACGGACTTGCCGCGGCGCAGCCGCTCCATCTCCCGCTCCATCAGCTCCACCCATTCCCGGCTGCGCGCCGGAGCCAGCCCCGGAGGAATCCCGCTGAAGCGCGTCGTGTCGAGCTCCAACAGGTGCGCGAACTCGTGGATCCCCACGTGATAGGCGTCGTCGGGATCCGCGAAGCTCTCGCGCAGCGCGGGGATGGACAGGATGACCGTGCCCCAGGGATGCGCCTGGCCGGCCAGCTCCGGGGACTCGAAGGAGTAGTCGCGATCGAAGTCGTTCGGATAGAGCAGCACCTCCGTGAGCTGGTCCCACTCGTAGTCGGGCCAGGCCACGCTGAGCGTGACCGCGGAGGCGGCCACGAGCAGCCTCAGCTCGTCGGTGACCTTGGCCTCGATGCCGGTCATGCGTTTCTCGGACACGAAGATCCGCACGTCGTCCTCGAAGCGGCGGCGCAGGTCCGCGGGCAGCCGGTCGTAGTGATCGTAGTTGTCCAGGAGGAACTCGCGCCACCGCGCGGGAAAGGGCGCGGCGAGCAGGGCCTGGCGTCGCGCCGAGCGTCCGCCGAGGAAGCGCCGGGCCGCGAACGCGCCGGCGACACCGGCGGCCCCGCCGGCCACGGCCCCCGGGACCGCTCCCAGGAGCGCGCCCAGGACCGTTCCGGCGCCGACGAGCACCGCGCCCACCGCCGGCGCGAACCAGCGGTCCGAGTCTCGCTCCAGCCTCACGCGCGGGCGGCGAGCAATCGGCCGAGGACGCGAGCGTCTATGTTGCCTCCGGTGACGACCGCGACGACGGGGCGGCCATCACCCCGCCACCTGGCGGACCGCAGCGCGGCGACGCCCACCGCCCCCGACGCTTCCGCGACGACCTGGTCGTCGGCGACCAGGGCGACGATCGCGTCCTCGATCTCGGCCTCGGAGACGAGCAGCACCTCGTCGATGAGGTCGCGGTGGTCGAAGACGATCCGGCCGATGCCGCCCGCGAGGCCGTCGGCAAGCGTGGGCCCGGCGGGATACTCGAGCAGCGGCCGGCCCTGGCGGATCGATTCGGGCAGGGCCGGCGACGCCTCGGGCTGCACGGCGACGATCCGGACCGTCGGGGCCCGCGCCTTCACCGCCGCCGCCACTCCCGAGATGAGCCCGCCTCCGCCCACGGGCACCAGGATCGCGCCCACATCCGGCAGGTCGTCGAGGATCTCGAGCCCCACCGTTCCCTGCCCGGCGGCGGTGCGGGGATCGTCGAAGGCGTGGACGTACGTCGCCCCCGTTCGCTCCCCGTGAGCCAAGGCGAGGGCGTGCGCATCGTCGTAGGTCGCGCCCTCCTCATGCACCGTCACGGGAAAGCCTTTGAGCTTCTCGACCTTGGCCCGGGGGGCCGTCTCCGGCACGAACAGCGTCGCGTCCGTCTGGCCCCCGAGGACCTGCACGGCAAAGGCCACGCCCAGGGCATGGTTGCCGGCGGAGGCGGCCACGACGCCGCGCCGCCGCTCCTCCGGTGAGAGGCAGGCCAGCACGTGGGTCGCCCCGCGCACCTTGAACGAGCCCGTGGGCTGCCAGCATTCGAGCTTCAGGTACGCGTCGCCGGCCCGGCGCAGGGCGAACGAGCGGCGCAAAGGCGTGGGGGGGAGGTAGGACCGGATCGCCGCGCCCGCGCGCTCGATGTCGTCGAGGGAGAGGCGATCGGTCACGACCGCACGGGTCCCGCCGCGACGAGGTCGAGCCGCGGCTCGCCGCAGTGCGCCGCCACCGCATCGGCCACGCGGTCCCGGAGCGCCACCACCGACCGCCATCCCTGACCCGCGGGCGCGATCGGCGCTCCGACCCACAAGCCCACGGGTCCGGGGCGAGGGACCCTGCGTCCCGCGCGCAGCACGTGGCGCGTCCCGCGCAGCGCGAGGGGCACGACGCTCACATCCGCGTCGACCGCCAGCTTGAACGCGCCGAGGCGGAAGGGGCGCAACCCGGCGGCGGCGCTGAACGTGCCCTCGGGGAAGAAGAGCACCGACCGTCCCGCCTCGAGCGCCCGGGCGACCTCTCCCGCGTCGGCCACGCTCTGCTGCGCGTCCTCCCGGTCGACGGTGAGGTGGCCGGTCTTGCGCACGAAGGCCCCCAGGAGGGGATACGAGAGCACTTCCTTCTTGGCCACGAACAGGAAGTCGAGCGGGAGAAGGGCCATGAGAACGGGAACGTCCGCGTAGGAGCAGTGGTTCGCGGCCAGCACGAACGGGCCGGGGCCCCCGAGGTTCTCGAGCCCCTCCGCGTGGGCGCGCATTCCGGACAGGCGAACGAGCACCCGGGCCGCGGCGCGCCCGAGCGCGGCGGCGGAGCGCCGGCCGGGCAGCAGCATCGCCGGCACCCAGCAGCACAGGACGAGCGCGACGAGCAGCGCGGCGAGATGGGCCGCGTACAGCGCTCGCGGCAGCAGCGCGAGCCGTGGCCGCAGCTCGCTCCAGACGGCGGCGGCCAGCAGAAGCACCCGGCGCCCGCGTGGATCGCGTCGCGGCCGGCCGAGCGCGCCCTCCAGGTACAGCCGCTTCGTGTCCGCGCGCCGGATCTTGCCGCTCGAGGTCTTGGGCGCCGCGCCCGGAGGAACGAGGGTCACCTCGTCGGGCGGCACGCCGATCGCGGCGGCCACGCGGTCGGTGACCGCCGCCGCGAGCGCGTCCCGCCGGCCGGGGTCGCGCTCCCTCGTCTCCGCCACCACGACCAGACGCTCGGTGCCCAGGCGCGGGTGATCCACTCCGAACGCGGCCACGCAGCCCTTGCGGATCCCTTCGACCGTCGCCGCCAGCTCTTCGATCTCCTGGGGCACGAAGTTCCGGCCGGCCTTGATGATCAGGTCCTTGCGCCGGCCCACGACGTGGATCTCTCCGTGCGAGCGAAAGGCCAGGTCGCCGCTATCGAGCCAGCCGCCTTCGACGCGGATCGCCTCCGTGGCCTCCGGCTGCCGGAAGTACTCTCGCATCATCGAGGGGCCCCGGAACACGAGGCCGCCCACGGTTCCGTCGGCCACCTCGCGCCCGGACTCGTCGAGGAGACGCACCTCGTGCTCCGGGAGAGGAGAGCCCACGGAGACGAAGCGAAGAGCGGCGGCGTCGTCCTCCGCGGCCGGCGCGGCGCGGCCGTCCGCTTCGAACGTCGCTCGATCCACGCGCGCGATCCTCGGGCCCCGTCCCGCGGGCGGCACGCACAGGGCCACGGAGTTCTCGGCGAGGCCGTAGACGGGCATGAGCGCCTCGCGCTTCAGCCCGTACGGCGCGAAGCGCCGGGCGAAGCGCTCCAGCGTGTCGGGGCTGACGGGCTCGGCGCCGTTGAGGGCGCAGCGCCACGAGGACAGGTCCAGCCCTTCCAGCGCCTCGTCGGGAATGCGACGGGCGCACAGCTCGTACGCGAAGTTCGGAGCCGCGGAGAGCGTCGCGCGCCGCTCGTGGATCGTCCAGAGCCAGCGCTCGGGGCGGGAGAGGAACGACTGCGGCGACATCAGGGCGAGAGGAATGCCCTGGCGCATGCAGAAGAGCCACGAGCCGATGAGCCCCATGTCGTGGTACAGGGGCAGCCAGCTCGCGCCCACGTCGGTGGGCCGGGCCTCGAGGCCGGCGGCGATGGCACGGATGTTGGCGAGGAGGTTGTCGTGGGTGAGAAGCACCCCCTTCGGCCGCCCCGTGCTCCCGGACGTGTACTGGATGAAGGCGGGATCGGAGCCGCGGCCTTCGGGCTCGGCCCAGCTCGCTCCCGCCCCCGACAGCGCGGACGGGGTCGTGACGTCGGCGAGGGCGGGAACCGCCGGCCGGAGGAGCGAGGCGATCGGCCTCGCCTTCTCGACGGTCACGAGCAGCCGGACGCCGGCGTCGGCGAGGATGGCGGACTGCCGCTGCGCGTATTCTTCCAGGCGGTCGAGGCGCACCGGCGGGTAGATCGGCACCGGGATCGCTCCCGCCACCAGGACGCCCTGGAACGAGCGGAGGAAGTCCATGCCCGTGGGGAGCATCAGCGCCACCGTCTCGCCGCGGCGCACTCCCCGCGCGCGCAGCCCGCCTGCGATCGCCGCCGCCTCGGAGAGCAGATGGCCGTAGGTGATCGTGATCTCCCGGCCGTCCTCCTCGCGGAGGTACACGTGCGGGCGATCGGGCTCGGCCTGCGCGCGCCGCCAGAGGACCTCGTGGACCGTGGCCGCGGCGGAGAGGACGGCCGCGGGGCCGAGGACGGAGGGCCGCGGTGCGCGCTCGACGATGGCCCGCGCGCCGCCGCCCTCCTCGAGAAGCACGCGCGTGAGGCCGGCGGGGGTGTCGATCTGCAGGCAGCGCTCGTCGAGTGTCCGCCCGAAGGCGCTCTCCAGGCGCAGCAGCAGCTCGACCCGCTCGAGGCTGCCCAGGCCGAGGTCGCGCTCGAGGGAAGCTTCCGGCGCGGCGGCCCGGAGCGCGCGCCCGCCGCCGAGCTCGGTGAGCAGCTCCCTCACCACCTCGAGCACACGCTCCTGGGCCGCTTCGGACATCGAGGCTTTCACTCTAGCCGCGCAGCACCCTCGCGTGCAATCATCATGGACGTGCTCGAGGTCGTGACGCTGCGCGAGATCGAGAGGATCTTCGAGGTGACGGACCGCCTGGGGATCCACCGCGAGCAGCTCGTCATCCCCCTCGCCCCCCGCCACCCGGGCCGCGTGCGGCGCATGCCGAACGGCAAGATCGAGATCGTGGTGGAATCCGAGGGCAGCTTCGACGAATGGGTGGCCGGGATCGAGGCCGACCTGCGGCAGGCCGCCGCGCCGTGACGCGGATCAGCCGGCGAGGGCGTCGAGGGCGCGGCGGTAGACGTCGAGGTCCGCGTCGCTGAAGAGCACGAAACGCACGAGCCGGACCGGCGAGCCCGCCCGCAGGGCGCCGGCGACGGCTTCCAGCGCCACCACGCTCGCTTCGTCGACGGGGAACCCATAGGCGCCGGTGGAGATGCTGGGAAAGGCCACCGACGAGAGGCCTTCCCGGGCCGCGAGCGCCAGGCTCTTGCGGTAGCAGCTTGCGAGTGTCGCCGCTTCGCCGTGCCCGCCGCCGCGCCAACGAGGCCCCACGGTGTGGATCACGCGGCGGGCGGGCAGCAGGCCCCCGCTCGTGATCACCGCTTCTCCGGCCGGCAGCGGCCCCTGCGCATCGACGATGCGCCGGCACTCGTCGAGGATCGCGCGGCCGCCCGCCCGATGGATCGCGCCGTCGACGCCGCCGCCACCCATCAGCGACGAGTTGGCGGCGTTGACGATGGCGTCGACCGGCTCGCGCGTGATGTCACCGCGGGTCAGCTCGATGCGGCTCGGTCCGAGGTCGCGGCCGGAGCCGCGCTCGGTGCGCTCGATGGGAGCCACGGGTCAAGCGAAGGCGCGAGAGGGACCGAAGGCCCCCTCGCGCCCTGGCCCGGCGACCTATTTGCTGCCGAGAGCCGCGTCCTTCGCGGCCTTGGCGACCACGAACTTCAGGCGGCGCCGGGCAGGGATCTTGATCTCCTCGCCCGTCTGGGGATTGCGCCCCATGCGCGCCTTGTAACTGCGGACGACGAGCTTCCCGACCCCGGGGATCGTGAAGCCGTTCTTGGCTTCTCGGTGAGCCATGCTCGCCAGGGCTTCGAGAAAGGAAGCCACCTGCTTCTTGGGGAGCTCCACCTTCTCGGCCAGGGCCGCCACGATCTTCGACTTGGTCATCGGCTTTGCCATCGAGTCAATCCTCCTCAGCCCGTTTTGTGGGGTTCTTCGGAAAAGCGGGCCATTCTACATGTGCCCCGCGGCCCGCTGTCAACATGATTTCGCACAGCATCGACGGCCCGCGCGCGATGTCGGGGATGACTAGAAACGGGTAGCGGGGATGAGCCCGTAGCAGCGGAGCGCCCGATTCACTCGGGCGCGGAGCGACTTGGGGGGGAGCGCGTATGCGCGCGGGGGGGTGCTTTCGTTGACCGATACCCCCCCGGACTAACGATGATCTGCGGAAGGCTCTTCGCGGATCACGAATACCGTTTCCCCGGGGCGGGCCAGGCCCAGCTCCTCCCGCGCGAGCCGTTCGATGGCCGCCGGATCGCGTCGAAGGGCGCCGATGTCGGCGGCGAGACGGGAGTTGTCGGCTTTCAGTTGCTCGATGTCCCGCGCGAGCGCATCGGCGCGCTCGCGCTGGCTGACGAGCTGGAGCAGGCCCCGATCCCCGAAGAGCGAGCCCACCAGCAGGCCCACGAGCACGATGATCGAGGCGAGGATCGCGGCCTTCTTCCGGAGGCCCACTTCCGCCCGCCCACGCTCGTCCTTCACCCTGACCTCAACTGGTACTTAATGTTTAGCGCCTAACATATTACCAAAACTGAATAATTTATGCATGACTCGAGATACCCATGCGCTCCCCGCCCCGCCGGATGACGGCCTGTTGGTAGCGCCGCAGGAGGGTCACCAGCTCGGCGTTGATCTTCCGCAGCCGTGCGAGGCCACGGCGGAACTCGCGGTGGTGGCTCAGCAGACCGCGCGCCCGCGTCACCTCGCCGGCATCGAGGTATGCGAAGGCGCCCCGGCCGGCGCTGCGGCTGGAGAGCACGTAATACGGTCCGTGCCGTCGGCCGGTCCGGCACCCGCACGTGGGCTTCCCGCACAGGCCGTAACGAGGAAAGAGCGACCCCTGGAGCTGCTCCCGCTGCCGCAGGAGCAGGCGCACGAGCGTGCCCTGCTCGCGCAGCCGCGCCCGCACCTGACGGCGGATCGTCTCGAGGTCAGCCATTCGTCTTACAGTAATTATTCAAAAAAACACTGTAAGACTACGCGCGGCGCCGCGCGCCGTCAAGAGGTTTCCCGACCCGGGCGGCGGGGTATGATCGGGACACGGGGGATCGGGGGTGAACGAATGTGGCTCCTGAAGACCGAGCCGACCGCCTACGGGTACGACGACCTGGAGCGCGAGGGCCGCACGGCGTGGGACGGGGTGCGCAACCCGGCCGCCCTCAAGAACCTCCGGAGCATGAAGCCCGGCGACGCCGCCGTCATCTATCACACCGGCGACGAGCGGGCGGCGGTCGGCCTGGCGGAGGTGGTGCGGGCGGCCTATCCCGATCCGAAGAAGGACGATCCGCGGCTCGTCGCCGTCGATCTGGTGCCGCGCGGCCGCTTCAAGCGCCCGGTGAGCCTCGATGAGATCAAGTCGCTGGCCCTGTTCAACGAGAGCCCCCTGGTCCGCCAGGGCCGTCTGTCGGTGGTCCCCTTGACGGCGGCGCAGTGGAAGGCGCTCATCGCCCGGGGCGCCGCGTGAGCGACCGCGTGGTCGTCCTGTCGACCGTGGGGACCGCCGAAGACGCCGCCCGCATCGCGCGCGCCCTGGTGGAGCGCCGCCTGGCCGCCTGCGTGAACGTGCTTCCCGGCGTGAGGTCGTTCTACCGCTGGAAGGGCGCGGCGGAGGAGGACGAGGAGCGCCTCCTCGTGATCAAGACCCGCCGGGACCGCTTCGAGGCGCTGCGCGAGGCGCTCGTCGCCCTCCACCCCTACGAGCTGCCGGAGGCGATCGTGCTCCCCATCGAGGCCGGCCACGCGCCGTATCTCGCCTGGATCGACGAGTCGGTTGGTACCTAGACGCCAGGCCGGCGGCCTTTCAACGCGGAGGTCGCGGAGAAGGGCAAGAAGGGCTCGAGAACGCGGAGGGATAAATTCAGTCTCCGCGTCCTCTCCGTTAGTTCTCCGCGTCCTCCGCGTTTAGAAGCAACGCTCTAGACCTGCTCCAGGCCGTGCTTCAGGTCCGCGATCAAATCCTCGGCGTCCTCGCAGCCGACGCTGATGCGCACGAGGCCGTCGCGGATGCCGAGCGCGTCGCGCTCGGCCGGCGTGTACCCGGCGTGGGTCATGGTGGCGGGATGCGAGATCAGCGTCTCGACTCCGCCCAGGCTCTCCCCGAGCGAGCACAGGCGCAGGGCGGGCAGGAAGCGGCCGGCCGCGGCGAGGCTGCCGAGGTCGAACGCGATCATGGCCCCGAAGCCCGTGGCCTGGCGGCGGTGGACGTCGTGGCCGGGATGGTCGGGAAAGCCCGGCCAGTAGACCTTCTTCACTCGGGCCTGCTCGCGGAGGAACGCCGCCACTTTCCGTCCGTTCTCCTCGTGGCGGGGCATGCGCATCGCGAGCGTCTTCGTGCCGCGCAGCACGAGCCACGCGTCGAAGGGGGAGAGGATGGCGCCCGCCGCGTTCTGGTAGAACTGCAGCCACTCCGCGTGGCCGGCCGTCTTCACGACCGCCACTCCCCCCACGCTGTCGGAGTGCCCGTTCAGGAACTTGGTCGTGGAGTGCACGACGATGTCGGCGCCGAGCGCGAGCGGCCGCTGGAAGAAAGGGCTCATGAACGTGTTGTCCACCACGAGGAGCGCCTTCCGCTCGCGGGCGATCCTGGCCAGCGCGGCAATGTCGCACACCTTCATCAGGGGATTGGTGGGGGTCTCGATCCAGAGCATGTCGAAGGGTCCCTCCGTCTCGTCCAGCCGGCCGGCGTCGCTGGTGTCGACGAACGCGAAGTCCAGCCCGTAGCGACCCAGCACCTTCGTGAAGAGGCGGTGCGTGCCGCCGTAGACGTTGTCCGACACCACGACGCGCTCCCCCGCCTTCAGGAGGGACATCACCGCGTGGGTGGCGGCCATGCCGGAGGCGTAACAATACGCGTCGGTGCCCCCCTCGAGAGCGGCCAGGTTCTTCTCGAGCGCGCGCCGAGTGGGGTTCTGGGTCCGCGCGTACTCATAGCCCTTGTGCTTGCCGATCCCCTCCTGGACGTACGTCGCCGTCTGGTAGATGGGGACGACGATGGCGCCGGTGGTCGGATCAGGCTCCTGCCCGGCGTGGATGCAGTCCGTCGCGAAGCCCATGGCGCCCTCCTAGGGAAGGACCATTGTAGTCGGCCGGAGCGAAGGGCTTCTACAACGCAGAGGCCGCAGAGAAGACGCAGAGACCGCAGAGAGCGGATCGGGCGACAGGGGAGCGGCGCGGAAAGCGCCTCATCGACGTTTCGTCTCTGCGGCCTCGGCGGATTCTCTGCGGCCTCTGCGTGGAAAAGCCGGTCCCGGACTAGGCTACTACCAGGGCGTAGCCGTACTGGGCGCCATTGCCGGCGCCGATCCACAGGAAGACGACGATGTCGCCGTCCTTCACCGCGCCCGAGCGCCGGTCCTCGTCGAAGAGCAGCAGCGTGCTGGCGGCGGACGTGTTCCCGTAGTGGCCGACATTGGTGGGCACCCGGTCGACGGGGAGGCCCATGGTGCGGGCGGTGCGCTCGACCGCGATGCGGTTGGCCTGGTGGAAGTACCAGCGCTTGATCTTGTCGACGTCGAAAGCGTGGCCGACGACGGGCTGGATCTTGGTCGGCCAGTCCTCGACCATCCTCTCGAAGGTGCGGCAGAGGACGGGGGTGAAGGAACGGCCGACGGTCTGCGCCTCCATCAGGAACAGGTGATCGGTGAGGTTGCCCTCGCAGGTCGGGCTCGTGCCGCCCCCGGCGTCGTAGCGGACGATCGTCAGGTCCGGCTGCGTCTCGTACCACGTGTGCACGAGGCCCCGGTCCCCCGACCTGCGCCCGGAGCGCAGGATCAACGCGCCGGCCCCGTCTCCGAAGAGGGCCGGGCTCAGCCACGCCCACGGGTAGCGGCCCTGCATGTAGAACGGGATCGTGTCCCGGGTCAGGTAGCTGCTGGAGCAGTTGCTGGCCACGAGGAGGACGACGCCGTCGTCGCCGGTGCCGGCGAGCTCGCTGCGGGCGGAGTGGAACGCCGGGGCGAGGCCGGCGCAGCCGAGGTTGTGGTACATGAGGTGGGCGTCACGCCGGAGCCCCAGCTCCCGGGTCATGAAGCGCAGGTGGTCGTTGAAGTAGAGGGTGTCGGGCGTGCAGGAGACGTGGACGAGGGCGTCGATGTCGAGGGCCTCCAGCCCCGCGTTCTCGAGGGCCCTCTTCGCGGCCCGGACGGCCAGGTCGCCGTCGTAGATCCCACCCTCCGCCCGCGGCCGCTTGACCGCCGTCTGCATGTCGAGGTCGAAGGAGCGGGTGGAGATACCCAGATTCCGTTCCAGCCACTCCGAGTGGACGGGCTTGCCGTTGGGCTTCGTCGGGCGGAGCCAGGCCAGCACCTCGTCGTTGCGGACGAGGGGCGTACAGACGAAAGAACCCGACCCGGCGATGAAGGAAGGACTGCTCAACGCACTATCTCCCTGGGATTTACTGCGCCCTTATTACACGCTTTTCAGCGCACGATCAAGCGGTATCGTCAATTGCTGAGTCAGAAGTTCGTTTGAGTCAGAGATTCTCGAAGACGCCCTTTCCGAGATACCTCTCGAAGCCGTCCGCAAGCACCGTCACGACCGCCGCCGAGGGGGGCAGGGCCCGCGCCACGTCGCGTGCGGCGTGGGCCGCGGCGCCGGACGAGCCGCCCACCAGCAGGCCCTCGGTCCGCGCCAGCTCCCTTACCGCCGCGAAGGCGTCGTTGTCGCGCACGGTACGCACCTCGTCGATGAGCGAGCGATCGAGCGCGCCCGGCCAGAAGGAGTTGCCGATGCCTTCCACCTTGTGGGGCCCGGGAGGCCCGCCGCCCCAGACCGAGCCCTGAGGCTCGACGAGGACCGCGCGCATCCGGGGCTCGCGCTCCTTGAAGTAGCGGGCCAGCCCGGTGAAGGTGCCCCCGGTCCCGGCCCCGATGACGATCGCGTCGGGGCTGCGTCCGAGCTGATCTTCGATCTCGACGGCAGTGGTGCGGTAGTGGAAGTCGGGATTGGCGGGGTTCTCGAACTGCTGCGGCACGTACGAGCCGGGCAGCCCGGCCGCAATCTGCTGCGCCTTTGCGATCGCGCCCTGGATCCCGGCCTCGGTCGGCGTGAGGATCACCTCGGCCCCCAGCACCTTCATGACCGCCGTCTTGGGGCCGACGAACTTTTCGGGCACCACCAGGATCACGCGGTAGCCGCGGCTGATGCCGATGAGGGCGAGGCCCACTCCGGTGTTGCCCGCCGTGGGCTCGATGATGGTCGCCCCGGGGTGCAGCCGGCCCTCGGCCTCGGCCGCGTCGACCATCCCGAGCGCCGCCCGGTCCTTGACGCTGCCCCCGGGGTTCAGGAACTCCAGCTTGGCGTAGATACCGGCGCCGCCCGCGGGAGCGTAGCGGTTCAACCGAAGCATCGGCGTCGCTCCCACCAGCTCGAGGATGCTCTGGGCCAGCGGTGGTGCGGTGGTGGCCGCCGTGCCCGACGGGGACGTCTTGCGGTGCGCCAAGGCGCGGTCTCAGGAAGCGCGGCCGGTACGAGCGAGGAACTCCCCGCACTCCTGGGCCTGCAGCGGCCGGCTGAAGAGGAAGCCCTGCATCCGGTCGCAGTGGCGGGCGGCGAGGAAAGCCAGCTGCTCCTGCGTCTCCACTCCCTCCGCCACCACCCGGAGCTTGAGGGTGTGGGCGAGGGCGATGACGGCGGTGGCGATGGCGGCGTCGTCGGGGTCGCTCGTGATGTCGCGGACGAACGACTGGTCGATCTTGAGCGTGTCGATGGGGAGACGCTTCAGGTAACTCAGCGAGGAATAGCCGATGCCGAAGTCGTCGATCGAGATCCGGACCCCCAGGGCCTTCAGCTCCCGGAGGGTGTGGATCGTCGCTTCCGCGTTCGACATGGCGTTGGTCTCGGTGATCTCCAGGTCGAGACAGCGCGGCGCCAGCCCCGTCTCCTCGAGCGCGCGCTTGACCTGGGCCACGAGGTCCGGCTGCTGGAACTGGCGGGCGGACAGGTTCACCGCGATCGAGAGATGCGGATGGCCCAGTTCCTGCCAGGCCCGCGCTCGAGCGCAGGCGGTGCGCAGCACCCAGGGGCCGATGGGCAGGATGAGGCCCGTGATCTCGGCCAGGGGTATGAACTCCGCCGGGGCCAGGACCCCGCGCTCGGGGTGGCGCCAGCGCAAGAGGGCCTCCAGGCCGTGGACGCGTCCCGTCCCCAGGTCCAGGAGCGGCTGGTAGTAGAGCTCCAGCTCGTCGCGGGCCAGCGCCTTGCGCAGGCTGTTCTCCAGGGCCAGCCTCTCGACCGCGGTCGCGTTCATGGCCGGCGTGTAGAGCTGGTAGTTGTCGCGACCTTGCTCTTTCGCCCGATACATCGCGGTGTCGGCGTTCTTGATGAGGGTCTCGGCGTCGGCGCCATCGTCGGGGTAGAGGCTGATGCCCATGCTGGCGGTGACGTACAGCTCCCGTCCCTCGAGCCGGAAGGGGAGCTTCAGCGAGTCGAGGATCTTCTCCGCCACCTTCGCGACGTCCTCGGTCCGGTTGAGCGCGGGCAGGAGCAGGATGAACTCGTCGCCGCCGAGGCGGGCCACGGTGTCGCCCTCGCGCACCGAGGACAGGAGCCGGCGGGCCACGCCCTGCAGCAGCCGGTCGCCCAGGCTGTGGCCGAGCGAGTCGTTGATGACCTTGAAGCGGTCCACGTCGAGGAAGAAGATCGCGAGCCGGTAGCCCTGCCGGTGGGCCTGGGCCACCGCCACCGACAGCCGGTCGTTGAAGAGGAGCCGGTTGGGCAGGCCGGTGAGCGCGTCGTGGTAGGCCAGGTTCTTGATCTGCTCCTCGGCCTCCTTGCGCTTGGTGATGTCGAAGGCGGTGCCCAGCACCGCCGGCCGGCCGCCGACGTCGATCACGGCGGCGGAGAAGTCCACCCAGCGCTCCTCGCCGTCCTTGCGCACGATCTTGAACTGGTAGCCGGTGGGCGCCTCGTCCCCGCGCAGGCGCGCCAGGCCCCGCCCCCGGATCAGGTCCTTGTAGTCGGGGTGGACCATGTCCCAGAGGTTCATCGACCCCAGCTCCTCCCGGGCGTAGCCGGTGAGGGCCGCCATGGAGGCGTTGGCGTAGATGAACCCCGCGCCCTGGTAGATGAAGATCGCGCTCGGCGCCGTCTCGGCGAGCGTCCGGAAGCGGGTCTCGCTCTCCCGCAGCGCCTCCGCCGCCCTCTTGCGGTCGATGGCCGCCGCCACGTGCTGGGACACGAAGGTCAGCAGGTCGCGGTCGGTCTCGCCGTAACGCATGCTTTCCGTGTAGCTCTGGACCACCAGCACGCCGAAGGTCTTCTCCCCCCGCTTGAGCGGCACTCCCAGCCAGTCGACCGACGGGCCGCCGATGAGGTCCGTCTCGCCCTTGGCCACCAGCTCGGCGAAGGTCTGCGGGCTCGCCAGGAGCGGCTCTCCCGTGCGCAGGACGTACTCGGTCAGGCCCTTGCCCGGGCGCTTGGGGAGCGGGGTGGGGTCCATCTCGTCCACGAAATAGGGAAAGCTGAGGCTGTCGCCGGCTTCGTCGTAGAGCGCGATGTAGAAGTTCCGGGCGTACATCAGCTCGCCGACGATGCTGTGGATCTGCTCGTAGAACGCTTCCACGTCCTCCACCGCGCTGGCGGTCTGGGCGATCTTGTACAGGACGGCCTGGAGCTTCTCCGACCGCTTGCGCTCGGTGATGTCGCGGATGATGACCTGGATGGCGGGCGCGTTCTGGAAGGTGAAGGGCATCGTCCCCACCTCCACCTCCAGGGGCGAGCCGTCCTTGCGGACGAACTTCTCCTCGATGAACGGCACCGCCTTGCCGCCGAGGATGGTCTTCATCCGGTCGGCGGCGAAGCGCCGGCTGGCGGGATGGACGAACTCGATGGCGAGCTTGCCCAGCACCTCGTCCACACCGTAGCCCAGCATCCGCGCTCCGGCCGGGTTGCAGAAGACCAGACGGCCCTCGCGGTGGATCGCGATGCCGTCGGGGGAGAGCTCGACCAGGTGGCGGTAGCGCTCCTCGCTCTCGCGAAGGGCCTCCTCGGCCCGCCGCCGCTCGCTGACGTCGATGACCACGCCGCGGAAGCCGACGGGCGCGCTTTGCTCGTCGCGCATGAGGGAGACCGACGCGCTCACATAACGCGGGGTGCCCCCCTTG
>QHVJ01000023.1 GCA_003222275.1 Acidobacteriota bacterium | reverse complement strand
GTCTCCGGCGGCGCCCGGCGCGATCCCAAGGATGGAATCCGCCTGCTGCCGCGCATCAACCGTGGGATGTCGGCGGCCCGCACCGACCCGCAGGTCGCGATCCGCGAGCTGACGATCGTACTCGCCGAAGACCCCGGCCTGCTCGCGGCCCTCCGCACGCGGGCGGTCGCCTATGCCGCGGCCGGCCGGCACGACCTCGCCATCGGCGACCTCCGCCGGCTCGAGAAGGACGGCCAGCTCACCGCCGAGGACGCCATCGTGCTCGGAGACAACCTGCGCTTCTCGGGCCGGCTGGCGGAGGCGGTCGCGGTGCTGGAGCGCGCGGCCCGGGAGAACCCGAAGTTCCCCCAGCCGTGGCTGTCGCTCGCCGAAGTGCACATCAAGGAGCACCAGAACGCCGAGGCGGCCGCCGACTACCAGCGCGTGCTCGCGCTCGTGCCCGACCACATCGAGGCGCTGCGCGGCCTGGGTGACCTCGCGCTCCTGGAAGGACGGCTCGACGAAGCGGCGGCGCGCTACGCGCGGATCCTGGAGGTGGACCCGGCCGACGCGGGCGCGATGACGAAGACGGGCGTCCTGCGGATGCGCGCCGGCCGCGGCGAGGACGCGATCGCGCTCTTCCGCAGGGCCGTGGAACGCGAGCCGGGCAATGGTGAAGCGCTGCTCTACCTCGCCGGCGCCCTCGCCGCGAGCGGCCGATCCGCCGAGGCGCTGCCGTTTTTCGAGAGGGCGCTGGCGGCGGGCCCGCGCTCGAGCATGGCGCTCAACGGCCTCGCCCTCACCCGCCTCGCGCTCGGGGATCGGGCCGGCGCCGCCCGGGCCTTCCGCGAGTCGCTGCAGATGGATCCGCGGCAGCCCGACGTCGCGAGGACATTGAAGGAAATTAGCGGCGGGTCCTAGCCGAATTCGGGACCGACGACCGCGTAGAGCTCGGCCGGCCGGCCTGGCTCCTTCCCCTGTCCGCGGTACATCCGCGTGAACGGCCGCTGCTCCACGAAGCCCAGCTCGGCCAGCGCGCGCGGCCACGCCGCGGGCTCGCGCGGCGCGTCGAGGAAGAAGCGGCGGCCCGGGTGCGCGGCCAGGCAGGCCTGGACGAGATCCCGGGCGATCTCCGGCCGCCGCGCCACGACGGGCCCGATGTGGTCCGCGTTGTGGCCATGACGACCGAAGCAGTAGCCGTCGAGCCCACCGACGCCTCTCGCGCACCAGGCAAAGTCTGGCGCGTGGCCCAGCGCCCAATGCAGGACCGCCGAACGATCGGCGCCGAAGGCTTCGAGGTCCCAGGCCAGCACCTCGCCCAGGTCGGCGGCCTTCAGCGCTCGCGCGGCCGAAGTCGCGGCCGGCGGCGCCGAAAGCGCCCGAGCGTCGAACCGCGCCAGCTCGCGCGCCTCGTGCAGTCCCAGCTTGGCGTAGACGAGCCGACCCCCCGGCGTCGCATCGAGGCCCACGACGGCGACGTGTTCGAGCCGCCGGAGCAGCTCTTCCGTGATGCGCGAGCCCAGGCCCTGGCTGCGTGACTCGGGGTCGACGAGGATCATGCACATCCAGGCCAGCCCCGTGCCGTACCGGACCGCTCCGCCCGTGCCCACCACCCGCCCTTCGGAGACGGCGGCGACGAAGCCTCCCGGGTTCAGGCTCAGCAGCGCCCGCCAGTCGTCTTCCCGCTGGTTCCAGCCGCTGGCGCGGCAGAGCCGCAGGCCGTCGGGAATGTCCTCCAGCCTCATCGGCCGGAGGGTGAAGCTCGCGTCCGCGGTCTGGACCACGGAGAGCCCTCCTACGACGTCAGGCCGAGGATGCGGGCCGCGTTGTCGTGGTAGACCTTCTTGAGTATCGGCTCCGGCAGCCCGAGCCCGTAGATGCGCCAGCGGCCCTGCGGCGGCACGACCGCGGGCGCGTAGTCGAAGTACTCGTCCTCGGTCTCCAGGAACCGGTAGTAGATCTCGTACAGCTCGTCCTTGAAGACCTGCTGCGGGTAGTTCTCGCCGTCGGGCGGCGGGACGGCGTCGGTGCCGAACAGGACCCGGTCCTGATACTTCTCGATGAAGCGGCGCGCGGTGCGGGGCTGGCGGCCGAGCTCGCCGATGCGGGCCCCGAGCTCGACGACGTGGTGGGGGAAGCGGTCGAGGTTCTCCGACACGAAGCCGAGGTTCTCGGCGTTGTTGCCGACGTGGAGCACGATGAACCGCGTGTTCGGATGGCGGGCGAACATCCGGTTGCGCGCGGCGAGCAGCTCGGCGTTGCTCGGGAAGTCGCGGCCGTGGAACGACCAGTCCGGGTGGTTCCCCAGCTCGTCGTAGCGCTCGTTGAAGCGGTCGATGGGCGTGAAGAACGCCTCCGGGTCCGAGACGTGGATGGCCACCGGCAGACCGAGCCGCCCGCACGCGTCCCACATCGGGTCGAAGCGGGGATCGTCGATCTTGACGAGGGGGCCCGTGGTCCCGCCCTCGCGCAGGAACAGCCCCAGCGTCTTCAGGATCTTCAGCCCCTTCGCGCCCGCCTTCTTCGCGCGCTCCATCTCGTCGGCCTGCCACTGCGAATAGCCGGGCTGCGCGATCCGGTGCCACGACGGCTCGGTGAACGTCAAGAAGCGGCCGGGGGCCGCGCTTTCGAAGGTACGTATCGACTGCGCGAGCCCCGCGCCGCTGCCGCCGGTCAGGTTCACCATCGTGCGGACGTTCTTGCGGTCCATGACTGGGAGAATCTGGTCCGGCGTGGTCAGGAACGAAATCTCCTCGCCCTTCGACCAGCCGAGGTGGGTGTGGATGTCGATCACGGGGAAGCGCGCCCGCTCCACCTTGTGCTCGGCGACGTGGAGCATGCTCCGGGGCTGGAAATCCTTCAGCGCGAGCGGGCAGGCCTCCGGCGTGGGCGAAGGAGCGGGCGCCGCCTGGGGAACGGGCCCGGGGGCCGCGGCCGTACGCCGGGCGGGAAGCAGCAGGCCGGCGCCGCCGGCCGCGAGGCGGGCCAGCCACTCCCTGCGGTTGATGCTCATGGAACCTCCTGTGACGTGCGGGTCAGCGGGGATGGCGGCTCATGATGCGGTGGACCTGGCGGGTGAGCGCGAGCGCGTGGTCGAACGAGCGCAGCCACATGTTGCGCCCGAACATGACGCCCGCGGCTCCGCACTCCATGTACGTCTTCACCTTGCGCAGCACCGCGTCGTCGTCGTCCTGCTTCACGCCGCCCGAGAAGAGGACCATCACCCGCCCCGCCGATCGGACGACGCGGCGCAGGCGGGCGGGCGCCGCCTCGCGCAGCGCGCGGTACCCGGCGGGCGAGCGCTCGTCGTCCTCGCCCGGCTCGTGCAGCTTGGCCAGGTCGGCGCCCAGCTCCTCGGCCACGCGGGCCGCGTAGTCCTGAGCGAACAGCGTGCCCTTGCCGCCCTTCGCCTCCACCGCGCGGCCGCGCGGGTAGGACCACATCACGAGGGGCATGCCCAGCCGCTCGCAGTCCTTGCGCACGCCGCGGAGCTGGCGGATCTCCTCGTCCTGGCGGGGCGACCCGACGTAGAGCGTGTAGCCCACCGCGTCGGCGCCGAGCCGCACCGCGTCCTCCACGTCGGCGGCCAGCGGCGACACGGCCTCGTCGTCGTCGGGGATGTTCGTCTTGCCGTTCAGCTTCAGGATCAGCGGCACGCGGCCGGCGTACTCGCGCATGTATTTCTCGGCCAGGCCGATGCCGAGGGCGATGGCCGAGTAGTTCCCTTCTACCGCGAGCCGGAACTGGAAGTCCGGATCGAGCGCTTCCGGGTTGGGGAAGAAGTCGGCCGGACCGTGCTCGAGCCCCTGGTCGAGCGGCAGGACGAGGAGCGTCCCGTTCGCGGGGCCGGAGGCGTACAGCAGCCGCCACAGACGGACGCGCTTGCCGTGGGCGAGCGACAGGTTCTGCAGCGCGGACCCGGCTTCGGGCACGCGAAGGGGTTGACTCTTTCGTTTGGTTTCGATAGCCTTCACCCGCTTGCCTTTTCTCGACGTTTTATAGTCGGCGGCCAGCCTCCGTGTCAAACAGGCGGTACGGAAAGGTAGCGGAATTGGACCGGCTCCGCAGCAAGGGAAGGCCGTCGGAAACCGCTCCCGCTTTGGTGGAGCGCACGCTCCAGACGTCCGTTGACGATTGGCTGCGCCTGGTCGCGGGAACGGGCAGCGAGCTCGGAACGCTGCTCGCACAGCCTCCGGAGGAGCAGGGCCGGCGCGGACACCTCCACACGCTACGCGAGATCACGCAGCAGCCGTACACCTGGATCGAGACCGCGCGCAACCTCGTGCCGCGCGCGACCGAGCTGCGCTCGGCGCTCGGTCACGTCACGTCCGATGACCGGCCCGGGTTCCTCGCGCTCACGGGCTCGGGCAGCTCGCTCTACGCCGGCGAGTGCCTGGCCCCCGGTCTCCAGAGGGTGCTGGGCATTCCCGTGCAGGGGGTCGCCTCGGGGGAGCTGCTCACCCACCCCCACGGCCACTTGCCGCGCGCGGCCCCGAGCCTCGTCGTGTCCTTCGCCCGCTCCGGCAACAGCCCGGAGAGCGAGGCGGTGCTCGACGCCCTGCGCGGCATTCCCTCGTGCCGCCACCTCGTCATCACCTGCAACCGTCACGGCCGGCTGGCCGCCCGGGGCACCGGCGATCCCGCCGTCACCGTCGTGGTCCTCGACGACAAGACGTGCGACCGCAGCCTGGTCATGACGAGCAGCTTCACGAACATGGTGCTGGCCGGGCGCCTGCTCGCCTTCACCCCGGAGCCGAAGGAGTACGAGGCGCGGGCCCTGCGACTGGCGGGCCTCGCCGCGCAGGTGCTGATCCGTCACGGCGACGGCCTCGCCGCCGCCGCCCGCAGCCGCTTCCGCTCCGCGGTGTACCTCGGCAGCGGCGGGCGGTACGGATCCGCGCGCGAGGCGGCGCTGAAGATGCTGGAGATGACGTCGGGGCGCGTGATGGCGTTTCCCGAGACCTACCTGGGCCTGCGCCACGGGCCGATGGCCGCGGTCGACGAGGAGTCGCTCATCGTCTGCTTCCTGTCCTCCGACGAGGTGGTCCGCGCCTACGAGGCCGACCTGGTGCGCGAGCTGAACCGCAAGGGCCTCGGTGCGCGCAAGGTGCTGGTGGGGGCCGACGTGCCGGGCGACCTCCCCTCCGCGGGCGACCTCGTGGTCGACGTCCCCGGGCTGCGGGCGGTGGACGACGACGATGCCACCCTCCTCGACGTCCTCGTGGGGCAGACCCTCGCCCTCTTCCGCTGCATGGCTACCGGCCTGCGTCCGGACTCCCCCTCCGACGATGGCGTCATCAGCCGGGTCGTGGAGAGCTTCGAGATCCACCGGAGGACCTGACGTGAAGTCGGTCCTCGTCGTCGGCGAGATCAACCCGGACCTCATCCTGCGCGGCGACCGCTTCCCCGCGGCGGGGAAAGAGGTCCTCGTCGACGATTTCGTGATGACGCTGGGCAGCGCCTCCGCCATCTGCGCGATGGGGCTGGCGCGTCTGGGCGATGCCGTTTCCTTCATCGGCAAGGTGGGCGCGGACCCCTGGGGAGCTTACTGCGTCGAGACGATGGCCGGGGCGGGGATCGACGTGAGCCGCATCGTGCACGACCCCGCGCTGAAGACGGGGGTGACGGTGTCGATCACGTCCTCGCGCGACCGCGCCCTCGTCTCCTTCATCGGCGCCATCGGGGCCCTTCGCGCGGCCGACGTCGCCGACGGCGACTTCGCGGGCGCCCGCCACCTGCACGTGTCGTCCTATTTCCTGCAGGAAGGCTTGAGGCCCGGGTGCCGGTCGCTCTTCGCCCGCGCCCGGGCCGCCGGCCTCACGACCTCGCTGGACCCCGGCTTCGATCCGTCGGAGCGCTGGGCGGGCGATCTGCGGGAGACGCTGGCGGAGGTGGACCTGTTCTTCCCCAACGAGGTGGAGGTCCGCGCGATCACGGGCACGGACGCAGTCCCCGACGCGCTCCGGCGGCTGGCCGGCGGCCGCACGCGCACGATCGCGAAGCTGGGGGCCCAGGGCTGCGCCACCCTCGCCGACGACGGGCGCGTGCTGCAGGTGCCCTCGTACTCGGTCGAGGCCGTGGACACGACGGGCGCGGGCGATTCCTTCAACGCCGGCTTCCTGCACGCCTGGCTCGCACGCCGGCCGCTCGAGGAGTGCCTGCGGTGGGGCGCGGTGTGCGGCAGCCTTTCGACCCGCGGCCTCGGCGGCATCGCGCGCCAGGCGAGCGCGGAAGAGGCGGAGCGGAGGTTGCGGTCGCCCGCATGATCACGGTCGGAGGCTTCAACACGTCGCTCGACAAGTCCATGGAGACGGACGACCTGCGGGTGGGCGGCGTCGTCCGCGTGCGCAACGTACGTGCGTGGCCGGGAGGCAAGGGCGCCCACGTCGCCCTCACCGCCGCCGCCCTCGGCGAGCCCGTGCGCCTGGTCGGCCTCATCGACTCCGTCCACCGTGCGCTTTTCGAGGACTTCCTCGGCGAGCGCGGCGTGGAGTTCCACGGCGTGCCCACGCGCGGGAGCGTGCGCACGTGCCTGGCCGTGCGTGACGGGAAGGGCCGCATCACCGAGATGCTCGAGCCGGGTCCCGAGGTCGACGCCGAGACCCGGGGAGAGATCCTGGCCTCCTTCCGCGCCCTCGCCGGCGCCGCGCAGCTGTCGGTGCTCTGCGGCAGCCTGCCGCCCGGGATGGGGGCCGGCGACTACGCGACGCTCGTCGGTGAGGAAGGGAGCGCCGGCCGCCGGTGCGGCGTGGACACCAGCGGCGAGCCCTTGCGACGCGCGCTCGACGCGCGGCCGTTCCTGCTCAAGCCCAACCGCGACGAGGCCGCGGAGCTGCTGGGGGCCGCCGTCAAGAGCATCGGCGAGGCGGCGCGGGCCGCGCGCGCGCTGGAGGCGCGGGGCGTGGCCCTGTCCATCGTGTCGATGGGCGCGGATGGAGCGGTCGCTTGCTGGGAAGGTCGAACGTTCCTGGCCACGGTGTCGGTCGAGGCCGTGAACCCGGTGGGCTCGGGCGACTGCCTGCTCGGCGGGATGGCGGTGGGTCTGGCGCGGGGCGCCTCCGCCGAGGAGGCGCTGCGGCTCGGAGTGGCGTGCGGCGCGGCGAACGCCGTCACCCCCGAGACCGGGTTCGTGCGGCGCGAGGACGTGGAGGCGCTCCTGCCTCGCGTGACGACCGCCGAGGTCGAGTGAGATTCCGCGCCCTCGACGCGCTGGCGGGGCACACCCGACGGGTGAGCTCCGTCTGCGTGAGCGCCGACGGCCGCCGCGTCCTCAGCGGCAGCCTGGACCGCACCCTGCGCCTCTGGGAGCTGCCCGAGGGGCGTTGCCTGCGCGTGTTCGAGGGCCTCCCGAACGACGTGAACGCGGTGACGCTCGCCCGCGACGGCCGGCTCGCGCTGTCCGCCAGCGGTGAGCTGGTGGCCGGGGAGGGGCTCGTCCGCGTCTGGGAGACCGACAGCGGCCGCGTTCGCCTCGACCTGAAGGGGCACGAAGGGGAGGTGAGCGCCGTAGCCCTCGACGCCGGAAACGTCCGGGCCGTCTCCGGCGGCGTCGACACCACCGTCCGGGTATGGGAGCTGGACACCGGCCGCGTCGTCCACGTGCTCCGCGGGCACTCCGGCTGGGTGCGCACGGTGGCCATGGCCGCCGATGGGAACCGCGTCGTCTCGGCGGGTATGGACCGCACCGTGTGCGTGTGGAACGCCGTGGCCGGCGATCTGCGCGTGCTCGAGGGCCATGCCGACGCCGTGTACTCGGTAGCGGTGACCTCCGATGGCCTCCGGGCTCTCTCCGCCAGCCGCGACCGTACGCTGCGACTCTGGGACGTGGAGGCCGGCCGGTGTCTGCGCACGCTCGAGGGCCACACGGACCCCGTCCGCGGGGTCTGCTTCAAGGGCGACGGCGCGTGGGCCCTTTCCGGGGGCGAGGACAAGACGGTGAGGCTGTGGGAGGTGGCCACGGAGCGCTGCGCCTGGACGGAGAAGACGACCGGATCCGTGCTCTCGGTGTCGCTCAGCCCCGACGGTCGATGGGCGGCGGCCGGAACCTATGACCGCAAGGTCCTGGTGTGGGAGCTGGAGTGGGGGTCGTGAGGGGGCGCTACCGGTGGTGGATCGGCGCGCTACTTCTCTTCTCCACCGTGATCAACTATCTCGACCGGCAGACCTTCAGCGTCCTCGGCCCCCACCTGAAGGAGGAGTTCCACTGGACGAACGAGAGCTTCGCGCTCGTGATCATCTCGTTCCGCCTCGCCTACACGGTGGGCCAGCCGGTGATGGGCCGCTTCCTCGACCGGATCGGCACGCGCGACGGGCTGACGCTCGGCGTGCTGTGGTACTCGCTCGCGGCCATGCTCACGTCCTTCGCGAGCGGGCTGCGCAGCTTCTGTGCCTTCCGTTTCCTGCTCGGCGCGGGCGAGGCGGCCAACTGGCCGGGCGCGACCAAGGCGGTCGCGGAGTGGTTCCCCCGGCGCGAGCGGGGATGGGCGGTGGCGCTCTTCGACAGCGGCTCCTCCTTCGGGGCCGCCATCGCCGTCGTGCTCGTGCCGTTTCTCTACGCGAAGCTGGGCGGCTGGCGTCCCGCCTTCCTCGTCACGGGCACCCTGGGCGTGCTCTGGCTCGTCCTCTGGCGGCGGAGCTACCATCCTCCCGAGACGCACCCGCGGGTGTCGGCCGAAGAGCGGCAGATGCTCCTCGCGGATCGGGCGGCCGAGCATGCGCACGACACGGCGCCGCGCGGGCCCGGTCGCGCGCCGGGCTGGGGCACGCTGCTCGCGCTTCCCCAGACCTGGGGCGTCATCGCCGGCCGCGGCCTGAGCGATCCCGTGTGGTTCATGATCACCGACTGGTTCGCGATCTATCTCGCGAGCAAGGGCTTCGCGATCGAAGACACCGCCACCGGCTTCTGGGTCCCGTTCCTGGCCGCCGACCTCGGCAACTTCTTCGGGGGCGGCTTCTCGAGCTTCCTCATCCGCCGCGGCTGGAGCGTGGGCCGGGCC
>QHVJ01000022.1 GCA_003222275.1 Acidobacteriota bacterium | reverse complement strand
AGATCGATCCGGAGCTGGTCGTGCTGATGATCACGGCCTACGCGTCGGTGGAGACGGCGCTGTCGGCGATGAAGAAGGGCGCCTTCGACTACGTGGCCAAGCCCTTCAAGCACGAGGAGCTGCTGCACATCCTGCAGAACGGCCTCAAACAGAGGCGGCTCCAGGACGAGAACCGCTCGCTGCGCACCGCGCTGCGCGACCAGGCCCGTTTCACGGAGATCGTGGGCAAGAGCCCGAAGATGCAGCAGGTCTTCGGGCTCATCAGCCAGGCCGCCCCTTCGCGCTCCACCATCCTCGTCATCGGCGAGAGCGGGACGGGAAAGGAGCTGGTGGCGAAAGCCATCCACGCCAACAGCCCGCGGGCCGAGCGGCCCTTCGTCGTCGTGAACTCCGGCAGCCTTCCCCACGACCTGCTGGAGTCGAACCTCTTCGGCCACGTCAAGGGAGCGTTCACGGGCGCGGTCTACTCGAAGAAGGGCCTCTTCGAGGTGGCCGACAAGGGAACGCTGTTCTTCGACGAGATCGGCAACATACCGCTCGAGACCCAGGCCAAGCTGCTGCGCGTGATGCAGGAGCGGGAGTTCATGCGCCTGGGCGGCGTGGACGTCATCAAGGTGGACGTGCGCATCGTCGCCGCCACCAACATCGACCTGCGCCGTGCCGTCGAGGAGGGGCGCTTCCGCGAGGACCTCTACTACCGCCTCAACGTCATCGCGATCGCGCTTCCTTCGCTTCGCCAGCGCAAGGAGGACATCCCGGCCCTCGTCGGCCATTTCGTGGAGAAGTACGCGCGGGAGAACGGCAAGGCCGTCACCGGCGTCGGCCCCGACGCCATGCAGGTCCTCATGGACTACGACTGGCCCGGCAACGTGCGGGAGCTGGAGAACGTGATCGAGCGGGGCGCGGTCCTCACCACTACCGGCCAGATCGGTCGCGACCTCATCCCCGACCACGTGCGCACCGCCCCCAGCTTCCATGTTCCGCACATGACCGTGCCCCCCGAAGGCATCAGCCTGCGGGACGTCATCGCGAATTTCGAGCGCCGTCTCATCGAGTCGACCCTCGATTCGACCGGCGGGGTGCAGAAGGAGGCGGCGCGGCTACTCGGGCTGAAGCCCACGACCTTGAACGAGATGATCAAGCGCCACAACATCCTGCTCCCGCGCGAGCGGGAGCGCGAGAGGCGCGCGGTCAAGGAAGCCGACGAGACGACGGAGAAGCCCACCCCCGCCTGACCTTGACACTCCCGCTCCGGCTTGGTAGCCTCACGACCGCAATTAGCGGGAGCCGCGAGGTTTAGCTCCGACCCATGGCCTTCCAGGGATCGCTCGCCGAGCTTCACCTCCCCGACATCATCCAACTCATCAGCGTGAGCGGGAAGACCGGTGTATTCCATCTCACGAATGGCGCCCTCGCGGGCGAGATCTACCTGAACGACGGCAGGATCGTGCATGCGCAGCTCGACGAAGCGTCGGGCGAGGAAGCGGTGTACGCGCTCGCGATGTGGAGCCAGGGCGACTTCCGGTTCGACCCCGGTGTCGCCACCGAGCTGCGCACGATCACCAAGAGCAACACCAACCTCCTCATGGAGGCGGCGCGGCGGCTCGACGAGTGGCGGGTGCTGTCGAAGAAGATCCCTTCCACGGACATGGTGCCGGAGTTCGTGGTACAGGAGCATCGGGAGGGACAGATCAACCTCAACACCAGCGAGTGGCTGATCCTGTCCAAGATCGATGGGCACCGCAGCCTCAAGGCCATCGCCGACGCCACCAGGCTCAGCGCCTTCGACGCGGCGAAGGTCCTCTACGGGCTCGTCGCCACCGGCCTCATCCGCTTGCGTCCGGCCGCGTCGGCGGTGGCCTCGGGGGCGGCTGCCCCCCGATCGGCGGCGGCTGCGAAATCGGCACCGCCCGCGAAGCCGGCCCCCGCCGCCCGGCCCGCTCCCGCGGCCGCCAGCGCCGCGGCGGCCCCGCCCGTGACCGCGGCTTCCGCCGCGCACCTCGCCCCGGCCGCTTCGCCGGAGTCGGCGGCCCAACTGGCCCGGCTCAACCGCGTGCGGGAGGTCTGCAAGGGGCTGCTCGGGCCCGCCGGCGAAAGCGTCGTGAACAAGCATTACCAGAAGGCGCGCGCGGACATCGAGCGCGGGGCGGGGGCGGAGGCGGTCGAAGAAGCCATCCACCAGATCGCGCGCGCCTCCTCGATCCTCAAGGGGCCGTCGATCACCGAAGCGCTCCTCGAGCAGCTGAAGGCCATCAAGTAGCGGCGTGCGTCGCGACCTTCTCCTCGAGGGTGCCCTGCTGGGCTGCCTCGTCCTGCTCATCACTACGTGGTTCGCGGCGCAGCCGGCCGGCCTGCCCGCGGTCGTGCCCTTCGCGGTCCTGCTCGTCACGGCGGCCGTCCGGTGGGGGCGGATGATCCCGCCGCGGCTGAGGGCACCGAGACTGGACACCGTCGCCGCCCTGGCCGCCGTCTGCTTGTATCGCCTTCCCGCGCTGATCACTCCCCGCGGATGGGTGAACCGCGACGGCGCCTATCCCGCCTTCGTGGCCCTCCACCTGATGCAGGGGATGCGTCCCGCCCCCATCTTCACGGAGGGCGCCTTCTATCAGGGCACGCTGAAGGGCCACGTCGGCGCGCTCATCGGGCTGCTCACCGGCATGCGCGACCTGCCGCTCCTGATGGTCCTCTCGACCCTGCTCCTCTACCTCGTGTTCGTGGCCGCCACGATGGCGCTCGTCCGGCGGATCGGTGGCCACGGGGCGGCCCTCGTCGCCGGGCTGTATCTGGCCTTCAGCCCTCGCTTCCTCACCGTCTTCTCGCTCAACTGTGTCGGCCAGTACGTGGACGTGCTGGCCCTGGGCGGCCTCGCGCTGGTCGTGGTGGGACGTCTGCTGTCCGAGGAGCGACGGGGCGCGGACGCGCGGTGGAGCTATCTCGGCGCCGGTCTGCTCGTCGGAGCGGCTTTCTGGCAGCAGCCGGTCGCGCTCGCCTACGCCGGCGCGGTGGCGCTCGCCCTCGCCCTCCGTCGCGCAACCTGGCGCGACGGCTGGGCGCTGCTGCTGCTGGCGGGGGCCTTCGTCGGCGGGATGCCCGTGCTCATCTGGAACGCGCAGAACCATTGGCAGACGGGCGACATCATCGTCAAAGGCTGGGAGCCGAGCGATCTGGCGGCGCAGGCCGACGTGCTGCCCCACCTCGTCCGCCGCACGCTGACGATCTCCTTCGCCACGCTCTCCGGCCTCAGCCCCGGCCATCCGTGGGGGCATCTCTGGCCGGTCGCCGCCGTGGGTTACGTCCTGATTCCGGGCGCTCTCGCCCTCTACCTGGTCCGGCACGGACGCGAGATCGCGGCCTCGATCCGACAGGGACGCCCGTCGCCGGCCCTGCTTCCGCCGCTCCTGCTGGCCGGCTGTCTCGTGCAGTTCTGGGCGGTCGCCGCCGGCCGCATCTACTGGCGGCCCCGTTACCTGTTGCCCGTCGCCGCCGCTACCGCGATGCAACTCGGCGTCGTCCTCGCCTGGCGGTGGCCGGCAGCCCGCGTGCCGCGCGCGCTCGTGCTCGCCGCCATCCTGGCCGTCAACGTGAGCGGGACGTGGCCGAGGTTGCGCTCGGGCGCCGAGGTCGCGGCGCCCTACGAGCAGCTCGTGCGTTCGCTCGAAGCGAGGCGGATCCGCACCGGCTATGCGGACTTCTCCATCTCCGCCCCCGTCACGATGTTCACGGGCGAGCGCATCGTCTTCTCCTCTCGACTGGGACCGACCGCATCCTACGAGTCCGACCGTCACACCCAGAAAGTCGCCCGCGAGGGCCCCGACGCCTACGTCCTGCGGCCGGACGACGATCCCGAGCAGCTTGCGGCCGTCCTTCGCTCGCTGGGCGTGTCGTACACGCTCGACATCGATCCGGTCCCGATCTTCTACGGCTTCTCGCGTCGCGTGAGGCTGGAAGAAGTCGCCGGTTTTCGCGGAGAGGATCGGCCGGAACCGTTTTCCGAGAACTGAGCCCAAGCCTTACAACCCGGCGACCGCCTGGGCGCGCAAATCGCTCGTCAAGTCATTTCCTCGGCTCACTTCTCCGTCTCTCCTCAGGGCTGGCACGCATCCTGCTTGACATGGTGGCGGGACTTCTCGAGGAAGGACGGCATGAGACTGAGAGCCACGGGCCCACTGGACGCATTATGTGATCGGGAGCCGGCGGTGCCGCGGCCTGTTTCGCGGCAGAAACGGAGCGTCGGCACGAGCCACTGTGCCGGCGGTTCCATCTCCTACGCGGTCACGCGCCGGGACGCGAGCCCCTACCACTTCGACCGCGAGTGCTTTTGCCTGAGCCCCGAGTCCCACGGAGCGCAGTTCCTCGAGGGCGTCGCCTGGCCGTGGCTGAAAGGCAACGCCTAGCTTGAATCTGCAATCCGGTATTCGGCCCGCCCGGCGCGCCGTGGCGCTCGTCGCCGGAGTCGTGCTCGCGGCCTGCGCCACGAATCCCGCCACGGGACGCCGGCAGCTCTCTCTCGTCTCCGAAGCGCAGGAGATCCAGATGGGCCGCGAGGCGGACCAGCAGGTCGCGGCCAGCATTGGTCTCTATCCGGAAGCCTCGCTGCAATCCTATGTTCAGCGCGTCGGGGCGGGACTGGCGGCCTCGTCGGAGCGTCCGACGCTGCAGTGGACGTTCCGCGTCGTCGACGACGCGACCGTCAACGCCTTTGCGCTGCCGGGCGGTTACATCTACGTGACCCGGGGACTCCTCGCGCATCTGGGCTCCGAGGCCGAGCTGACCTCGGTGGTGGGTCACGAGATCGGTCACGTGACGGCCCGGCACTCGGTGAGCCAGATGAGCAAGGCCCAGCTCCTGAACGTGGGCCTGATGGTGGGGATGATCCTGCGGCCGCAGCTCCAGAACTTCGGGGGCCTCGCGCAGGCCGGCCTCGAGCTGCTGTTCCTGAAGTACAGCCGCAACGACGAGAGCCAGGCCGACGAGCTGGGACTGCGCTACCTGACGCGGGCCGGCTACGACCCGCGCCCGATGACGCAGGTGTTCCGAACGCTGGAGCGCGTGGGCGCCGTCGAGGGCGAGGGACGCGTCCCGACGTGGCTTTCCACTCATCCCGACCCCGGGGACCGGGGGCGGCGGATTGCCACTGCCATCGCCGCCCAGCCGGCGGGCCAGGCCGGCACGCGCGTCGAGCGCGACGCGTATCTGCAGCGCATCGACGGCATCGTCTTCGGCGAGGACCCGCGCGAGGGCTACTTCAAGGCCAACGCCTTCTACCATCCCGGGATGCGGTTCCGCGTGGAGTTCCCCCAGGGGTGGAAGCCCAGCAACCAGAAGCAAGCGGTGGGCGCGATGAGCCCGGGCCAGGACGCGGTCGTGGTGATCACGCTCGCCAACCGCGAGTCGCCGCAGGCGGCGTACCAGGAGTTCTTCTCGCAGCCCGGCATCCAGCGCGGGCAGCCGTGGCAGGGGACCATCAACGGCCTCACCGCGTACTCGAACGCTTTCGCCGCCCAGACCGACCAGGGCGTCCTGCAAGGCCTGGCCGCTTTCGTCCAGCACGAGGGAAAGGTCTTCCAGATCCTCGGCTATGCGCCTTCCTCGCGCTGGCCCCGCTACGAGTCGACCGTCACCTCGTCCGTGGGCAGCTTCGCACCCTTGACGGACCGGCGTTTGCTGTCGGTCCAGCCCAAGCACCTCGACCTCGTCACCCTCCCGCAGGCGATGACGATCGAGGAGTTCGCGCGGCGCTACCCCTCGACCGTGAGCGTTCAGACGCTCGCGATCATCAACGAGGTCGAGCCCGGGCAGCGCATGGAGGCGGGCCGCAAGGCGAAGCGCGTCGTGGGCGGCGAGCTGCCCTAGTCTCGTCAGTCGCGCCGCTCTCCTCCTCGGAACGCTCGATCCACGCCCTCGTCATCGAACGCCGGCTCGCGGCCGCGGAGATGAACTCTTCCCGCGAAGAGTTCGGCCCGAACTTTTTGCAGCGGAACTCACGCCCGGTTGCTGGTTGAGTGCGTGAGGCGTTGGTGCCTTCTTCGGCTTGGACGTCATCGTCTCCGCGGTCGTCCTCGGGGTGTTCGTGGCCGTCGACGGCCGCCGGATGAGCATGAAGCACCTGTGGCTCCCCAGCGCGGCGACGTTGGTCGTCGGCGTATCGCTCGGCCTGCCGTTGTTCTTGTATATGCGTGAGGGCAGGCTCGAGCGGCCGGTCTGAGCCCGCATGCGGCGACGGCGGCCTGGGATGCCCGGATGAAGGCAGCTCTTCACCGCTGAGGAGACGCGCGGAGCCTACCCGGCGGCGGCGGCCTCGATGAGCTCGCGGTAACGGGCGAGCACGACGTCCCAGCGGTAGTGGTCGCGCACGTAGCGGCGGCCGTTCTCGCCCATCGCGCGGCGCAGCGCCTCGTCGTGGAGGAGCAGGCCGAGAGCCTCCATGAACTCGTCGGCGCTCCCGTAGTAGAGCCCGCCGTTGGCCCGCCGGCAATGATCCTGAAGCACCGCGGATCGCGCGTTGGCGAGCGCCGGCACGCCGAGAGCGAAGGCCTCGAGGAGCACGATCGAGAGGCTCTCGTAGGCGGAGGGGCAGACCACGAGCTCCGCGCCCGCGAGGGCGGCCGCCTTCTCCGATTCGGAGACATAACCCAGGTAGCGCACGCCCTGCAGCGTGGGCGCGGGCATGGCGAGGTTGCCGATGAGGAGCAGCTCGGGCGCCTGCGGATCCTCGGCGCGGTAGCGCGCGTAGAAGTCCAGCATCTCGGCGCAACCCTTGCCCGCGTCGATCCGGCCGGCGTAGAGGAGATAGCGTCCGGCTACGGCGTGGCGCGCACGAAAGGCGGGCACGTCGGGCGACGGCGGCATCTCGACGCCGATCCCCGCTACCCGCGCGGGGCGACCCTCGAGCGGGAAGCGGGATCGGACGAGCGCCTCTTCGGGCGCCGTCAGGAAGGCAAGGGCGCGGGGCAGGCCGAACATCTCCCGGTAGATCTCGAAGCGCAGCGGCGGCTCGTCGTGGGTGGTCGGCACCAGCACCGAGCGTTCCGGCGCCGCCCTCAAGCCCCAGAAGGTCGGGTAATAGAGATAAGTGAAGAACATGACGGCATGGAAGCGATCGCGCGACGCTTCCAGCTCGCGCACGAGCGCCGGCACGTAGGGGCCCTGCCGGCGCAGCCAGTCGATCTCTTCCTCGCGGCGGTGCGCCCGGCCGTACAGCGTCTCCGAGAAGCGGTTGAAGGCGTCCAGGTCGCGCTCCTCCTCGACGAGAAAGCGCTTCACGTCGACGCCCCCGATGCGCTCCGTCCCCGCGGGCCGTTCGTTGCGCCAGGTCACGTAGTCGCGAGCGCACGTGGTGAGGACGGTGACCTGGTACTCGCCGGCGAGCCGTTCCGCGACCGCGCGGGCCAGCGCCTCCGACCCGCCGGTGACGTCCGGCCCGTAGCGCTGGACGACGATCGCCAGCGCGGGCCGGTCCGCCATCAGAGAGACTCCACGTAGGCCTTGAGGCTGGCCTCCACCGTCTCGGGGGCGAAGGCCCGGAGACGCCGGCGCTGACCGGCGAGGACGGCCTCCCGCAAGACGGCGTCGGTGAGCAGCCGGTGCGCCATCTCGGCGACCTCGTCGACCCTCTGCTCGGTGAACTGGACTCCCGCGTCGCCGAGCGTGTCGGGGACAGCGCTCGTCCGATGCGCCAGCACCGGCACATCCATCAGCATCGCCTCCACCAGCGGCACCCCGAAGCCCTCGTGAGCGCTCGCGGAGACGAACACGTCGGCCTCCGCGTAGCAGGCGAGCAGCTCCGCATGGTCGACGTGGCCGGTGAAGACCACCTCCGCGGGCGTGAAGCCCTCTTCGTAGAAGAACGATTGGAGCGCATCGTAGTAGGAGCGTCGGCGGGGCAGCTTGCCCACCAGCAGGAGCCGTACGTCCGGGGAGATGAAACGCCGCCAATACGAGGCGATGCGGACGAGATCCTCCTGGCGCTTGTTGGGCGTGACGCGGCCGACGAACAAGAGGTTGGTGCGGCCGTCGTCGAGCATCCGGCGCAGCACGGGGTTCGGCGGCTCGCGGTAGCGTGCGAAGTCGAGAAGGATCGGCAGCACGCCCGTGCGCGCGAAGCCGGCCTCCTCCAGCTCACGGCGGTTGAACTCGCTGTCGGCGAGGCCGAGGTCGACGTGCGGCGCGAGGCGCCGGAACTCCTCCTGCCCGATGGCGCAGATGCGCGCCAGCTCCGGATCGTGGCCCACGAAGAACTCCGGCGGCGTGATGTTGTGGTGCAGCAGCACGCGCCGGCCGCGATGGGCCTCGAGGGCCGCGCTGAGCGGCGAGGGCAGCGCGTAGTGGAGGATCACGACGTCGGCCGGGTCGCCCGCCCGCCACTGCGCGTACGGGCGGCCGTCTCCCTGGAGGTCCTCGTCCAGGTCCAGGGCGTAGACGTCGGCCTCGTGTCCCCACGCACGAAAGGCGTCGCGCATCAGGCGAGCCGAGTCGCCGATCGCGTCGCCCCGGTGGAGGGCGGG
>QHVJ01000597.1 GCA_003222275.1 Acidobacteriota bacterium | reverse complement strand
CACCGCGAGGGCAGCGACCCCGAGCGGAGGGGATGCGCTCTGCTCAACGCTTGCCTGGTGCGTAGTACGGCGCTTCGCCCGCCCGATGATCCGTCACGTCGACGACGGCCGACACCTCCGGGACCCGCTCACGCAGGAGCCTTTCTACGCCTTGCCGGATCGTCACCTCGGCGAGGCTACAGCCCTGACAGCCACCTTCGAGGCGGATCCGTACACGGCCGTCGCTGGCATCGACAAGCGTCACGCGTCCGCCGTGCGCCGCGACGGCGGGATTCACTTCCTCGTCGATGACCCGCTGGATTCGCGCGACGGTGTCGGCGTCCGGCACAGCCGGCCGTGTTTGTCCTGGCCAGACGACGTGCACGGCAGTCACTTGCGGTACAGCAGCACGCAGCAGCGGTTGGATCCGCTCGATCGCGGGCACGATAGCGCCGGGCGAGCCGCTCGCTTCCAGTGTTACGACTCCGTCTTCGACCGATTTGACTCGCAGCTGGCCGCCTCGGGCGATGATGAACGGAGCCACGCGTTGCTCAACGACGTTCGCGACGACATCGATCAGCGTACTGGGTACGGATCTCGGCTCGATGGGTCCACGCCCGCCGCCCGCACGTGCGATCGGCTGGAGAGCAGCCTCGAGGTCCGTGATGAGATTGTCGGGGGTTTCGAGTCCGATAGAGAGACGCAGGAGGTCGTCGGGGACCGGCGACGACGCGCCCTCCGTACTCTTCCGGTGTTCGATGAGGCTTTCGACGCCGCCAAGCGACGTCCCCCGCTTGAACAGAGTCGCGGAGCCCGCGACAGTCATGGCCTCGCGCTCGCCACCGGCCACGCGGATCGACAGCATGCCGCTGAATCCTCCGCTCATCTGGCGCGCGGCGATGTCGTGACCTGGGTGTGACGGCAAGCCCGGGTAGAGGACCGCCGAAAGCGCCGGGTGACCTTCGAAGTGACGGGCCACCGCCAGCGCCGTCTCGGACGCGCGCCTGACGCGAAGAAACAACGTCCGCATGCCGCGCTGGAGCAACCACGCTTCGAAGGGTCCGAGAACGCTACCGGACGTGCGGCGCCACACACGCATGCGCTCCCAGAACGGATCGGCGCGGGCCGTCACCACGGCGCCCGCCAGCACGTCACCGTGCCCATTGAGGTACTTGGTCGCCGAATGGACGACGAGGTCGACCCCGAAGTCGATGGGGCGGGTGAGCACCGGCGTGGCGACGGTGTTGTCGACGGCCACACGGACGTCAGCCGCATGGGCGATCCGGACCGCGGCGTCCAAGTCCGTAACGTCCCAGAGCGGGTTGGCTGGCGTCTCCAGCCACATGAGGCGCGTCCGTCCCGGGCGGACGGCGGCACTCAGCGCCGGAAGATCGGTCGGGTCGATGAACTCGACGTCGAGGCCCCACGCGACGCCAAAGTGCGCCAGCCACTGGCGGACGCCCCAGTAGAGAACCCGCGACACGAGAACGTGATCGCCCGGTAGTAGCGCCTGAAAGACGGCCGTCGCCGCGGCGCTGCCGGATGCGAACAGCATGCAGCTCGCGCCCGACTCGAGGGTCGTGAGCAGTTTCTCCGCGTGATCGTAGGTAGGATTGTCGGAGCGGGTGTAGGCGAGACCGGAGCGGTACGTCCCGTCAGGGTTGCGCTCGTAAGAGGTCGACGGATGGATTGCCGGAGTGATCGCGCCGGATGCAGCATCGACGTCGCCCAGCGCTTGTGCAGCGAGCGATTCAGCTGACCACTGACCATTCATGTTTTCCCCTCCGGTCGGTCGACCGCCTCTTACGGCCGCGACTCGCGCATCATGGCTAGCGTCACCAGGCCCGACGCGAGTGTGATCGCGGCCACGACGTGAATCGCGGCTCCGACGCTGAGTGCATCGGCAATCACGCCGGAGAGCAAGGCGCCGATGGCATAGCCCAGATCGCGCCAGAAGCGATACACGCCGAGACTCGACGCGCGCCACAGCGGGTGAGCGTGGTCGGCTATCGCCGCGAGCAGCGTGGGATAGACCATGGCGGTGCCGGTACCCTGCAGGACGGCCCCGACGAGCCAGGCGCTGTACTCCGGCACGAGAACGGTGAGCCAGATGCCGATGGCCTGCACGACCATTCCCCCCGCGATCAGGCCGCGCCGGCCGATCCGATCCGACAGGGGCCCGGTCGCGACTTGCAGCCACCCCCACGTGAGCGGGTACGCCGCCTTCACGACGCCGATCTGCTCGACCGGAAGTCCGTGCGCAGCGAAGAACAGCGGAAACAGGCCCCATGACATCCCGTCGTTCAGGTTGTTGACCAGGCCGGCCTGACAGGCGGCGAACAGGCTGACGTTGCCGAGACTCGTGACGTAGAAGATGCGGCCGAGCCTTGGCGTTTCGCTCGTGGACGGCGCCGGCGCAGCACTCGATTCGAGCGCTACGTGGCCGCGGGTCTCGCGAACGGCGAGCACTGACACCACCAGGCCGACGACCGCGATGCCGATGCCAAGGTAGAACGGGTATGGCCGCAGTCCCCAGAGTCCCGCGATGAATCCCGTGATCCAGGACATCAGGCCGACGGCAACGTAGCCCGCGAACTCGTTGAGGCCGAGCGCGAGACCTCTCCGCCGCGGGCCGACCAGATCCACCTTCATGATCACGGTCATCGACCACGCCATCGCCTGGTTGGCGCCGAGAAGCACGTTGGCCAGGTCGATCCACCACCACGCAGGCGCGAAGATGATGAGGAACGGCACCGGCAGCGCGAAGAGCCAGCCGACGACGAGGATGGGCTTCCGCCCGACGCGATCCGACAGTCGCGCCGCGACGAGATTCAGCAGCGCCTTGGTGACGCCAAAGCTGACGATGAACGACGTGATCGCTGTCTTGGAAGTGAGTCCGAACTCCTGCTCGCCGAGGAGCGGCAACACCGTGCGCTCCAAGCCGACCATCGCGCCGACGAACGCGTTCAGGCCGACGAGCAGCGCGAACTGCGGGAGGTTCTCTCGCAGTCCGAGCTGCGCCGTCACGCCGTCAGGCCAAGATTGATCCGCCGATTCTCAGCAAACTGTGCGGGCTGCGGCGGCAGATCGCTGAGGACGAACCGGACGAACTCGTCACGACTGCCGTACTTCAGCGCCGGATTGAATCGTCGCTCGAATCCGATCGTCGAGCCCGGCTTCCCGCTCAATCCCTTGCCGCACGCCGCGCCGCCGAAATGCGCCGGGTAAACCTCAAGATGATCCGGCAGCGCCAGCAACCGGCCGTGCAGGCTCTCGTACAAGGACTCGGCCAGCCCGCGCTCCGCGCCGCTTCCGAGGAGGTCCGGTCGACCGACGCCGCCGGAAAACAGCGTATCGCCGGTCAGGATGAACCACGGCTCGGTGGCCCGCGAGCGGTCGGTCACGAGGAGAGAGACACCGTCCGGCGTATGCCCGGGCGTGGCCAGCACCCTGAGGCCGACGTTGCCGAGGTCGAGGCGGTCTTCGTCAGCCATGTCCGTGTGCGGGAAGCGAACGTCGGCGGCTTCGTGCATGAAGATAGGCGCACCCGTCGCCTCGGCCAAGCGCCGAGCGCCCGATACGTGATCGGCCTGCAGGTGCGTCTCGATGATGTGGGTGATGCGCATGTTCTTCTGTGCCGCGGCTTCCAGATACGGCTCGATGTCGTGCTGTGGATCCACCACAGCGCAGCTGGCTGCGCCGCTTCAGCCAAGCAGGTAGCTGGCGCAGCCGGTCTTGGACGAGAGGAAATGGCGGAAGATCATGGGACACCTCCTCGCTCTTGTCATAGCGCCGTCTGTCGTATAGGGTCCAATACATCGTGGTAATCGGAGGGATCGGGAAAGCCCTATGACGATCCGACAGCTCGAGGTCTTCCTCGGCGTCGCGCACGCGCAGAGCTTCAGCCGCGCCGCCGAGCGTATCCATCTGTCCCAGCCGACCCTATCCGAGCACATGCGCGAGCTCGAGGACGAGCTC
>QHVJ01000021.1 GCA_003222275.1 Acidobacteriota bacterium | reverse complement strand
GGAGCTCCGCCCGCCGGGCGGTCAATCCCCGAACCCGATGCCCATGTCGCGAGCCGATTGCAGGATGTCAGAACCGAGCGGCACCTTCTTCATCCTACCGTGGCCGACCGCTTTGGCCAGGGGCACGGCGAGGACCTTGGGGGGGACGAGGGCCACCATCGTCCGGAAGCGTCCCTCGGCGACCAGGCGCATCGCGGCGGCGCCGAAGCGGGTGCCGAGGAGGCGGTCGAAGCTGGTGGGCTGCCCGCCGCGCTGCAGGTGGCCGAGGACGAGGTTGCGCGTCTCCTTGCCGGTATGGCGGGCGATCTCCACGGCCAGCCATTCGCCGATGCCACCCAGCCGCGGCTCCCGGCCGACCTCCTTCGGCTCGCGCACGATCTGCCGCCCGTGGCGCGCGACCGCCCCTTCCGCGACCATCACGATGGAGAACTCCCTTCCCGCGCGCTCGCGGGCCCGTCCTCGATCCCCCACACCTCCCAGCCGAGCTGGAACCCGATACGCGCGGCGGCCCGGATGACCACGTTGAGCCCGGGGCAGTCGCCCCCGCCGGTGAGGAGTCCGACGCGTCTGAGACGCCGCGACGCCATTGGCTCATCCTACCGGGAATGCCGCCGGCTTCGTACGCGTCGATCTACCACGAGGTGGAGTAGGATGGCGACGCTTTCCATCATCGAGGAGGTTGGCATGTCCGCGCCCGCGTTCGTGGAGCGCCCCGTCCGCCTGGGCCTGCGGGTCGCAGCGGCGTTCGCCTGC
This sequence comes from Acidobacteriota bacterium, assembly GCA_003222275.1. Taxonomy (GTDB): domain Bacteria; phylum Acidobacteriota; class Vicinamibacteria; order Fen-336; family Fen-336; genus AA32. The sequence continues at coordinate 13,162 of QHVJ01000021.1, read as the reverse complement.
CTGCCCCCGCTGCTCACCCGCATCACCCTCGGCCACGCCTTCTTCCTCACCGGCCGGGGGAAGCTGGCGAACTTCGACACGTTCGTCTCGTTCCTCACCGACCAGGGCGTGCCGGCGCCCGTCCTGAGCGCGCACGTCGTGGCGCGCCTCGAGTTCTACGGGGGGATCCTGCTCGTGCTCGGCCTGCTCACCCGGCTGGTCGCCCTGGGGCTGGCGGGCACGATGGTGGTCGCGCTCCTCACCGAGCGCCGGCAGTTCTTCGAGTCGTGGCGGTTCACGGGGGACATCGGCCCCACCGACATCGCATCCTTCGTCTTCTTGCTGTTGCTCACGTGGCTCGTGGTCTACGGGCCGGGTGTCGTCAGTCTCGACGCGCTGCTCGCGCGGGCGTTGGGACTCGGTGCGAAGCCGAAGGAGACGCCCTCCCCGGCTGCATGACCAGGCGCTCTTCGGCGGCGGCCTCGATCTTGCGCCGCGAGTAGAGAACCGGGAAGTATTCTCCCCGCGCCCAGATCTCGAACAAGTCACGGTAGTGCCGGCTCTCGGGGTCGCCGCTCTGGCCCGGGTTGTTGAGCCCCCGCGAGCCGTCCCAGTCGGCGGTGTCGGCGACGATCTTGAACGAGCCGCCGGAGGTCTGATTGTCGCCGCCGCCGGTGGCACTCGGCGAGAACGCGTCGCCTCCCCGGGGGACCGGACCGACGTTCAGCCGGGCGCGGGTCGCGTCGTTCACGGCATCGGCGAGCGCATGGCGGATGAGCGCGTGATGATAGCGGTTCTGACCCCAGCGCCACTTCGTCATGTCGGGCCCGAGCTTGCGGGCCAGCTCGGCCGTGGCCTCGGCGAGGCTGCGAGCCAGGAGCGCGTTCCGGCCCGCCGCCGGATCGGGGCCGAACTCCGCGTCGGGAGCCTGGAGCCAGTCGATCATGCGCCTCATGCTCAGCTCCCCGCCCGCGCGGCCCACCAGCACCTGTTCGAGCAGCGCGGTTGAGTCCCGGGGCACCCGCAGCTCCACGAGGTTGGCGCGCAGCCGCCCCAGCCACATCTCGAAGATGCCCGCGGGCACGGAGTCCCGGTCGGTCACGCTGTTCCACCCAAGGAGCAGGCCGCGCGCCTGCCGGGGCCGGGCGCCCGGAAGATCGACACCCCGCAGCAACGGCACCAGGGCCCGGGCCGGGATCGAGAGGTCGTCGTTCTGCAGCCGGACCATGTCGGCGACACCGTAGCCCCGGCCGGACGCCAGCACCTCGCCGATGCGCATCGCCCGGTAGGGATCCGCCCACATGTAGTGCATCGCGTCCTTGTGCGGGTAGCCCGCGGGAAAGAGGTAGTGGTTCGCGGTCACGAAGAAGCCCGGGTCGGGGTTCTCGACGTGGGGCAGATCCCGGATCGGCAGGTAGCCGTTCCACTCGTAGCGGCCGTCGCCCGGGACCGGCAAGAGCCCGCTCCAGTTCGGCCGCCGCGGCGCGATGCCGGCCGCCTGATACCCGATGGTCCCGTCGACACCCGCCCAGACCATGTTCTCGGAGGGAATGCGGCTGTAGCTGCAGGCGTCCCGGAACTCCTCCCAGCTTCCCGCCTGATCCATGCGCAGGCTCGCGAGGTAGGGCGCGGAGCCGATCTCCATCCACGCGGCGCGGATCGCGTAGGCCCGGTGGTGCTCGGTATCCTCGAAAAGGACGGGCCCGTGCCGCGTGTACTTCAGCTCCACCGCGGCGGGCGGGCGGTCCTTGATCGGGATCGTGTCCTTGATGATCCGCATGTCCTCCCAGGACCCGCGATAGCGATATTGGCTCGCGTTCGCCGGGTTCGTCTCGTAGACGTAGAGGTCTTCCCCGTCGCTGCCGAAGATCGTCAGCCCCCAGGCGCCGCGCTCGTTGTGCCCGATCGACACGCCGGGCAGCATCGGCTCGCCGGCTCCGATGACGTTCCAGCCGGGGGCGACGAGGTGGACCCAGTAACGCAGCGACGGGGCGGCCTGGGCCCGGTGCGGGTCGTTCATCATCATCGGCTTGCCGCTCCGGGTCAGCCGGCCGCTCACGATCCAGTTGTTGCTGCCGATGTCGCGGCCTCGCGGAGCGTCGTCGCCGGCCACGGCGGCTCCGGACCGGCCGCCGCGGGCGGAGCGGCGATATCGGGGAACGATCTCGTCGCGCGTGAACTTCAAAGGCTCCCGAAACGCACGGTAGAGCTCGAGGATCCGACCGGTGACGAGGGACAGGTCCACCGTAGGATCGACGGAGAGGTCCGGATCGCCGGGCTCGAAAGACGCGAGGCTCTTGACCTTGTCGGCGCCGACCGCGCGCACCGCCTGGGCGAGCCCCACTTCCTGCTGGATGTTCGACAACAGGCCGTTGTGGCGCGAGACGACAACCGCGCTCGTCCAGCGGCCCGGCCGGATGCCGAGCAGCGGGAACTCGAGCGGCAGCTTCGCGGGGTCACGCTCGGCCTCCGCCACGTAGGCGTTGATGCCGTCCACGAAGGCGTTCACGATGGCCGGGCCGTGCGGGTGGTACCAGGCCAGCTCCGCCTCCAGATCGCCCCGAAACATGTGCAGACGGGCGCCGACGTCGCGCTTCAGCTCTTGCGGCCCCAGCATCTCGGCCACGGTCCCGGTCGCGTTGCGGCGCCACAGCTCGAGCTGGAACAGGCGGTCCCGGGCCGCGTTGTAGCCCTGCGCGAAGAACAGGTCGTGCTCGCTCTTCGCGTAGATGTGTGCGACGCCCCAACGGTCGCGAAGGATCTCCACCGGCTCGCTCAGTCCCTCGATGCGCAGCACGATCTCCCGGGGGGGCGGCGCGTCGGTCCAGGCGGACGGGGCGAGGAGGAAAAGGAGCAACGCCGAGGCGAGCGGACGCGCAGTCATGGCGGGCCGATGCTATATCTCAGCCGCGGGTCCGGCCTAATCGAGCTCGCTCTCCAGGAACCACGCCTCGCGCAATCGGTCCCTGAAAATGCGATAGACGCCGCCGGCGAGGGCGACGTCCCACTCCTCGCGGCTCCAGGCCACGTCCCACCAGTCCCCCGACGCGCGCCACGGGCCGGCCAGGTCCAGCACCGCTCCCCGCACGCCGCCCGCGGACACGAACACCGGCATGCCTTCTCGCAAGGATACCTGGGCGGGGCGGGGAGGACGGAACACGCGCAGGGCGATGCGCGGAGCGTGGGATTCACTCCCGAGCGAGCGAAAGGCGCCGGGAGCGAAGCTGACCATGACGAAGGCGCCCGGGCGGTGGGTGTCCAGGAGCACGGGCGCGCCGCCGCGGCCGGTCGAGGTCCACTCGTGCAGGCGAGCCATCGTCTCCGCCAGGCGCTCGGGCGAGGGCTGTGCGGGATCGAGCAGCGAGAACTGGACGGTGCGGGCGGGGGTGGGCTCCGCGCGCAGCGTGAGGGCCTGGATCGCGTCCCGCGGCGGATGGACCTCGAGGTCGAGGAGCAGGAGCGTGCGCCACGTGCGGGGATCGGACGAGGGAGCGGCGGGATGCAGCGCGCGGCGGTGGACCGAGCCGTCCACCAGCGCGAGCTCCAAGGCGAGGGAGACGGCGCGCCGGCCGCGCTCGACGAGGCGGGCGCAGAGAGGCTCCAGCACGCGGGCGAGGATGAACGACAGCGGCTCCAGCCCGTCGATCGGCCACTCCAGCTCCAGCGTGCACGCGAAGCACTGAGGAAGCGGCGTGGCCACGAGCGGCGCGTCGTCTTCCCCTCGAGCCAGGCGGCGCAGGCGCGGTGCATCGGGGCCCAGGCGCTCGGCGAGGCCGGCCGCCGGCAGGGCGGCCAGGTCGCCCAGCGTCCGCAGGCCCCAACCGCGAAGGGTTTCTTCGCGGTCGGGATCGAGCGCGAGCAGCGACAAGGGGAGCGGAGCCAGCGCTGCCGTCTCTTCACCCGGAGCCAGGACGGTGAGTCCTTCCCGGCCCTGGGAGATCAGTAGCGCGGCGACCCGGCTGACGGCGAGGGCGACGCGCGGCTCCGGGCAGCGGCGGCGGGCCGCCTCGAGGAGGGCTTCGCCGAGGGCACGCGGCGAGGGCCACGCCCGCCCCAGGCCCTGCAGGTCGAGCAGCACCGGCGTGGAGCCGAACGCCTCCACCCGGGGCGTGAACTCCCGCGCCAGATCGACGAGGGCGCCCGGCGTCGGAAGCGGCCCCGGCGAATGCAATCCTCCGTACATGCATCACCCGGTCGATGGCTCAAACGCCGGACTGACGTACGAAGGCCACGGGACGGAGCATATGGCGTCCCGCGCGCAGCTCCGTGGCCAGGCTGCGGAGAAGGCGCCCCGGTCCGGGCGGCCCGGACCAGCCGGCGGGGCCGGGCGCCACGGCCAGGCATGCGCCTCCGGGTCCGTGGGCCACGTGAGCGTCGCCGATGAGGACCAGCGCCACCGGCGTCGACTCGATCATTCGCTGGAGCCGGATCCAGGTCGCCCCGGGAAGGCGCTGGATCTCCACCGCGGGCATCCCGGCCAGGTCGAGGACCACGAGGTCGAAGAGTCCCGAGCCCACGACAGTGCCCGTCGCGGCCACGGCCTCGGGCAGCACCCGCGGCTGTCCCGCTTTGCCCCGGAGCCACAGCAGACGGGCGAGGTCCAGGCCGGCGCCGGCGGCCGTGCCCGGATCGAAGCGGTCGCGCGGATCCACCCACCCCGCGAGGGCGCCCGCCCGCGTGACCCGCGACGCCAGCGCGAGCACGAGGCTCGTGCGGCCCGCCGAAGGCGGCCCATGCACCTCGGAAACCTGGCCCCGGGCAAGCCCCCCACCCAGCAGCTCGTCCACGACGGCAACACCGGTGGGCAGCGGCGAGAGGCGCCGGTCCTGGCCTCGCAGCGGCGGGGCGTCGGCCTGCAGGCGCCGCACCCGCAGCAGATCTTCGAGGGTGTGCTTGAGGGCGGAGGGCATTCTTGTTTCGCCTTTTCTTCGCCATCGTGATCCAGGCGAGGCCCAATTGTCAAACCCGAAGCTAAAGCTGCGAGCGAAGCGGGATTCACTCCCGCTAGCGTCGCACCTCGGATCCTGGGGGGTGCGCCGCTAGCACCCGTGATCAGCCAAAGCTGCGAGCGAAGCGGGATTCACTCCCGCGGAGCGAGCGGGGGGCCTGGGGGGTGCGCCGCTAGCACCCCCCAGTTCAGGACGAGGACCGGCGCGCCAGCTTTTCCGCCACCTCCGGATACAGGCGCTGGACGCAGTCCGGGCAGATGCCGTGGCTGAAAGCCGCTTGCGAGTGGTCGCCGATGTACTGCTCGAGCTGGTTCCAGTACCCCCGGTCGTCGCGGATCTTCTTGCAGCTCGCGCAGATGGGCAGGAGGCCGCTCAGCACCTTGACGTCGGCGAGCGCCTGCTCGACCCGGCGGCCCAGCTCGTGCTCGCGAGCGAGGAGGCCTCGCACGCGCAATCGGTAGGCACCGGCGAAGGCCAGGACCAGAGCGGCGCCCGCGATCAAGAAGAAGGCCCGCGTGCGGTACCAGTGGGAGCGCACGCGAAGCGACATGGGGATGCCGGCTTCGTTCCAGGGCCCGTCCTCGTCCCTGGCCCGCACGCGGAAGCGGTAGCGTCCCGCGGGCACGTTCGTGTAGCTCGTCTGGCGGCGCGTCCCGGCATCGATCCAATCCGCGTCGAATCCTTCCAGCGCGTACGCAAAGCGCAGGTGGTCGGGCGCCACGAGGCTGAGCGCGGTGTAGGCGAGCTGCAGGCGATGGTTGCCCGGAGCCAGGTCCAGCCCACGGTCGAGGTCCGCACGCTCGCCGTCGACCCACGCCTCTTCGACGAAGGCGGGCGGGGCGGCGCGGCTTCCCGAGATGGCGGCGGGGTCGATCGACACGAGGCCGGCCGCGGTCGCGAACCACAGCCGCCCGTCCTCCGTCCGCAGGCCGGCGGGACTGCCGCCGTTGGCTTCGGGATTGCGCATGCCGTCGCTGCGGCCGTAGGCGACGCTGTGGATCGAGGCCTGGCGCCCGGCGGCGAAGGACTCCAGGTCCGTCAGGCTGACCGAGAAGATCCCCTTGTTGCAGCTCATCCAGAGGCGGCCCCGCCCGTCTTCGAGGATCTCGAAGATCACGTCGTCGAAGAGCCCCTGGCGGGTCGTGTAGGTCGTGATGCGACCCGACTCGACGCGGCTCAGCCCGCCGCCGTACGTCCCCACCCAGAGCACGCCACGGTCGTCCTGGTGGAGCGAGCGCACGAGGTCGTGCGCGAGGCCGTCGCGAGTCGTGTAGCTCGTGAAGCGGCCGTCACTGCCGAGCGCGGCCAGCCCGCCGTAGGTCGCGATCCACAGCGTACCGTCGCGGCCCTCGAGCAGCGTCCGGAGGTGATCGCTGGGCAGGCCGTCGCGGGCAGTCAGGACGACGAACCGGCGGCCTTCCAGACGGGCGAGCCCACCTCCGTCGGTGCCGACCCATATCCGGCCGCCGCGGTCCTCGAGAATGGAGCGGATGTCGGCGGCAGGCAGGCCGTCGCGGACGCTGTAGGTCGTCCAACGCCCGCCGGACAGGCTATGAAGCCCGTGGTCCGTCCCCACCCAGAGCCGGCCCGCGCGGTCTTCGCGCAGCGCCAGCACCGTCGCGCCGTGGAGGACGTCGCGTCCGGCCACCGGGCTGAACCGCCCTCGCGCGAAGAGAGCGACCTCGCCGGCGCTGGTGCCCACCCAGAGCCCCTTTCGCGGCGCGGTAGTGACGGCGTAGACATCCTCGTCGGCGAGCCCCTGCGTCTGCCCGTAGCTGAGGACCGTACCGTCCTTGAGCTGGCCCAGTCCGATGCCCCCTAGCCACAGGCTCCCCTCGCGGTCCTCGAACACGGCACGGATCGAATCGGACGGCAACCCGTCCTGGCGGGTGAGGACGTCCACACGGCCGTCCCGCACGCGGTGGAGGCCCCCGTCGGTCCCGATCCAGACGCTGCCCCGGCGGTCGGTCAGGAGCCCACGAACGTGATCGTCACGCAGGATGAGGCTCGCGCGCACGAGGCGGCCCTGCTCGAGGTGGTAGAGCCCGTCGCCGTCGGTGCCGACCCACAGTCGGCCCTTGCCGTCGACGGCGAGCGCGCTCACCGCAACCGGGAGCTCTCGCGCGGGAAGCGCGTAGCGCTCGAAGCCGTCGGCGCGCTTCCGTCCGAGGCCGGACGGGGTCCCGATCCACAGGCTGCCCTCGCGGTCCGCGACGAGGCAGCGGACGGAGTCGTCGATGAGGCCGTCCTTCTGCGTGTAGCGGGTGAAGCCGCCTTCGTGGAGGCGGTACAGCCCATCGCCGTCGGTGCCGATCCACAGGTCGCCGTGCGTGTCTTCGGCCAGGGCGCTGATGGTCGCTGAGTACAGACCCTCTCGGCTCGAGTAGGACCGGAAGCGGCCGTTCTGATAGCGCAGCAGTGTGCCGCCATAGTTCCCGACCCACAACGACCCGTCGCGGGAAACGTAGATCGTTTCCACGTCGTTGGCGGTCATGGCGGCCGTGCTCCGGCGGTCGAACACGGTGAAGCGCACGCCATCGAATCGCGCCAGGCCTTCCTGGGTCGCCAGCCAGAGGTAGCCGTCGGGAGTCTGGGCGATGGCCTGCACGAGGTTGTGGGGAAGACCCTCCTCGGTCTGCCAGGCGGCCAGGCTGTACTGGGTGACGGCCTTGGCCGGGTCGAGCGCAGAAGCGAAGCGGGCGCCGAGCAGGAGGAACCCCGTCACGACGGGGACGAGGCGACGGGCGTGGCGCGCGTGCGGGAAAGGCATGGAAGACGCCTGTGGGGCGGCCTAGCGTGGCACAGGGGAGTCCGGGCTTCAACGCGGCCTGGACGCTCGCGAAGTCCTTTTTCGTTTTAGGGAATTGAATGCTAGACTGATCGTCCCCGCGGCCCCGGGGTTCCCCCGGGCGCCCCCGCCCGGAACCCCCGAAGGGTTCGGACATGGGGGTGTCGATCAGACCGACTCCCCCCGAGGAGGAAAGCTTTTGGGCAGCAATTCCCAGGACGAGCACGAACAGAGGCTCGCCCTCTTCATCGACTTCGAGAACATCGCCATCGGCGTCCGCGACGCGCACTACCGGAAGTTCGACGTCAACCTCGTGCTGGAGCGCCTGCTCGACAAGGGCAAGCTGCTCGTCAAGAAGGCCTATGCCGACTGGAGCCGCTACGCCGACTACAAGCGCAGCTTCCACGAGGCCGCCATCGAGCTCATCGAGGTGCCCCAGAAGTCCGTGGGGGGCAAGAACTCAGCGGACATCCGGCTGGTCGTCGACGCCATGGACATGTCGTTCCAGAAGGAACACATCAACTGCTTCGTGGTCGCCTCCGGCGACTCCGACTTCTCGCCCCTCGTCTCCAAGCTGAAGGAGAACAACAAGTACGTCATCGGCCTGGGCGTGAAGAACTCCACCTCCGACCTGCTGATCGAGAACTGCGACGAGTTCATCTTCTACGAGGACCTCGTCCGCGGCCAGCAGCGGCCGGTGCCGGTGATCGCCAACGCCAACGAGAAGCAGCAGGAAGTCTTCGCGCTGCTCGTGGACTCGGTGCTCGCCCTCCAGCGCGAGAACAAGGAGGTGCTCTGGGGCTCCATGGTCAAGGAGACCATGAAGCGGAAGAAGCCCTCTTTCAACGAGACGTACTACGGCTTCCGGACCTTCTCGCACCTGCTCGAGGACGCCCAGCGCCGCGGGATCGTCGTGCTGCGACGGGACCAGAAGTCGGGCAGCTACATCGTCGAGGATCTGGGCCCCGGCGCCGTGTCGAGCGGCGCCACGCCCGCGGTCTCCGCGCCGGCACCCGCCATGGCGCCATCCGCGGCACCCGCCGCGCCACCCGCCTCGTCGTCGCCCCCCCGGCCGGCCGAGCCGGCCCCGACCGCCCCGCCGCCGGCCGGCGAGGCCGTTCCCAGCGAGGCGGCCAGCGCCAACGGCGCGCGGACCCCCCGCCGGCGGCGCAGCCGCGGGCGGGGACGCACACGCAGCACTTCTGTGCTCGCCGCCGGCGCGTTCATGGAGCCGGGCGCGCCTTCCGCGACCGACGAACACGCGGAGGGCGACGATCACGAGGACATGGAGGGAGAGGAAGCCGATGTCTCCGCCGGGGAGTCGAACGAGGAGGGCGCGCAACCCTCCGCCCCCGAGGCGCGGCCGGCGGAGCCGAAGGCCCACGCCGAAGAGCCGGCCGCGGGCGCCCCTGCCGACGACGCGCATCGGGCGGGCGACCGCGGCCCGTTGTCGTTCTTCTCGTCCTGGATCCGGCGAGAGCCGGAGCCGACACCACCGCCGGGCAGCGGGCGCGGCGGATCGTCAGACCCTGAGCGCTGAGCGCTCGGTCTAGCGGTGCTTCGGCTTTCGACCCGGGCGGCGGCGCCGGGCGCGGCGGCCCTTACCGCCCGATTCACCGCGGGCGGCGCGCAGGCCCATCTTCCGCACTTCGCGCAACCGCGCCACGCTGCGCCCGCGCGGCAGCGTGCGGCCGGTTTCCCACCCGAAGATCGAGCCCGGGCTCACGCCGAGCAGCTTGGCGAACTCGATGCGGGGCATCCCCAGCCGCTCGCGGAGCGACCGTATGGACTGCGGCGTGAGCGGCCGGCCCGGGCCCGCGGAGACGCCGGTGCGCAGCACGCGCGCCTTCAGGCGCGAGAACCGCCGCTCCACCCCGGCCACGATCCGACGCTGGGCGCGCGCTTCCTGGCGCAGCGCTTTGACCTGCCGCTGCATGCGGCGGAGCCGCCGCATGGTCTTCTGCGTTTCGCGGGCGGAGGCCCGACGAACGGCGTCTTTCAACGCGGAGGCGAGTGTCATCTCGATCAGGCTCCAGCAAGTTAGCAGCGGCGCCGAAGCGGCACCGCGCGACGAGGCGCTAGGCTACCCCAAGCAGCCGCCGCGGTTCAATCACAGGTTTGTCAGAAACATGCATCAGGACGAGCGTGCGTACTACCTACGCTTTGTGTTCACTCGCTCTGTGCGGAAACAGGGCGGCTGGGCTTGGTAGCGCTACGGGGATTCGAACCCCGGTCTGATGGCTGAGAACCATCCGTCCTAACCCCTAGACGATAGCGCCGTCCCGCAGTATATCATTTCGTTTTCCCGCGGCGCGCGGATCGCGAACGGTTCCGGAGCTCAGGCGTAGGGTTTCAGGGAGCGAGCGACCAGACCGAGCCCGCCCGCGAGCAGGACGAGCATCGTCAGGGTATTGAACAGGCTGGTGGGCTCGAAGTAGATCCTGAGGTTCATCAGGACGCCCAGCAGGATGATGACGGCCCCGGCCGCCGTGAGCAGCCAACCGGCGCGGCTCGCTCCGTCGAAGAACAACAGCCCGATGCCGAAGACGAGGGGGAGCAGCGTCAGCCCGAACGTGTGCGGTCCGAACCAGCCCCAGAAGCCGGAGCTGACCGAGACCTGATTGGTCAGGAGATAGGCTCCGCCGACGGCCATCAGAAGGCCCAGAAAGAATGGACCGACACCGCCCTGGGTGCCCCCGGCGCCTTTCATTATTGTTCGTTTCCTCAGGGTTACGGGACGCGATTATAGCAGCCGGTTGTCGTTCTGGGCGGCGGTCGCCGTGTCGTTCTCGAGCGGCGGCCATGGCGACGTCGAGATCGAGGGGCTGGTCAGCGCCGTATTGCTGCTCGACCCGGTCGGCGAGAGCCGCTTCACGATCGACGGCAAGACGGTTGGTGGCACGCCCGGGTGAGACCGCCATCCGCGAGGGCAACCAGGCCCGCACGGTCTCCGACGTGACCGTCGGTCATCAGGTTCACATCAACGGGGTGGGGCTTCCCGCCGAAGCCTCGGGCAGCCTGTGCGCGGCGGCTTCGCCAGCTTCCTGTTGAGGGTCCAGGGTGGACGCGGGCGGCGCCAGCTTCAAGTGCAATGGCTCCAAGGGCACCGCGGCGGAGTGCGAGGCCAGCGTCAAGCAGGGGACCAAGGTCCACATGAGCGGGATGCTCACGAGCTGCGACTTGTCGAGTGCCGCCGCCCAGGCCAGCAGGGTGATGGTACAGAAATAGCCTTCTTCCGCCCGGCGTGGCGTGGTTCTTGCTTCATCCTCCTGGGGACGCTCCGATTGGCGGAGGCTTGTCCTCAGGAGGACGACCGCCCATGACAAAGCTCGCGACCCTGTCTCTCTGCCTGGGCCTCGCCCTGGTCGTCGCCCGGCCCGCGGCCGCACAGGGCACCCAGGCCGCCACCACTCAGGACATCCAGCGTCTGCAGTACGACCTGCAGAACCTGGACGACAGCCTGACCGCGCTGTCGAACAGCCATCCGCGCTACCAGGAATTCCAGGACCGGGCGAACGATATCCGGGACGAGGTGACCTATCTCAAGGTGCAGATCCGCCGCGGCCAGCGCAGCAAGCCTCCGGGCCTCGGCGCCACCCGCAGCGAAGTGGAGGACCTGAGGCAGTCGATTGCCAGCCTGCAAGGCGACATCGACAACGCGCTCAACCGGCGCTTCTCCGGCAGCGGCACGCTGCCCGAGGGCACGGAGATCCAGGTGCGCCTGGAGCAGCCGCTTTCCTCCAAGACCGCCCAGGTCGAAGACCGCGTGGACGCGTCGGTGGCCCTGCCCGTCCAGCTCGACGGCCGCGTCGTCCTGCCCGCCGGCACGCGCGTACGCGGCGTCGTCAGCGGTGTGCAGCGCGCCGAGCGGGTGGTCAAGGGCGGCCGGCTGGACATCCGGTTCGATTCGGTCTATCCCGACGACCGGACGCGCAAGGACCTGCGGGCCAGCGTCGTCTCCGTCAAGGAGAACATCGATCTCGGCGGCGACAGCGCAAAGCGCGCGGGAATCGGCGCGGTGCTCGGCGGCGTGATCGGCCAGGTGATCGGCGGCACGAAGGGCGCCATCATCGGGGCCGTCCTCGGCGGAGGCGGCGCGCTGGCGGCCAAGCTCGGTGAAGACGTGGATCTGCCCGCGGGCACGATCCTCACCTTGCGGCTGGAGCGCGCCCTCGACGTGACGCGCTGAGGTCTTCTCGACGGCTCGGGGCCGCGTGATATAGTCTGCGTTTTCGCTTGCCGGCGCGCAGCCCCCAAGGAGACCCGTCGAGAGAATGTCCGTCCGCACGCGCATCGCCCCGTCCCCCACCGGCGACCCGCACGTAGGGACCGCCTACGTCGCCCTGTTCAACTACGCGTGGGCCCGCCGGAGCGGGGGCCAGTTCATCCTCCGCATCGAGGACACGGACCGGCAGCGAAGCCATCCCGCCAGCGAGCGGATGATCTTCGAGTCGCTGCGCTGGCTGGGCCTGTCGTGGGACGAAGGTCCGGACGTCGGCGGACCGCATGGTCCCTACCGTCAGAGCGAGCGCACCGAGATCTACCGGCAGCACGCGGAGGAGCTGCTGCGCCGGGGCGGCGCCTATCTCTGCTTCTGCACGCCGGAGCGGCTGGAGGCGCTGCGCGCCGAGCAGCGGGAGAAGAAGCTCGCCTCCGGCTACGACGGGCGCTGCCGATCGCTTCCGGCCGAAGAGGGCAGCCCGCGGCGCGCGGCCGGCGAGCCCCACGTGGTGCGCCTGGCCATGCCGGGCGACGACGCAATGGTCGTCCGCGACGCGCTGCGGGGTGACATCCGCTTCGAGCGTCCCCAGATGGACGACCAGGTCCTGCTCAAGAGCGACGGCTATCCCACCTACCACCTGGCCAACGTGGTGGACGACCACCTGATGCGCATCACCCACGTGATCCGCGCCGAGGAGTGGCTGTCGTCGCTCCCCAAGCACGTGCAGCTCTATCGCGCGTTCGAGTGGGAGATGCCGGTGTTCTGCCACCTGCCGCTCCTCCGCAACGCCGACCGCTCGAAGATCTCGAAGCGGAGGAACCCGGTGAGCCTGAACCACTACCGCCGGGCGGGATACCTCCCGGAGGCACTCCTCAACTATCTCGCCCTCATGGGATGGGGCATGCCCGACGGACGCGAGGAGTTCACGCTCGAAGAGTTCGTGGGGAGGTTCACGCTGGAGCGGATCTCGCTCGGAGGGCCGGTCTTCGACCAGGAGAAGCTGGCCTGGCTCAACGGGAAGTACCTGAGGCGCCTGTCGCCCGGCGAGCTGCTCGCGCGGCTGAAGGGGCACCTGCTCTCCGACGAGTACCTCCTCCGGGTGTTGCCCCTGGTGCAGGACCGCATCGACACGCTCGAGGGGTTCTTCGACTACGCCCATTTCTTCTTCGCCGGAGAGGTCGGCTACGACGACGAGGCGCTCAAGCAGCTCGTCCCCCGGAACCG
>QHVJ01000596.1 GCA_003222275.1 Acidobacteriota bacterium | reverse complement strand
GGCCATCCTCGGCCGCGCGGTGGTCGCCTTCGTCCTCATCCTGATCGTCCTTCTGCTGCCCGAGGGCCTGGTGCCCGCCGTCCTCCGGCGCGCGCGCGGCCGGCGGGGGCGCGCCGCCGACGTCGCGGTGGCGCCGATCCTCGCGGCGGCCGGCGCGCGCGCGGAAGCGCCGGCGACGCTCGACTGCCGCGACGTGTGGAAGGCGTTCGGCGGGATCCAGGCGCTGCGCGGCGCGAGCCTGAGCGTGGCGCGCGGCGAGATCGTCGCCCTCGTCGGGCCCAACGGCTCGGGCAAGACCACGCTGATCAACGTGATCAGCGGCCATCACGCGGCGGATCGCGGACGGGTCGAGCTGGGCGGAGCGACGCTGACCGGACGCCCGGCGCACGAGATCGCCGGGCTCGGCGTGTCGCGCACCTATCAGATCCCGCGCCCGTTCGCGCACTTCAGCGCGCTCGACAACGTGGCCCTGGCCGCGACGTTCGGCTCGGCGCGCTGCGCGGCCGCCGAGGCCCGCGCCGAGGCGCGCGCCTGGCTGGAGTTCACCGGGCTCGGCCGGCGCGCGGCGGCGCTGCCCCACCAGCTCAACTTGCACGAGCGCAAATTCCTCGAGCTGGCGCGCGCGCTCGCGGGCCGGCCGCGCGTGATCCTGCTCGACGAGGTGCTGTCGGGCCTCAACCCCGGGGAGATCGCGAGCGCGGTCCACCTGATCCGCCAGATCCGCGAGCGTGGGGTGGCCATTCTCTTCGTCGAGCACCTCATGCGCGCCGTCCTCGAGCTGTCGGACCGCGTGGTGGTGCTGAACGAGGGCGAGGTCATCGCCGCCGGCGGTCCGCGCGAGGCGATGCGCGCCGCGCGCGTCATCGAGGTCTATCTCGGCAAGGCCCATGTTGCTTGAGGTGCGCCGGCTCGCCATCGCGTACGGCGACGCCCCCGCGGTGTGGGACGCGACGCTGGAGGTGGATGCGGGCGAGGTCGTCTCGGTCATCGGACCGAACGGCGCCGGCAAGAGCACGCTCGTCAACACGATCGCCGGGCTGCACCGCGCGCGCTCGGGTGAGTTGCGTTTCGCCGGGCTCGACCTCGGCGCCGTCGCACCGCACCTCGTGTGTCGCCACGGCATCGCGCTGGTGCCGGAAGGTCGGCGGCTGTTCGCGCGGATGTCCGTCGAGGAAAACCTGGACATCGGCTGCTACCGCGGCGAGGCGCGCCGCGCCCGGCGGGAGACGCTCGACCGCGTTTACCATCTCTTTCCGATCCTGAGCGAGCGCCGGCGGCAGGCGGCGGGCTCGCTGTCGGGGGGCCAGCAGCAGATGGCGGCGATCGGCCGCGCGCTGATGGCGCGCCCGCGCCTGCTGCTGCTCGACGAGCCGTCGCTCGGCCTGGCGCCGGCGGTGGTGGATCACATGTTCGAGATCATCCGCGCCATCCACGCCGAGGGCGTGACCATCCTGCTCGTCGAGCAGAACGTCGTGCGGGCGCTGGAGATCGCCGACCGCGCCTACGTGCTCGAGGAGGGCCGCGTCGTGGCGGGCGGGGCGCCGGCGGTATTGCGCGAGCAAACGCGTATCCAGGAGGCGTATCTTGGTCTCCGCGACGGCGGAGGGCCGTCGTAAACCCAGGAGGGACGAGCATGGCTCTGATCAAGGTGAAGGACCTCGCGTACGGGCGGCTGCGGTCGCCCGACCTCGACGCGGCGGAGGAGTTCCTCACGCACTTCGGCATGATCCGCGCGGCGCGCACGCCGAGCGCGCTCTACATGCGCGGCACCGACCCCGGCCATCACCTGCACGTCACGGAGAAGGGCGACCCCGCCTTCGTCGGCCTGGCGTATTACGCGGCGAGCGAGGACGACCTGAAGCGCGTGGCGAAGGCGCCCGGCGCCTCCGGCGTGGAGTCGATCGACGAGCCCGGCGGCGGCCGGCGCGTGCGGCTGCGCGAGCCGAACGGCTACCAGGTCGAGGTGGTGTACGGCATCGAGCCGCTGCCGCCGATCCCGGTGCCCGGCCAGCACATGAACAGCGGCCTCGAGCCACTCCGCCGCGCCGGCGATCTGATGCGGCTGCGCCCGTCGCCCTCGCCGATCAAGCGGATGGGCCACGGCGTGCTCGGCACGCCGAAGGTGAAGGAGACCGTGCAGTGGTTCCGCGAGACGCTGGGGTTCATCTGCTCTGACGACGTGTACGCGGGCGACAAGAGCAACGTCATCGGCTCGTTCAACCGCTGCGATCGTGGCGACGAGTACGTCGATCACCACACATTCTTCTGCGTACACAACGAGCGCGCGGGGCTGAACCACATGTCGTTCGAGGTGCCGGACGTGGACGCCGTGTTCAAGGACCACGAGTACCTGACGCGGCTCGGCAAGTACGACCACATGTGGGGCGTGGGGCGGCACCTGCTCGGCAGCCAGGTCTACGACTACTGGGCCGATCCGTGGGGCCGCGTCCACGAGCGTTGGGCGGACACCGACCGGCTCAACGCGAAGAGCGGCGGCAATCTCCTGTCGGCGGAGGAAGGGTTCAGGAGCCAGTGGGGCGAGAACCCGCCGGAGCGGTTCATCAAGCACGTGAGCCAATAGTTCTGAATGTGAGATCCAGCTGACTGATGGGGAGTCGTGTGAGCAGCAGACCTTCGGGGTGGAGTCTCTATTGGGTCGCCTCAGACGGTGCGGAGGACTGTCGCTCTCGAGACGGTCAGATGTCAGAGGGCATCACGATGGGAATGACCCGCCGTCCATGTGAGCGGTAGACGCGGAAGTCACTGTCGAGCGTGAGTACTGCAACATTCGGTTGCCGCTCGATCATGCGGACGAGGCAGGCATCGGCGAGCGACATGGGCACGTCCGAATAACGGGTCATGAGCCTGCCCAGCGCCTCGATGTCCGCCTCGACGTCGTACGCGACCTTGACGACGCCTCGACCGACAAGCTCGAGCACCGCCGCCGGACCTCCCGACGACTTCCTGAGCAAAAAGCAGGCCTCGGTCAGAACGGCCTCGCACGTCAGGACCGGGGGCTCGACGTCGGCCCATTGCTCGGTCGTCCACCGGTGGTAGCGATCACGGCGGTTGATGAGGGCCACGAGCGGACCGGTATCGAGCACGACGGTCCGATTCAACGGCCGAAGGTCTTCAGATGAGCCTTGTTCACCGAGAGGTCGGCGGGCCCCGCGACGCATCCCACGAGATCGCGAACGAGGTCGAGCGCCGAGCCGCGCTTCGGCGTGCCCCGTTCGCGAAGCACGCCCTCGAGGGTTTTCCGCACCAGGCTGGATTTGGTCGTCTTTCGGCGCCGCGCCACGGCCGTGAGCCTGGCGTCGAGCCCGTCCGGCAACTTGACTGAGAGCGTTTTCACTCGTGACCTCCCGGTCATCCCATTATGCCAGAGTCGTCATACCAGCGTACTTGACGAACAGCGCCCGGCCCTGTATCCGTGGGGCCCCGAGGAGGCGCCCATGGCGATCATCCGCATCTACACGGGCCCGGACGGCACGTCGCACTTCCAGGACATCGAGCCCAGGCTCGAGCCGCGCGGCGACCAGTCCGAGGCCGCCGAGCTGATCCCCGGCAGCGGCATCGTCGTCCGCCGCTTCGAGCCCAAGCGCACCAACCCCTGGCATCACGCGCCGGGGCGCTACGCCGTCTTCACGCTCTCCGGCGCCGTCGACATCGAGATCGGCGACGGTACCGTCCGCCGGCTCGGCCCCGGCGACATCCTGATCGCCGAGGACCTGACGGGCCAGGGCCACGGCACGCGCGAGGTCGGGCCCGAGCCGCGCGTGTCGGTCTTCGTGCCGCTCGGCGCACCCCGGTGAAGCGCAGCACGGCCTCCGCCCGCCTCTGGAGGACACGATGAGCCTCGTCACCTACGCCGCCGACGGCCGGGTCGGGATCGTCACGCTCAACCGGCCCGACAAGCTCAACGCCATCAGTGCCGAGCTCAAGAAGACCCTCGTCGAGCGCTTCCACGAGGCCGATCGCGATCCGACCACGAGCCTGGTCGTGCTGCGCGCCGAGGGCCGCAGCTTCTGCGCCGGCTACGACATCTCGCCCAACCCGGCCCGGGCCGCGCGGCGCGGCAACGCGCTGGCCTGGCACGCCTCGCTCACCGACGACGCCACCCTCGAGCTGACGCCGTGGAACATGAAGAAGCCGGTGATCGCCTCCGTGCAGGGCCACTGCCTGGGCGGGGGCTGCGAGCTGGCGATGGTCTGCGATCTCACGATCGCCGCCGACGACGCGCTCTTCGGCGAGCCGGAGATCCGCTTCTCCAGCGTCGGCCCCGTGATGGTCATGCCGTGGGTCATCGGCCTCAAGCGCGCCCGGGAGCTGCTCTACCTCGGCGACCCGATCGACGCGCCGACCGCGCTCGCGTACGGCATGGTGAACCGCGTGGTGCCGCGCGCCGAGCTGACGACGGCGACGCTGAAGATCGCGCGGCGCATGGCCCTCATGTCGCCCGAGGCGCTCGCCGCCACCAAGCTCGCCGTCAACCGCGGCGCCGAGTGCGCCGGCTTCCTCAACG
>QHVJ01000096.1 GCA_003222275.1 Acidobacteriota bacterium | reverse complement strand
GGTAGCCCACCTGCCTCGGGCGCAGGTGCATGGAGGTTCGACTCCTCCCGACCCGACCATTGGCAGATCGTCCAACGGCAGGACCGCGGGCTCTGAACCCGCCAATCGTGGTGGGCGATCACGCTCCGCGTGATCCGCCGTGCCTCGACGCTCCGCTCCGCAGAGCGTCGAGACAGCGAATCCACGTCTGCCAGCCAGCCTCACAGGTCGTGCGCTTGTAGGGTGGTGGCAACGGCAACAAGTCCGGCTGTTAACCGGCCCTAACGATCGCGAAGCGATCGTGATTGATGAGGAGCGGACGAATTCACTTCGGACGCTCCGAAAGATCCGGGTTCGAATCCCGGCCCTACAGCCAGCTTCATTGCCAGCGTGACGCAGCGGCCGCGTGCCCGCCTTTTGATCGGGACGAGGTGGGTTCGACTCCCACCGCTGGCACCAATCCAGGCTTCGTCCAACGGCAGGACTTCCGGCCGATTACCGGAGAATCGAGGTTCGAGTCCTCGAGCCTGGACCAAGTCGATGACGTGTTACTGGCAGCACACCTGCCCGTAAGCAGGAGGACCGGACGGAGAGACGGAGGTTGAACTCCTCCAGCGGGGACCATTGGCCGACGCGAGCGATGGACGCTTCCCCGCCTTCTAAGCGGGACCTTCAGGGTTCGAGTCCCTGGTCGGCCACCATCACGGAGAGGAAAGGGCGAGTGGGGAGCCCAGCACACCGCTAATGTGCCGAGGCCATCCGGCCACGAGAGTTCGAATCTTCCGAGCACCGAAATGAATTCGGCGCTCCTCATCAATCGCGATCGCTTCGCGATCGCTAAGGCCCTCTCCGCCAATTTCAGGAGGGCATTCTGTCGGATAGAGACTGGTCCCGAAAACCAGTCGACAGGGTTCGAGGCTTCCGGGGCGCCGAATTGAATTCGGCGCCCCTCATCAATCGCGATCGCTTCGCGATCGCTAAGGCCCTCTCCGCCAATTTCAGGAGGGCATTCTGTCGGATAGAGACTGGTCCCGAAAACCAGTCGACAGGGTTCGAGGCTTCCGGGGCGCCGAATTGAATTCGGCGCCCCTGATCAATCGCGATCGCTGCGCGATCGCTACGGGGCCCTCCTCCATTCTCTAGCGAGGTCACGATGTGGAAGACGCTGAATGAGGTCAAGATCCCCGACATCCTCCAGTTTGTCAGCGATGCCACCAGGGACGGCCAGGCGGTCCACGTCGGGACGGACTCTCTCCAGACGGGGCGCCTGACCCAGTTCGTGACGGTTGTGGTGATCCTCACGCCGAGGAAGGGCGGTCGCGTCGCGTATCGCAAGGAGACAGTGCCGCGGATCACCTCCCTGCGCGAGCGGCTCCTGAAGGAGGTCTGGAAGTCGGTGGACCTCGGACTCCACTTCTCGCCGATCGTAAAGGGGGAGCTGACGGTGCACATCGACGCCAACCCCGTCGTGGCTCACAAGAGCAGCGCCTACGTCAAGGAGCTCGTCGGCCTCGTGGTCGGCCAGGGCTTCAAGGCGCTGATCAAGCCGGAGAGCTGGGCCGCCTCGCACGCAGCGGACCACGTGGTTCGCATGCAGCGGAAGTTGCCGGTGGGTTGGCCGAGCGGTCAGGCGCTGGCCTGCAAAGCCAGTTAGCGGGGTTCGACTCCCCGACCTACCTCCATTTTGGAGTTCAGGCGGCCACGAGGCCGCGAAAGGGCTGATACCCCCGGGCCGGCGGTGCGCGTCGCCTCACCTTGTGATCGGCGGCGCGCGTTCCGCGCACGGGTTCTAACGAAGGGAGGTGTCAGGGTTAGCTCAGTGGATAGAGCACCGAGCTCGAAACTCGGCTGTCACAGGTTCGACTCCTGTGCCAACTCGTGAATGGTGAGTCGTGAGTGCGGTCTTCGGGGGACGGACGCCGTGATCCGCCGGCCGGACGTGGCCCGTGTTGGCCACGCCCGGCATCGCGCGAGAGCGTCTTGCAGCGCGCGGATACCGGCCCCGCCAAAACGCCCCGTAACAAGCGAAGTCGGCGGGGACTCAAGTCGCGCTCCACGCTGGAGGCGTGGCGGCCGGCGAACCGTCCCCCGGAGGCCATTCTTGTCGTTTGGCGTCGTTCATTGGAAAGGGGGTGTCCCTTGTGGGTTTTCCTGCGTTGGTTCAAGGTTCGTGAGCACGAGCGCGGTCTGCTCTTCAAGGACCGCCAGTTCAAGGACGTCCGCGGTCCCGGTCGTCATTTCATGTGGGATCTTCTGTGCAAGATCCGCGTGGACGTCGTGTCGGTGCGTGACGCGTGGCTGGAGCACGCCGACCTGGACGTCATCGCCAAGTCGGGCGCGCTGGGCGGAGAGGCGCGCGTGGTCGACCTCAAGGACTACGAGCGCGCCGTCGTGTGGATCGACGGCCGCGTGGAGATGGTCCTGAAGCCGGGCCTTTACGCGCTGTGGACGGTTTTCCACGACGTGCGGGTCGCGGTCTTCGATGCCCGTGAGGTGCGCTTCGACCACAAGGACCTCGCCGTTATCGCCGAGGCCCGCGGCGCCGCGCCGCTTCTGGAGGCGGTGACGATGGAGGCCGGCCACGCCGGACTCTTCTTCAAGGACGGCCGCCACGAGGCCACGCTGGCCCCCGGCGCCCACGCCTTCTGGAAGGGCGTTGCCAAGGCCCGCATCCTCGACGTGGACCTGCGCGAGCAGGTCGTGGACATCGCCGGCCAGGAGATCATGACTGCCGACAAGGTCACGCTGCGCATGAATGCAGTGGTGACCTTCAAGGTCGCCGATCCCCTGAAGGCCGTCACCACGGTAGAGGACTACCGCCAGGCTCTCTACCGCGAGGCGCAGCTCGCGCTGCGTGCTGTCATCGGCACGCGTGAGCTGGACGTTCTCCTGAGCGACAAGGACGCCCTCGCCCGCGAGCTGGACGGTATCGTGCGGGTCCGAGTCGCCGGCTTCGGCATCGACGTCGTGGCGCTCGGCATCCGCGACGTCATCCTGCCCGGCGAGATGAAGGACCTCATGAACAAGGTGACCGAGGCCAAGAAGGCGGCCGAAGCCGCCCTCATCACGCGCCGCGAGGAGACCGCCGCCATGCGGTCGCAGGCCAACACGGCCAAGATCCTCGAGTCGAGCCCCACCCTGATGCGTCTGCGTGAGCTCGAGGTGCTGGAGAAGGTGTCGGAGAAGGCCAACCTGACGGTCGTCCTCGGCGAGAAGGGCCTCGCCGATCGGGTGGTCAAGCTGCTGTAAAGCGTGGAGGGCGGCGGCGGCGATGGCCGCCGCCCTCCTGCTGTTGGTGCCCCTCCCAGAAACGAGACACACGCTCGGAACGTCTCTCGCTATTGAGAGGACCGACGCGCTCCAAGGTCATGCGGTTGAACAGCACCGGCGCCAGGACGTCGCCTCCGGCGACCGCGAGTCACACGCCGGCGTCACCGTCCTCGAAATGCCCCGGGCGCTTGCTGGTGGGGCTACGGTTCCTCACGCCCCCCGCGTGCTCGCTGTTGTGAGAGCCCGCGTGGCGCCATGGTGGTCGTGAGCTTCCTTCCACTTACGCCTGTATGTGTGAGCATATTACGTTGGCGTGCTCACGGGAGGCGTACCGATCCAACATCGGGGTACTGCAAGCTAAAAAGCGGTATACCCCCGCCTTCCGCTCCGTGTCCCTGGAAGGCCTCCGAATCCTCATCGACATGCTTGGGCCACCGACCTTCGGGATACTGCGGCTGCTGGCCCATTGGGCGAGCCGAACCGACGTCAAGGTCCCGGAGGACGAGCTTCTCGCTGAGCTTCGAAGTGTCGGCGCCGACGAATGGGAAGAGGCTGGCACGGAGGCCGAACGGAGTGTTGAAGAGCTCGCGCGCCTGCGATCTTCGAGGATTGAAGGCTGAGATTCAGTAGCCTCTAACGCGTACCGGCACGGTGGTAATGTAAGCGAACGTTGCAGCGCAGAGAGCGGGCGCGAAGGACCGCCGAAGCCGACGAGAGGGATGGCAAGGATGCATAGGGCGAAGAAAAAGAGGCTCGAAAGGCGGGGTTGGTGGTTCGGGACGACGCAGGACTTTCTTGGCCTGTCGACTGAGGAGACCGCCGACATCGAAACCCGACTGCGGTTGGTGGATGGCCGTCGGCGTCGAGCTCACGAGGGCAGCCAGCACGCAGGAGTCGGACGCCGAAGGGTCTAGGCAATGGTCGAGTTCGTGCGAGGCGACCTCGCGGCCGTCGGCCGTACGGCGATGCGCCATCCGGACCACGATCTGCGGATCACGCTCTATCCGATGTTCCATATCGGCTCGGCTGCTTTCTACGAGGCCCTCTCGGAGGACTTTCGGCGCTTCAGGGTCTTTCTGCTGGAAGGTGTCCGATGGAAGGGCTTTCGAGGTCCTCTCTACGACTTGGCGGCTCGCAATGTTGGACTCGTCACGCAGCGGGCATGGCTTCGGCTGCCGGACGCGATTTGCCCGGATCGGAGTCTTGCGGGCAGTGCCTTCAAGGAAGGCGCGTAGCTCGCCGCGGGCCACCTGAGCGGCCGCTTGCTGCCCGATGGGTGACCTCTCGACGACCGCCTTGAGTGTGCGTCGGTAGTCGCCGTTAGTGGCGGAACTGCGACGACCCGAATCGGCTTCGATGTAGTCCCTGACCAGGACAGCGACCGTCAACGCTTCGCGAGCCTCGCGTTTAGCCGAGGCGGGATCGTACCCGAGCGCAGCATCGCGGAGCGCCTCGCGCGCGAGCTGACGAGCATCCGCCAGGCGGTGGAAGCGTGCCGAGCGTCGCACGGCGCAATCGCGAACCGACACGGTAGAAGACAGGCCGTGCGTCGATCGTTGCGTGTAATGCGAATGCAGAAGCCTGGGAGGTCAACGTCGGACAGTTCGAGGCGACCCGACCTAGGCGGACGCGCAGCTTCGACCGTGCGAGCGGTCAGCTTCACCGTCGGCATCGACACCTCGACCACGGACACGCTGAAAGAACATCAGCGACTCCCGCGGGGTAACACCGGGGTAACACCGCGACCGAAACTGGTCGAAACTGCAGGAGAGCGATCGAACCACATCTCAACCGCTAACGGCAAGGGCTTTCTGGGGTTGCTGGTTTCAAGACGTTGCAGGACGTTCTAGCAACATCGACGAAGACACGGATTCGTAATCATCAGGTCCTCGGTTCAATCCCGAGCGCCGGCTCCAATGATTCAATGACTTGCTTCCGGGCAGTTCTTGGGTGTCGCCCGCGGGGTAACCCAAGGTGCCGGAGCGCCTGGGGTTCGTCCTGCACTGCCGCCGCATTTAGCCACCGCAGACCCTCGGTCACGTCGACGTCTCCACCTTCACCGTCCAACAACATCCGCCGGGCGCCACAAGCAGGACGATGTTCAAGGCTCACGCGGTAGTTCCCTCCTTTCCGAAGCGGAGGTCGTGGTACGCGACGGTTGCCCCGATCACTCCCAACGTAAGCAGCGGAATGGTCAGAAGCTCCACGACGCCCTTTGCGCCAGGGGTCAGTTGCATCGAAGCACCTCGCGAACCGGTGACCCTTTCGAACACTGCGGGCCCGCCCGCCGCGCGTACGCCGGCGACGATGACCGCGAAGCCCGCCAATCGCATCATCCCGAGGTAACTCATGCACGCGAAGACCGGCCACCGGTCGCCCTGCGTGAGCTCCTTGCTGCGCGTGAGGGCGGCCCGTGATCCGGGCGACTCGATAACCGCCACCGGGACCGCGACCCAGTACCACGTTGCGAGGATGAGACCGGGCACGATCAAACAGACACAGGCGGGAAGCATGACTAATCCCACGAGAAGAATTGCCCCCAGCACAGCATTAGCGCGCGACAGGCCGATGCGCAACGCGACTCCGACAGGGACAGGCGAACCGCGGATCTGCCCGAAAACGGAGTAGGTGACGGCTCCTTCCAGTATCAGGTTCAGGATCAGCCCGAGTAGGTTCGCGACACTGCTGAAGATGTTCCGTCGTTCCGGGTCATGGCCACCAATGACGGCGATCAGTGTCCAAGCCGCAATCGCTGGCGAGTGGATAAGCGCTCCGAGGACGGACAGGGCGAGGAAGTTTGTCGCCCACAGGCGGAAGGTCCGTGCCAGCACGCTGCCGGCACTGAGATGAAAACTCGGATCAGGCCGGACGCGGTCTGTGCGGTCGGGAGGCCGTCCGATAGCGGTCGGGACGCTCCCAACGCTGCCGGGCGCGTCCAGCCGCGCTTTCGGTGGCGACGCTCCACAGAAGGGGCAGGCCGGCGCCCGATCCGAAAAGCGCTTGGCGCAAGAACGACACGTGACGAACATGGAGCTTCACCACCTATCACCGCCGGCTTTCTGGCCCTGCTGACCATTTGACGGACGCGGCCGTCGATTTTCCGGACTGCTTCTCGCAAATCCGGTAGCGGCGGGGCCTCCGGTTGCATGGCCAGCTTGTTTGCGGCGATGGTGAAAGGCAAAGGTCAGCTGTAGAGATTCGCGGCCAGGAACTCGTTGCGGAACTTATCCTGCGGGTCATACTGCTTCACCAGCCGCTTGAATTCGCCACACCTCTCGTAGCGCAGTTGCAGTTGCGCGGGGGCCAGCGTGAACAACTTTCCCCAGTGCGGTCGGACCTTGAAGGGCGCCAGTTCCCGTTCGATCATCGGTAGCACCTTCCTGACCGACTCCCAGTCCTGTTTCCACGTGAAGTGGATGGCGAGACTGGGCTGGTTGTAACAGGGACTCATCCACAGCTGGTCCGCATCGATCGTGCGCAGTTCTGAAATCATCAAGTGAGGGCTCACGTGGTCGCGCAATCGCTCGACCGCGAGAATGGCTTCGACGGCGTTCCGGCGGGGAACGAAGTACTCGGACTGCAACTCCTTCCCGCTGCTTGGCGTGAAACCCATGCGGAAGTGAGGCAATCGCTCATACCACGGGCCAGGGACACCCATCTGTTCCGTACAGTTTTCCGCGGAGAGCTCGACGATCGGGTGGAGGTTCCTGGTGGCGAGTGTTGCCCCATAGAACTCCGGCTTGGCGGCCAGGGTCACCCCCTTGTCGACGCGACGCTTTATCCAGACTTCGTTCATCCGCCCCTTCTGCCAATCGGTGAAGAGGCTCACGCTATAGCCGGCGGAAGCGATGTCCTCGAAATGGTCCTTTACTTGCGCCGTCGGGAGGTTCAGATAGACGTCCTGGCGCATCAGGAAGGCGGGCTGAACGTCCAGCGTCACCTTGGTGACCACGCCCAGAGCACCGAGATTGACGACGCTCCCCTGAAACGTGCTGCCGTCCGTATCGCGGGAAAGCTTGAGCACCTCGCCGCCAGCGGTGACGATCTCCATGGCGGAAACTGCTGTGGCCAGGTTTCCATTCTTGACGCCCGAGCCATGCGTTGCCGTGGCGCACGCTCCCGCAATGGAGATATGGGGCAAGGAGGCGAGGTTGTGCAGGGCAAAGCCCTTCTCATCGAGATAGGGGCACAACTGACCATAGCTCATGCCCGCTTCGACGGTCACCGTCCGTGATCCCTGGTCCAGCGCGACCACCTGATCCATCTCCCTGAGGGAGAGGAGATCGTGGGTGCTGTCGGCGATCCCGTTGAAGCAATGACGCGTGCCGAGGACCTTTAGTTGACGGTGCTGCTTGACGAACTCCTGAACTTGTTCCAGCGATCTGGCACGGTACAGACGGTCGGTACTGTACCGGTAATTGCCGGCCCAATTGGCAAGCGCGCTCTCCGACGTCG
Organism: Acidobacteriota bacterium; assembly: GCA_003222275.1. Classification (GTDB taxonomy): domain Bacteria; phylum Acidobacteriota; class Vicinamibacteria; order Fen-336; family Fen-336; genus AA32. The sequence goes on along the minus strand of QHVJ01000096.1, from coordinate 5,371 downwards.
CGCCGACTGATGCGCTACCAAACATGCGTGACATGGCTGATCCGCCCAGGATCGCCGCGCATCGCTTGATGAACTGTCTCTTGCTGAAATTCATGATTCTATGGCCTCCTGCCTCTTGCCCCGTCGTGTCGCCCGAGTGATGGAAAGCGCAGCGTCAGCACTTTCCACCAGATCCGCGAAACGACCGCCGCTCGGCCGCCACGGAAGGAGATTCCGCGTAGAGAATCAGCGCTCGCCTCGCTCCTCATAGAGGAGCTTGGCCGCCGAGCCGGGCGGCATCACGGGACCCAGGGTGGGATACAGACCGGGACGGTTGGGTAGTCCCACCCGGGCCCGCCCTTGCCGAAAGGCCTCGAGCAGCGCCGGGTAGAGCAGTGCGACGCGTGGAATAGGCTGACGCAACTCCGCGATCACCTCACCGCGGTCCGTAACGAGGATCTCCTCCCCGCTCCGCACCAGGCGGAGATACTCGCTCAGACGGTTCTTCAGCTCACGAACACCTACAGCCCTCATGCCTCAATGCAGCCACGTGAGGCTACATCTGTCAAGAGGAAGCCTGGGACGGCGCCGCCACCACCCTCGCCCGCCTCGACTCTAAGGAGCGGATCGTCATGATCCTGCTCGTGGAGCACGTTCCGTTCGACGAGTACAAGCTGTTCGGACGCTTCTCGACACTCGTCTACGCCGCAATCGTCAACTAGGCCGTCGTACATCACCCGTTGGTCGAGGTGCGCGGAGTATGATCGAGCCGTGGGCGCCGACAACTTCATCGAGCTCGCCGCCAGGCTCTTCCAGCAGGCCTTCGACGCCCAGATGCGCGGAGATCTCGACCTCGCCGTCGATCTCTACCAGCGATCGACCGAGGCCTATCCCACCGCCGAGGCCCACACGTTCCTGGGCTGGACCTACTCGTTCCTGGGACGCCTCGAGGACGCCATCGCCGAGTGCCAGAGGGCGATCGGCGTGGACCCCGAGTTCGGGAACCCGTACAACGACATCGGCGCCTACCTCATCGAGATGGGGCGGCACCGCGAGGCTATCCCGTGGCTCGAGAAGGCCACCCGGGCCCGGCGCTACGAGGCGCCGCACTACCCGCATCTCAACCTCGGGCGCGCCTACGTAGCCCTCGACATGTTCTCGAAGGCCCTCGAAGAGTTCCAGAGGGCGCTCGAGATCCGTCCGGATTACGAAGGCGCCCGCGAGGCCGTAGCGGCGATCAAACGGAAGCTGAATTAGCCTGGCACCTTCGCCGTCGAAGATCGAAGCACGACTCGTCCGGGGGAGGCTTGGTATGGATCGGCGTGACGTCCTGCAGTGGATATCGCGGGGGACGGTGGCTGGTGCGGCCGCGGCCTTGTCGCCCCGAAGGCTCTCGGCTTCCGTCCTCCCCCAGGAGGCGGTCCCCGCGCGCCGGGGCCTCCCGCCGGTGAAGATCACCGACGTCAAGACGATCCTCACCGCCCCCGATGGGATCCGGCTGGTGGTGGTGAAGGTGACGACCAGCGAGCCGGGCCTCTACGGCCTGGGTTGTGCGACGTTCACCCAGCGCGCGTACGTCGTCCAGACCGCGGTCGAGCAGTACCTCAAGCCCTTCCTCCTCGGCCGCAACGCCGACGAGATCGAGGACATCTGGCAGTCCTCCTACGTCAGCTCCTACTGGCGGAACGGGCCCGTCCTCTTCAACGCGATGAGCGGCGTGGACCAGGCGCTATGGGACATCAAGGGCAAGCGCGCCAACATGCCCGTCTACCAGCTCCTCGGAGGCAAGGTCCGGATGGCCGCGGACCTCTACTTCCACGCCAGCGGGCGCGACTTCCAGGAGGTGACGGACCAGGCCCGGCGGGCCGTCGAGCAGGGCTACCGCCACGTGCGCATCCAGGTCGCGGTTCCGGGCGTGGCGACCTACGGCGTCCGCGGCGCCAGCGCGCCTGAGGGCGAGCTGGACGGGCCAACGCACCCCACCCGCGTCTGGGAGTCGGGGCCGTACGTGCGACTGCTGCCGAAGCTGTTCGAGCACGTCCGCGGCGCGCTGGGCGACGAGGTCGAGCTGCTGCACGACATGCACGAGCGGGTGACTCTTCCCGAGGCGGTGCAGGTGTGCAAGGAGCTGGAGCGCTACCGTCCCTATTTCATCGAGGACCCCCTGCCGCCCGAGCAGAACGAGCACTTCCGGATCCTGCGCCAGCAGACGAGCGTGCCCATCGCCATGGGGGAGCTGTTCAACACCCAGCACGAGTACGTGCCACTCGTGACCGGCCGCCTCATCGACTTCATCCGCGCCCACGTGTCGCAGATCGGCGGCTTGAGCATGGCGCGGAAGCTGGGGGCGCTCTGCGAGTTCTTCGGCGTGCGCACGGCCTGGCACGGGCCCGGCGACACCTCGCCCGTCGGCCACGCCGCACAGCTCGCTCTCGAGCTGGCCAGCCACAACTTCGGCATTCACGAGGGCTCGGGGTTCGGAGGGAAGACGCGGGAGGTGTTTCCCGGCTGCCCCGAGGTCAGGGACGGCGCCCTGTGGGCGAGCGAGGCTCCGGGGCTCGGCATCGACGTGGACGAGAAAGCGGCGGCGAGGTATCCCTTCCCCCCCGGCCCGCCGCACTTCGACTATGACTGGGGCCGTACGCGGCGGCGCGACGGGACCGTGATCCGGCCTTAAAGCGCCCGCGGGGAACCAGGCACGTCCGCGCCGCGCGGGACGGCCTACGGTTTTGTCGCCCGTTGCCGCTTGCGTCGCGGGCCCTTTGCTGATCTGCTTAAAGTCTTCTATGCCACTCCTGAAATCGATCAGTGGAATTCCTGATCCGTTGTTCCCTGTCCCCGAGGGCATCGTGCTCGCGGACGAGGCCCGCACGGCGCGGCGGCGTTTCTATCCCGTCACGATCCTGTTCACCGCGTACTCGACGACCGTGCTGGTGTCGGCCTTCGTCTTCCATCCCGGCTACGCCCTGGCCTATCTCGCCCTGGGGGTGATGGCCTGGACGCTGCTCGAGTACCTCGTCCACCGGTTCATCCTCCACGGGCCCTTCCCGGACGGGCCGGGATTCTTCAAGCATCGAGCGCACACCTTCTTCGACACGATGCACGCCGACCATCATCAGCGCCCGTGGGACGGGATGTACATCAACGGCTACCTCGACTCGGTCCCCTTCGCGGCGCTCTTCGTCGCGGTGAGCTTCCTCCTCACGCCCTATTACAAGGCGCCGGTGCTGGTCGCCGGCCTGCTCCAGAGCTACGTGCTCGAGGAGTGGATCCACTACTCGGTCCACTTCTGCCGGTTCCGGTCCCGCTACTTCCAGTACATCCGGTTCCATCACTGGTACCACCACAGCCCGCGGGGCGCGGCCCAGGGTTTCGGGTTGACGAGCGGGCTATGGGACAGGATTTCCGGAACGCGCATTCCGCCGCGCCGCCCCGCCGGCGGCCGGCAGCGTGAATCCGATCCGCAGGACGAGCTCTGGAGGCGGCCCCTGGCCGACTCACGCCGGTAATACTCCGCCCGCTATCCTTATCTAAGCGCGCGCTGCGGGCGTCCTTACCGGACTACAATCCCGCCCGACGCGAGGAGGCGTCCTATGCCACGCGAAGCGATGAGCCGCCGCGACGTGCTGAAGCTGGCGGGAGCGGCCGTCCTGGCCTCCCCGGTCGGACGGGCCGCGGCCGAGGCGGGCGTCCAGACGCCCGGGGCCGGGCGTCCCAAGAAGGTCATCGTCGCCGGCGGCGGCATCGCCGGGCTCTGCTGCGCCCACGAGCTGACGAAGCGCGGCCACGACGTGACCGTGCTCGAGGCGGCGGGACGGACGGGAGGGCACGTCCGCACGGTCCGCGATCCGCTGGCCGACGGGCTCTACGTCGACGGCGGCGCCGAGCACTTCACCAAGCCCGGCTACGAGCTCTTCTGGGGCCACGTGGCGGAGTTCGGTCTCACGGCGCGTCCCTACCACCGGCGTGAAAACATGCTGCGGCTCATCAACGAGCGGCCGTACACGGAGGAGATGCTCGCCGATCCCAGGGTGCTGGCCGGCTTCGGCCTCAACCAGCGCGAGGTGGACTTCCTGTCGCACGAGCCGTGGTGGAACCTGGCCTCTCTCTACTTCAAGCCCTATCTCGACAGCTTCAAGGACGAATACCAGCCCTTCGGCGCGGGCCTCGACCACCTGGACCAGATCAGCTTCAACGACCTGCTGAAGAAGGACGGCGCCTCGGCCGCCGCCATCGGGCTCATCGGGTCGCGCGGCTCGGCGCTCCAGTCCGTGTGGCACGCGGGGCTGCTCAAGCTACGCGGCGTGCCGCTGTTCCCGCCTCACGTGTTCCGGATCGAGGGCGGCAACCAGTCGCTGCCCGACGCGTTCACGAAGGCGCTCGGCGAGCGGGTCCGGCTGGGCTGCCCCGTGACCGGGATCGAGCGCGGCGACACGGGCGTCAAGGTGAAGTACCGCGAGGCCGGGCGCGAGCGGACGGAGGAAGGCGACTACCTCGTCTCGGCCATGTCGCTGGTGAAGCTGCGCGAGGTGCCGGTCACGCCCGCGTGGCCCGAGGAGCGCGCCTACGTGGTTCAGGGCTTTCCCTACTACACGGCGTCGCGTCCCGTGTTCCAATCGCGCTCGCGTTTCTGGGAGGCTCAGAAGACGAGCCCCAACATCATCTTCGACCAGCCGGCGCTCGAGCACGTGTGGCGGATGGGAGACGAGGTGGAGACGAAGCGCGGGTTGATCGTGGGCACCGCCCCCGGCTTCACGACCGCCGACGACGCGCTGGCCACGTTCCGCCGCTACTATCCGGGCGGCCCCGACGACATCGAGCAGGCCTTCGTCATCGACTGGGCGAAGGACCCGTGGGCCATGGCCTGCGAGCCCGTCAGCTACGGTCCGGGCCAGCTCCGCCGCTTCTGGCCGCGCGTGATCGAGCCGGAAGGCCGCATCCACTTCGTCGGCGCGTACGCGGACAACCTCAACTGGGGGATGGAGGCCGCCACGCGGTCGGCCCATCGGGTGGCCGCCGCCATCGACGCCGCCTGACTCAGCGCTCTTCCGGCCCCGGCCCCGGCCCCGGCCCCGGCAGCCGAAGCTTCACGGATTTGCCCAGCCGCCGCTCCAGCTGAAGAAGCAGGCCCTTTTCAGCCGCGGCCGCACCCGGCTCGGGCTTGGGGAAGAGATTGCGAATTCGGCGGTCCAGGTGAAGGCCGGCGATCAGCATCGCGGCGTGCTGCCGCAGGGAGTCCAGGATCTCGAGGTCCACTTCAGTGAAGCCGTCTCTGCGCGGGCGCCCGTCCACGTAGATCAGGCCCAGCATGCGGCCCTCGTGGCGCAGGGGGACGCAGGCCAGGACGCCGATACCCGCCTCGACCACACTCGGACGCTTGCCGAGGAAGGAG
>QHVJ01000595.1 GCA_003222275.1 Acidobacteriota bacterium | reverse complement strand
GATGTAATGCACGAGCAGGAGGCGCGGCTCGACCTCGTGGCTCTGGGTCTGTCCGTTGATCGTCATCTTGACTTGGTGTTTCACGAATGGACCTCCTGGGGTGTGACCTCGGCGCGAGAGAGGGTAAGACCCTAAGCGGGCCCTGTCAACGGCCCGCATCGGCTCGACATCAGCGAGTCCTCCCGTGTGCCTCTTTCGAGCCATCGCGCCAGAGATCGAGCACGCTGTGGAGATTCGAGTCGAGATCGTGCGCGTCCAGACACATCCGCAGGCGGCGCAACAGCCCGTCGGACGCCTCCCCGTCGATCACGAGGTCTTTGCGCGACCCGCAGATCAGGGTGTCGCTGCCGGGCCCGCCGATGAGCACGTTTTTACCGGCACCGCCGGACAGGAAATCGTCGCCCGCTCTGCCCAGGAGGACATCGTCTCCCCCGTCGCCGATGAGCGTGTCATTTCCGGCGCCGCCATAGATCAGGTCGTTTCCGGCCCCGCCGCTGGCAACGTCGTTCCCGGCGCCGCCCAGGATGATGTCGTCGCCGTCACCGCCGAGCAGGGAGTCGTTGCCCGCGTCACCGAAGAGGAGATCGTCCCCGGCGTCCCCCATGATGGTGTCGTTCCCGTCGCCGCCATGGATCGTGTCGCGGCCGGCGCCGCCTTCGATGCGATCGTTGCCCGAACCGCCGAATAGCCTGTCATCCCCGGCGCCGCCGCGGAGCGTCAGCGCCGCGTTCGTCGCGGACCCGTCGACGACATCGTTGCCGGCGCCGGCCTCCACCTCGATGAAGGCGAGGGCCGTGCCCCTGAGGTCGCCGATGCGGATGATGTCGGCGCCGGCTCCGGAATCGACGAAGAGCCGCTCGATGCCCGAGAGATCGAGCCGCGCGCCGGAGGCGGTCACGCTCACATGCGTGCCGTCGGCTCGGACGCTGACATCGTCCGCCGAAGCCGCGCCGTACATCACGACGAGATCGATGCCCCCGCCGCCGTCGATCGAATCGTTGCCGTCTCCGCGCGCCCACACCACGACGTCGTCGCCCTCACCGCCCGCGATCGCATCGTCCCCGACGCCGCCGATGAGCCGGTCATTGCCGGCGCCGCCCACGAGCGTGTCGTTGCCCGCGCCGCCCACGAGAGTGTCATCGCCCGGGCCGCCCTCGAGCCGGTCGTCGCCGCTGCCCCCGATGAGGGTGTCGTCGCCGGCCCCGCCGAGAAGCGTGAGCTTGCCTGCGACGACGCCACTGCCGTCGACGACGTCGTTGCCGGCCCCGGCGTCCACGACGGCGTCGACGTTCAGGTTCCGGAGCGTGACGCGATCGTCGCCGCCGAGGGCATCCACGCGCACGCGCGTACCGGCGGCAAACGTACTCATCGTTCCGTTGACGGTGACCATGATCGCGCCCGTGGAGGTCTCGCTGACCTCGATGACATCGGCGCCCTCGGTGCCGGTCCCGATCGCGGTCGTTACCACGGCGCCCTGGATCGAGTTCACCCCCGAGCCGCCGTCGACCTTCACTTCGAAGGGTGGCGTCTGCGCTGCGACGATCGTGACCGTGTCGTTCCCGGCGCCGGCAGCGATCGTGAGCGACGTCGTCGGGTTGGCAAACGTCACCGTCTCGCTCGACCCCGCGCTCGCGATGGTCGACTGGGCGGTACCGAGCGTGACGGTGATGATGTCAGCCCCGGGACCGAACGTGAACGTGCGATTCGCCGTCCGGATCCGGTCCGTGATGGGCTCCAGCCCCGTGTAGCTGATGACGGCGCCATCGACGGCCACGGTGCCGGAGCTGGCATCGATGAACGTGTAGGCGATCGTCTCCGGGGAGCCGTTTTCGAGGATCAGAGCGTCGTGGTCGCCCGGCCCGCCCCCGTGGTACGCGATGCCGCCGGCGGGGATCGGATTGCCGCCCCCGAGATCCACGATCAGCGTGTCATCGTCGGTGGAGCCATTGATGGTCAGGCTCGGCGTTGACGCGAACGGATTCGTGAAGATCACCGAGCCGTGGAGCGAGACCAGCAGGTCGCCGCCGCTCCGGACGACCCGATACTCGTCGGGAACGCCATCGCCCGCGCCGGGTCCAGCATCGATGGTGGTGTCCTCGAGAACGGTGACGGCGAAGCTCTTGGCGTCGGTCAGGGCGCCGTCGCCGACGCGAATCGTCAACTGGTAGACCGCCGGCCCCTGCGGCTCCGTCGCCGTCCACGTGAACACTCCGGTCGTCGCGTCGATCGCAGCGCCCGCCGGAGCCGGGCCATCCAGGCTGAACCTGAGGCTGCCGCTCGGCGTGTCCACGTCGGACGCGGTGGCGGTAAACACGAGCGGCACACCCTCAGTGGATGTCCGGTTCGCAATCGGATCGAGGACCGGTGCGACGTTCACCGGGTTGACCGTCAGCGCCACCGTCGCCACGTTCGAGTCCGCCTGCCCGTCGTTGGCCTTGTAGGTGAAGCTGTCCGGCCCGTTGAAGCCCGCGGCCGGCGTGTACGTGAAGCTGCCGTCAGTGTTCAGCGTCAGCGCCCCGTGGCTCGGGCCCGTCACCACCACCGCCGTGAGACTGTTGCCGTCCACGTCGGTGTCGTTCGCCAGCACCCCGGGGGCCGTGATCGTCAGCGCCGTGTCCTCGTTCGTCGCGAAGCTGTCGTTGACCGCCACGGGGGCGTCGTTCACCGGGTTGATCGTCAGCGCCACCGTCGCCACGTTGGAGTCCGCCTGCCCGTCATTGGCCT
>QHVJ01000095.1 GCA_003222275.1 Acidobacteriota bacterium | reverse complement strand
GACGTGAACCGCGCGACGCTCGACGCCGTCGCCGGCCGCTACGGAGTCGCCGCCGCCGCCACGGATTACCGCCAGGTCGTCGGCCGCGCCGACGTCGACGCGGTGCTGCTCCTGGCCTCCGGCTCGCACCGCGAGCCGGCCCTCGCCGCGCTCGCCGCCGGCAAGCACCTCTTCGTGGAGAAGCCGCTCGGCTTTGGCGTGGCGGAGACGGAGGAGATCGCGGAGGCCGCCCGGCACAGCCGCGGCCGGCTCATGGTCGGCTACCACAAGCGCTTCGATCCCGCCTACCTGAAGGCCCGGGAGGAGGTGCGGTCGCTGCGCGATCTGCGCTACGTGGAAGTAACCGTCCTCCATCCCGAGGACGCCGCCGCGCGCACGCACCACGTCCTGCTGCCCCTGCCCGACCGGCCCTGGTCGCCGACGCCGGAGGCCACGATCAACGAGGCGATCCGCACGGAAGCAACGACGGGAGCGGTCGCGGGACCCATCGCCGGAATCGTGGGCCGGGATGCGCCGGCGGCGTCGAAGGTGGCCGCGTTCCTCCTCAGCGTCAGCCTCATCCACGACATCGATGCCGTGCGCGGCATCCTCGGCGAGCCGGAGGAAGTCGTGTCGGCGCACGTCTGGCGAGACGGGTTCGCCCAGACCTCGCTCACCCGCTTCGGTGGCGACGTGCGCGCGTCAGTGAGCTGGATCTCGCTGCCCGGCCTCAAGCACTACGAGGAGCGGCTCCGGTTCGTGGGTCCCGAGAAGCGGGTGACCCTCACCTTTCCCTCGCCCTACCTGCGACACGCTCCGACCCCGCTCGAGATCGAGCGCATGGACGGGGACGAGCTCGTCGTCGAGCACCGCACGGTCTCCCACGAAGAGGCGTTCCGCGCCGAGCTGCACCACTTCCGGCGCTGCCTGGCCGACGGCAGCGCGCCGTCGCCGTCCCTCGACGACGCCCTCGGCGACGCCCGCTGGATCGAGGCGATCGCGCGCGCCTACGGCAAGGGCGGCGCGAAGTGAGCGTGGAGCACGTGATCTCCCGGTTCCGCGGCGGCTTCCCTCCCGGTCATACCGAGGTCACTCGCGAAGGCGAGGCCCGCCTGGACACCGGCGTCGATTTCGGGATCCACCGATTCGGTAGCGACGAATCCTTCGAGGAGAAGCATCCGAAGGAAACGGCCTGGCTGCTGCTCGACGGCGAGGCCGATCTCGACTGGGACGCGGAGCGGGCGGGCGTGCGGCGCGCGTCGCTGTTCGACGAGGCGCCCACGGCCTTGCACGTGCCGGGGGGCACCCGGGTCGCGCTACGCACGCACGCCCGAGGATCGGAGTGGGCGGTCGTCCGCGCGGCCAACGAGCGCCGATTCGCCGCGAAGCTCTTCCGACCGGAGGAGCTGAAGCCCGAGTACCGAGGTGAAGGACTCGTCCAGGGCACGAGCCTGCGCAACGTCCGGCTGATCTTCGACGACACCAACCGGCCGGAGGCCAACCTCGTCCTGGGCGAGGTCGTGAACTATCCCGGCCGGTGGTCGAGCTACCCGCCGCACCATCACCCGCAGGCGGAGATCTACCACTACCGCTTCACGCTGCCCCAGGGCTACGGCCACGCCGAGCTGGGCGACGAGGTCTACCAGGTGAGGAGCTACGACACGATCAAGATCCTCGACGGCGTGTCGCATGCCCAGGTCTCGGCTCCCGGCTACGGGATGTACTACATCTGGGTCGTCCGCCACCTGCCCGGCAACCGCTATACCGGGTTCCGCTTCACCGAGGAGCATCAGTGGGTGCTCGACCCGGCCCACCAGGGGTGGCAACCGCGGAAGGCGGTGCCTTGAGCGTGGGATCGACGAGCGCCGCGGAAGCGCGGGGAAGCGTGCTTCCCGCCACCGCCGGCGAGCTGCCGGCCTGGGAGGTCACGGAGCTTCCGGCCCCCCCGGCCTTCGGCTTCCGGAACCTGCTCAAGGTCATCGGGCCGGGCGCGGTCATGGCCGCCACGTCGATCGGCGGCGGCGAGTGGCTCGTGGGGCCGGCGGCGGCGGTCAAGTACTCCTCTTCGATCTTCCTGATCGCGACGGTATCCATCGCGCTGCAGGTGCTGTTCAACCTCGAGGCGATCCGCTACACGCTCTACACCGGCGAGCCGATCTACGGCGGCATCATGCGCCTCAAGCCCGGCCCGCGGTTCTGGGCGGGCTTCTACTCGGTGCTGGGCTTCTTCCAGCTCGGCTGGCCGGCGCTCGCGGGGAGCGCGGCCGCGACCCTGCTCGGCGCGTGGATGGGCAGGATGCCCGGGGCGCCGGACCAGCCGGCGCAGGCGGCGGTCGCCACCGGCCTCATCGTCGCGTGCGTCCTCATCCTGTCCTTCGGCGGGACCGTGGAGAGGATGCTGGAATACTTCGCATGGACGATGTTGATGGTCGTGTTCCTCTTCCTGATCGTCGTGAACGTGGCGTTCGTCCCGTTATCCCACTGGGCGCAAACGTTCGCGGGGTTCTTCCGCTTCTCGGGACTGCCGCATCCCATCGACTGGGGCCTCATCGGCGCGCTGGCGGCGACCGCGGGCTCGGGCGGCATCGGGAACCTGACGGTGACCAACTGGGTCCGCGACAAGGGCTTCGGCATGGGGTCCAAGGTGGGTTCCATCCCCAGCGCGATCGGAGGACACCAGATCCCGCTCTCGCACGTGGGCAAGGTGTTCGAGGCGAGCGGCGAGAACCTCTCCCGCTGGCACGAGTGGCTCCGCTACGTGCACGCCGACCAGATCTGGGTGTGGGGCCTCTTCTGCTTCTTCGGCATGTACCTGAACGTGAACCTCGCGACCGCCATCATCCCCGCCGGCACCGACCTCCAGGGCCTGGCCGCCGGCGCCTACCAGGCCCAGTACCTGAAGGCCATCTGGCCGGGCTTCTGGTTCCTGACCCTCTTCAACGGCTTCTGGATCCTGTTCAAGACGCAGCTCGGCAACACCGACATCCTCGTGCGGACGATCACCGACGCCCTGTGGATGTCGAGCCCGACGGCGCGCGGATTGACCCGCGGCATTCGGGCGATCTACTACGGGATCCTCGTGCTCTTCTCCGTGTGGGGAGCGGTCATGATCCGCTCGGCCTCGCCGTTCCAGCTCTTCAAGGTCCTCGCGAACATGGCGGGGATCGTCCTCGTGATCGCGGGCATCCAGATCTTCATCGTCAACCGCCGGTTCCTGCCCCGGGCGGTGCGCCCGCCGGCGTGGCGGGAGATCGGCCTGCTCGTCTGCTCGGGGTTCTACGCCTTCTTCGCGTTCTTCGTGATCCGCGACCTCGTCCGATCCCTGATGAGGTGACGTGAGGCTCAACCGGGCCCTTTCCGACGCGGTGGTCCGCTTCCTCACCCGCGACGTCCCGAACTACCAGCGCCGCATCCCCAACAACCTCGACAACCTGAAGAAGCACGTCCAACTCGGCGACGTGATCCTGGTGGAAGGGAAGAGCCGGCTCTCGCAGATCATCAAGTACCTGACGCAGAGCTCGTGGTCGCACTCCGGCATCTACGTCGGCGATCGGCTGCTCGACGCGCCCGACCCCCGCGGCCGGCTCTTTCGGGACGTGTACGGCGAGGAGGCCCGGCATCTCGTGCTGGAGGCCGACCTTGCCTGCGGGGTGTCCGCGGTGCCGCTCAGCAAGTACACGGAGTACAACATCCGGGTCTGCCGTCCGTACTGCATCAGCGAGGCGGACATCGAGCACGTCGTCGACGACGTGGTCGCGCACGTCGGCGACCAATACGACCAGCGCCAGCTCCTCGACCTCGGACGATACCTCACGCCCTTCAGCCTCCTGCCCGCCCGCTGGCGGCGCAAGGTGTTCTTCTCCGGCGAGAGCGACTCCCGCGCGGTCATATGCTCGAGCCTGATCGCCCAGGCCTTCCTCCGGGTGCGCTACCCGGTGATGCCGATGCTGCCCGCCAGCATGCGCGAGGAACAGCAGGAAGGCCTTCATCCGTGGGGGCCGCGCATGCGGAGCGTTCATCCGCGGCTCGTCCTGCCCCGCGATTTCGACCTCTCCCCGTATTTCCGGATCGTGAAGTTCAACTCGGTCGAAGAGGGCCCGATCGACTACCGGGCGATCGAGTGGATCGAGTCGCCGCGTCCGGGGCCGCGAGCAAAGCTTGACGCGCGCCACTCGCAGGCCGTAACGTCAGGTCGTTCGGGCGGATCGGGCGGGAAGCCGGAGGGAAAACCATGAGCGCGAGCACACGGCGACTCACCGCGGCCGGGGCCATCGTCGAGTTCCTCAAGCGGCAGTACGTCGAGCGCGACGGGGCGCGTCACCGGCTCGTCAACGGCGTCTTCGGCATCTTCGGCCACGGCAACGTGACGGGGCTCGGCCAGGCCCTCGACGACTACGGCGGCGAGGAGCTGCCCTACCACCAGCCCAAGAACGAGCAGGCGATGGTGCACACCGCCGTGGCCTTCGCCAAGGCGCGCCGCGGGCTCGGGACCTTCGCCTGCACCAGCTCGGTCGGCCCGGGGGCCACGAACATGGTCACGGGCGCGGCCACCGCCACCATCAACCGGCTTCCCGTGCTGCTCCTGCCCGGCGACATCTTCGCCAACCGGCAGCCGGCACCGGTGCTCCAGCAGCTCGAGTTTCCGGCGAGCATGGACGTCAGCGTCAACGACTGCTTCCGTCCCGTGTCGCGGTACTGGGACCGCATCAACCGGCCCGAGCAGCTCCTCGCCGCGCTCCCCGAGGCCATGCGCGTGATGGCCGATCCGGCCACCGCGGGCGCGGTGACCCTCGCCTTGCCCGAGGACGTCCAGGCCGAGGCCTTCGACTACCCGCGGCATTTCTTCGAGGAGCGCGTCTACCGGATCGCCCGCCTGCGGGCCGACCGCGACGGCCTGGCCGCGGCCGCGGAGATGATCCGCCGGGCGCGCCGCCCGTTCATCGTCGCGGGCGGGGGCGTCTACTACTCGGAGGCGGAGCCCGCGCTGCGCGCCTTCGTCGAGAAGACCCACGTCCCGGTGGGCGTGACCCAGGCCGGGAAAGGGGTGCTGCCCGACGCCTATCCTTATTGTCTCGGGGGCCTGGGCACGACGGGGACCCTGGCCGCCAACCGCATCGCGCAGGGCGCGGACCTGGTGCTCGTGCTCGGCAGCCGGCTTTCCGACTTCACGACCGCCTCCAAGACGCAGTTCCAGGATCCCGCCGTGCGTTTCGTGTCGGTGAACGTGAGCGCCTACGACGCGCACAAGCACGGCGCGCTGCCGCTCGTCGGCGATGCCCGGGCCATTCTCGAAGACCTGGGCGAGGCGCTCTCCGGCTACCGCATCGCCGACGCCTACGAGCGCGAGATCCGCTCCGCCCGGGAGGAGTGGGACCGGGTCCACGGCGAGATCCTCCATCCCAGGCGTGACGGAGGTCTCCTCCACCAGGCCGAGGTGATCCGCATCCTCAACGAGCACGTCGACGAGAACGGCACCGTGGTCCACGCCGCCGGCGGCCTGCCCGGCGACCTCCACAAGCTCTGGCGGAGCAAGGCGAGCGGAGACTACCACTCGGAGTACGGCTACTCCTGCATGGGCTACGAGATCGCGGGCGCCCTCGGGGTGAAGATGGCGCGGCCGGAGCGCGAGGTGTACGCCTTCGTCGGCGACGGCAGCTACCTGATGCTGAACCACGAGATCGTCACCTCGGTGCAGGAGGGTCGCAAGATCACGGTCGTGCTGAACGACAACCACGGCTACCAGTGCATCCACGGCCTCCAGCGCTCCTGCGGCAGCCATGGCTTCGGCAACGAGTTCCGCGTCCGCGAGGCCTCGACGGGCCGGCTCACCGGGGAGCCGGTGGAGGTGGACTACGTGGCCAACGCGCGCAGCCTGGGCGCGGTCGCCCTGTGCGCCGACAGCGAGGAAGGGCTGGTGCGGGCGCTGGCCGAGGCCCGCCAGCAGGACCAGACCTGCCTCATCTACGTCCGCGTCGCGCCGCAGGCCTCCATCCCCGGCTTCTCGTGGTGGGACGTGCCGGTGGCGGCGGAGTCGGAGACGAAGGAGGTCCGCCAGGCGCGGAAGGCCTATGACGAAGCGAGGAAGAAGGAGCGCTTCTACTACTGACATGAGCGCGAGCAAGAAGCGACCCGCCATCAGCGATCAGCGCGTCTTCGTGCCCGAGGAGACGCTGCCCCTCGCGACCTTCGCGGAGATCACCGACGTCCGGGTCGAGCATCCCCGATGGATCGAGAAGGAAGCGAAGCGCCGCCAGGCCCCCCGCCGGCTCACCCGCCACGGCAAGCTGGTGCTGCTCGCCATCGACCACCCCGCCCGCGGCGTCACCGCCATCCGTGGCAACGCCCTGGCCATGGGCGACCGCTACCAGTACCTCGCCCGCACGCGCCGCGTGCTCGACGATCCCGATCTCGACGGCGTCGTCGCCACCGCCGACCTGCTGGAGGAGCTGCTCATCCTGAGCCACCTCGAGCGCAAGCGCACCGGCCACGGGTTCCTCGACGGCCGGGTGCTCGTCGGCAGCATGAACCGGGGGGGGCTGGCCGGGACCGCTTTCGAGATGGACGACGCGTTCACCGGGATCGGGGCCGAGCGGCTGGCCGAGCTGCGCTGCCAGGGCGGCAAGATGATGTACCGGCTCGAGCCGCAGGAGCCCGCATCGGGCCGCACGATCGGCGCGTGCGCCGAGGCGCTCAACGACCTGCGCCGGGAGGGGCTGGCCGCGTTCCTGGAGCCGCTCGGCGTGGCGCGCGGCGCGGGCGGCGGCTACGAGCCGGCCAAGGACGCCCCCACCCTCGTGCGCCAGTGCGGCATCGCCGCCGGCCTCGGCGATTCGTCGTCGCACCTCTGGCTGAAGCTCCCCTACGGCGACGGCTTCGAGCGCGTGTGCCGGGCGACGACGCTGCCGATCCTCCTCCTCGGCGGGCCGGCGCGCGAGTCGCCGGCGGCGACGCTGAAGGACTTCGCCTCCGGCCTGGAGGCGGGGGCCAACGTGCGCGGCGCGATCATCGGGCGCAACCTGCTCTTTCCCGGCGATGCGGACCCGTTGCCGATGTGCCGGGCGCTGACGGCGCTCGTCCATCGCGATGTCGGCCTCGACGGCGCCCTGCGCGTCCTGGAAGAGTAGGGCCGGGGGCCGAAAGAAGTGGACGTCTGCGTCCTGGGCCGGATCGGCTACGACCTCTACGCGCTGGAGCACGGCCGGCCCCTGGCGGAAGTCGAGCGCTTCTCGCGGCACCTGGGCGGGTCGAGCGCCAACATCGCCGTGGGGCTGGCCCGGCTCGGCCACGACGTCGGCATCATCAGTAGCGTCGGCGCCGACGCCCTCGCCGAGTACCTCCTCGCGTTCCTGAAGGCCGAGAAGGTCGACACCCGCTTCGTCCGTCTCGTCCCCGGCTACAACACGTCGCTGTGCTTGACCGAGGTCTCGCCCCCCGACCGCTTCCCACAGGTCTTCTACCGCCGGGAGCCCGCGGACACGCGCGTCGAGGTGGGGCCGCCGGAGCTGGACGCGGTCCGCTCGGCGCGGCTCTTCGTCACCAACGGGACGAGCCTGGCCGCCTCTCCCTCGCGCGAGGCGACGCTGGCGGCCCTGCGCACGGCGAGAGAGGCCCGAGCGCGCACGGTGCTGGACGTGGACTACCGCGCCAGCTCCTGGTCCTCGCCGGAGGCCGCGGGCGCACAGGCGCGCACGGCGCTGCCCTTCGTGGACGTCGTCCTCGGCAACGAGGACGAGATCACCCTCCTCACCGGCGAGCCCGATGCGCGGCGGCAGGTCGCGGCCGTGCTGGACGCGGGGGTGGGGCTGCTCGTGCGCAAGCTGGGCGCGCGGGGCGTGGAGGCCCACACCCGCGACGATTCGACGTCGGTGCCGCCGCTGCCGGTGCGCGTGGTGAGCACGATCGGCGCGGGCGATGCCTTCGCCTCCGGCTTCCTCGACGAACTGCACCGCGGTCGGCCGCGGGCCGAGTGCCTGCGCGCGGGCAACGCGGCGGCCGCGATCGTCGTTGGCCGCGTGAGCTGCTCGGACGCCATGCCGTACCGGAACGAGATCGAAGAGCTCCTACGCGCGGCTTCCGGATCGGGCGAGAGAGAGCAGCCATGATGAGGTACGACCTTCGCTTCGGCGCGCGTCTGCTGCGGAAGAGTCCCGGGTTTACTCTTACCGTCGTCATCACGCTCGGCCTCGGGATCGGCTTGAATTCGGCGATCTTCAGCATGGTGAGCGGGATCTTGTTCCGGGAGCCTCCTATCCCGCACCCCGACCGAGTCGTCGTAGTGACGTTCTTGGATCCGGCGAAAGGCTCCGATCAGAACCCGGCTTCGGCCCTCGAGTTCTCGACGTTGCGTGAGGGCCATGTCTTCAAGGCAATAGCGGCCGCCTCTTACGATGATGTCGCAATGACCGGCCAGGGTGAACCGGAGCGCACGACCGTTGCCCGAGTGACTCCCAACTACTTTGAGCTCTCCGCGGTCGCGGCCCGCCTCGGGCGCACGTTCACACCCACTGAGGACGCGAGCACACAGCAGTCGAGCGCTGTGATCAGCTACGAGCTGTGGCAGGGCCGGTTCGGCGGCGATTCCGAAGTCATCGGCAAGACCGTGACTCTTGCCCAGCAGGCCTACACGGTGATCGGCGTCATGCCGGCGGAGTTCCAAATCGCTTCGGTGCCGTGCGCGGTGTGGACCCCGGCGTCGCTCGTCGCCCAATCCCTTCGCCCGGACACGAGCAACGACCGGAGTCTGCATGTCGTGGCCCGACTCCGGGACGGTGTGAGCATTCAGGAGGCGCAGGCCCAGACCGCCACGATCCTGCGGCATCTGGAACAGAACAATCCGGCCGATAGGGGCTGGACTCCGAGGTTGCTGGGTCTCAAGGAAGCGCTGGTCGAACCGCAAGTCCGCACTGCGATCACCTTCCTCATGGTCGTCGTTGGATTCGTCTTGTTGATCGCGTGCGCCAACGTCGCGGGATTGCTCCTGGCGCGGTCCGCGGCCCGCCACAACGAGTTTGCGGTTCGTGCCGCTCTGGGAGCCGGCCGCGGGCGGCTGGTGCAGCAGTTGCTGGCAGAGTGTCTTCTGCTCGCGGTTCTCGGCGGCGGCCTCGGCATGTTGGTGGCGTTCTCGGGAGTGAAGTTCCTTCGCGCCAGCATGAGCT
>QHVJ01000094.1 GCA_003222275.1 Acidobacteriota bacterium | reverse complement strand
TCCGTCCGGCCTCCGCGCTGGCCGTCGCGGCGGCGCTGCCCGGCGGCGATCCGCTCGCGGCTGCGCTCGCCGCGGGCGAGACGCCGTCGCCGGAGCTGGTGGCCGCGGCCGGCGAAGCGGAGGGCCTGTCACCGGCGGCCGCGTGGACGTGCTTGCTCGTGGCCGCGCTCGGGATCGCTCTCTTCACCCTTCTCGCGCGCCCGATCAACATCTTCCGTCTCGTGCCCATCGACAAGAGCCCCGCCGTCCTCGAGGACCGCGCGCGCGATTTCGTCAGGAGCCTCGGCTACTCCGACGCTCCGGCTGACACGCGAGTGGGCTTCGCGGTGGACGCCGAATATGTGCAGCACCTGGCCGAGCACGACCGCTCGCCGCACCGGTGGGATGCGCTGGCGTCGGGCCAGCCCCCCGCGCTCCAGTTCTGGTACCGGCAGAGCCCGCGTCCTCTCGTCTCCAGCCACTTCGCGGGGCGGGTGTACTGGAGCAACCCGCCGGTGGTGGAATCGGGAATGGCGGGCGTGCGGTTCGACATGCAGGGACGATTGCTCGCCTTCTACGCCGTTCCTCCCCAAGTGGAGGCCGCGAAGGGACCGGTGCCGGCGCCCGACTGGGCACCTCTCTTCACGCAGGCGCGCCTCGACTCGACCCGCGTACGCCCGGTGGAACCGGCGTGGACCCCCCCGTTTTATTGCGACGCGCGCGCCGCATGGGAAGGGACCTACCCGGACCGGCCGGACATCCCGATTCGGCTCGAGGCCGCCGCCTACCGCGGCCGCCCCGTCTTCTTCCATATCGTGGCTCCCTGGACGCGTCCGGACCGCATGCGGCCGTTCCGGCCCACGCCAGGGATGCGTGCCTCCGCCCTCACGGCAGGAGCGCTGTTTCTCTGCCTCCTCGCGATCAGCGGTCTGCTCGCGCGTCGGCACCTGATCGCCGGCCGGGGCGACCGCGCGGGGGCCTTTCGCCTGGCGACCTACGCCGTCGGGTCGGGATTGCTGACGTGGGCCCTCTATGCCAACCACGTCGCCGATTTCGGCGCGGAGCTGGGCCTGGCGGCCCGGGGCCTGGGGGCGTCTCTGGTGGTGGCCCTGGTGATCTGGGTTCTGTACCTCGCGGTCGAGCCGTACGTACGCCGGCGGTGGCCGCACACGCTCATCTCCTGGACGCGAGTGCTCGCGGGCAGCTTTGGCGACCCGCGCGTGGGCCGTGACGTCCTCATCGGGTTGGCCGCGGGAGCCGCGATGGCCGTGGTCTTCGCCCTCCTCTTCCGCCTGCCCAGCCTCCTGGGCCAGCCCGCTCTCCAGCCGACATGGGAGGGGCTCGACGCCCTGCTCGGGGCGCGGGAAGTCGCCGCAGAGTTGATCTTCGGCCAGACCAACGCCGCCGGCCTGGGCATGGCTGTGCTGCTGATGCTCCTCCTGCTGCGCCTCGTGATGCCCGAATGGCTGGCGGCCGTGGTCGTGGTGATCTTGATCAGCATTCCGGACTCGCTCAACTCCGATGTGCCACTGGGCGTGACCCTGCCTCTCAACGCCCTCGGCTTCGCCCTTCCCACTGCCATGCTTCTCCGGTTCGGCCTGCTGGCCGCCATCACCAACATTTACGTGGTGAACCAGCTGGCCGTGAACTTCCCGCTCCTTCCGGGGGTCGGCTGGACGAGCGGTCCCGCGGTCGTCCTGCTCCTCGTCCTCGGCGGCCTGGCCGCCTTCGCCTCGCGGGCCGCGACCTCCGGCCGCCGCCGCCGCGGCTAGGTCGGCCGGTGTTCGGCGGCACGTCAGCGGGCGGGCTTCTACGACGCGAGCGGACGGCCGATCTCCCAGTGATGGCCGAACGGATCGACCACGCGGCCGAGACGCCAGCCATAGTCTTCCTTCACCGCGACGACCGCCCGGGCGCCTGCCGCAAGCGCCTTCGCGAACATCGCATCGGGATCCGCCACGGTCAAGATCATCCGCACCGAGCCACCGCCCAGCGACTCGGGGCTGAAGTTGTGATGCTCGGGGGACTCATCGGCCAGCCAGAACTCCGCACCGTCGACGGACAAGCGCGACACCACCGAACCGCCGGGATCCTCCACGCGGTATACCTCGATCGCTCCGAATGCCAACTTGTAGAACTCGACCGCTCGCGCGCCATTCCGAACCGACAGCATGGGCGCAACCGAGCACCCGACGGACGTCCCCGCGCCGGCGTGAGTACTCATCTATGCCTCCCTGATCCTCGCACAGCCACCAGCGGCCATGGAACGCCGCCTCGTTCAACCCGAGATTGTCGCCGTCGAAACATACCTCATCGTGCACGTGGCCGTGAACGTGCTCGTTCCCGTCCGTCGCCGCTCGTTCGCCTCGGCCAGGCTAGGGGTTCGTGACGACGGGGACCACGGCACCCTGGGGCAGCAGCTCCGCCCACACCGGCAGATGATCGCTGGCGCCGTTGTTGTTGAGGACGATTCCCTTCCGCGGGGGCGCCTTGAGCGTCAGGCCCCGCACGAAGACGTGGTCCCAGGAGAAGAAGCTGATCGTGTGGCCGGCGTCGCGGGTGACCCACTGGAACCCGGCCCCGCCGAAGACGTCGCCCACGACGTCGCGGCTGTTGAAGTCGCCGGCGATGACCACCGGCCCTGGGTACCGGGCGGCGTCCTGCAGGATGGCCCGGGCCTGGTCGCGGCGGTCCGACGCCGAGATCTGGAATGGGGTCTCGAGGTGGACGCTGTACGCGCGCAGGCGGATGCCGTCCACGACGACGTCGGCGACCACCGCTTCCCTCAGCATGTGCCGGATGCGGCTCGTGTGCGGGAGGATCAGCTTGTGGTCGGACTCGATCGTCCCCTTGACGAGCAGGGCGTTGCCGAAGTCGCCCGACCCCTGGGGATGGAAGGCCGCGGGATAGTAGACGTAGCTCATGCCCAGGGCGCGGGCGATGCGGTCGACGCCCGCGTTGTTCATCTCCTGGAGGGCGATGATGTCGGGGTTCTGGAGGTCGTGATTCTTCTGGAACAGCTCGATGGCGCGGTCGATCTCGCGGGAGAACTTGATGTTGAAGGTGACGATGCGAAGGGCGGGATCGGCGTCGGCCCCGGCAAAACGGCCCTCGTAGCGGGGCCCCGCGGGGTCGGCGTAATTGAGCGCATTGGAGCAGGCGCCGGTCGCGAGGAGAGCCAGGACGAGCAGCCCGGCGGCTTGGCGGCGAAGAGGCTTCACCTTTCCATCGTGCCACGAATTCTTCTAGAGTGCGCGGATGCTCGCGAGCCCGCTGACGCTGTTCCGGCGGCTTCCACCCGCCGTGCGCCTGCTCATAACCGGCGCGCTCGTCAACCGGCTCGGCGGCTTCATCGTTCCCTATCTGGCCATCGTCCTACGTAGAGAATTCCGCCTCACGGCGGCGGAAGTCGGCCTTCTGTTGACGTGTTATGGGGCCGGCTCGCTGGTTTCCGTCCTCGTCGGCGGGGTAGTGGCGGACCGGCTCGGCCGGCGCCTGGCCATGATCGCCAGCCTCTTCGGGGGCGGCGGCCTCGCCTGCCTGATGGGCCTCTCGCCGTCGATCCGGGTGTTCATCCCCCTGCTCGTGATCTTCGGCTTCGTGGCCGACCTCTACCGGCCCGCGGCCTCGTCCGTCATCGGCGACCTCCTGCCTCCCGCCCAGCGCGCGGTGGGCTTTGCCGCGCTCCGCACGGCGACCAACCTCGGCTTCGCGGTGGGAATGGCCGTCGGCGGCCTTCTCGCCGACTGGAGCTGGCGCGTGATGTTCCTCGCCGACGGCGTGACGACCATCCTCTACGGCGTGATCATCTACCTCTTCGTTCCCGAGACTCGGCCCGCCCCGCGCACCGCCCACCCCGCGGGGGGACCCAGCCCATGGCGCGACCCCGTCTGCCTCCAGCTCGCCCTCGTATCCTTCGCCTTCGCCCTCGCCTTCCACACCAACGTCACGGCGCTGCCGCTGACGATCACCGTGACCGCCGGTTATCCGGCGCCGGTGTACGGCTGCCTGGTGGGCCTGAACGGCCTCCTGATCGTGCTCTTCGAGATCCCGGCCACCGACGCCCTGCGGCGCTTCCGGAGGCTGCGGGTGGCCGCCGTCGGCATGCTGCTCGTCGGCGTCGGATACGGCGTCACCGGCTTCGTCCTGCACTGGGCCTGGTTCCTCTTCACGGTCGTGCTGTGGACGGCGGGGGAGATCCTGTCCACACCGCAGAAGCTCGCCTTCATCGCGGACTGGTCGCCCGCCGAGTCGCGCGGCCGCTACCTGAGCCTGATCCAGGCCACCTGGAGCCTGGCCACCGCGGTGAACCCGATCCTGTTCCTGCCGCTGTACGCCCGGCTCGGCGACCGCGCGTTCTGGCCCCTGCTGGCGCTCGTCGCCCTGCCCGGCGGCCTGCTGCTCCTGCATCTCGATCGTGCGGCCGACCGGCCGGAGAGGTTACGGGGTCTGGCCGCCGTCGTCTCCTAAGATTTTAGTTGACAAGCTGCCTCCGTCGGCCTATTGTCCTAATGGATTAGGAGATCACATGGCTCCGCGGAGCACGGACGGGCTGACGCCCCTCGAGCTGGAGATCATGAAGGTGCTGTGGGCCACCGGTCCCGGGGGGGTCCAGGCAGTGCGGGACGCGCTCGCCCCGCGGCGGAAGCTCGCCTACACGACGGTCCAGACCATGCTGAACGTGCTGTGGAGGAAGGGCCGCGTGCGGCGCGCGCTGAAGGACCGCGCGTACGTCTACCACGCCATCCTCACGCGCCGACGCGCGCTGCGGCACGCGGTGGGGGACATGGTGGAGCGCCTCTTCGGCGGCTCGGCGGAGAGCCTCGTCGTCAGCCTGGTCGAGAGCCGCCACCTCACGCCGGAAGCCCTCGC
This sequence comes from Acidobacteriota bacterium, assembly GCA_003222275.1. GTDB lineage: Bacteria > Acidobacteriota > Vicinamibacteria > Fen-336 > Fen-336 > AA32. The sequence goes on along the minus strand of QHVJ01000094.1, from coordinate 7,576 downwards.
CCGGCTCACCCGCGCCCTCGAGCGCGCAGAGAAAGACGCCGATGGAGACCGCTAGCCGCTTCGCGATCGCCTTCGTCCTGAACGCCGTATGGCAGGTGCCGCTGATGGCGCTGGCCGCCGCGGCGGGCGGGCGGTTGTTGCCATCCGCCGTCGCGCGTCATCGTCTGCTCCTCACCGCGCTCGCCGCGAGCGTCGTCCTGCCCGTCGCGGGGAGCGTCGCCTCGAGCGGGGCGCGTCGCTCGGCGGAGGCGGGAGCAGCGTCCGCGCCGCCGGGCCACGCGGAAGGCGCGGTGGCCGGGGCCCGCCGGCTCGGGCGGGCGCCGTCACGATCGCTGGCTCCGTCACCGCAGGTGGCCAACGGCGTCGGCGCCCTCTATCTCGCGAGCCTCATCCTGGCGGCCGCGCGTCGGGGGCGCTCCTGGCGCCGTGCATTGGCCTTGCGTCGCACTGTCCTCGCGGGCCCGCTGCCGGAGGCCGTCCGGGTGGAAGTGGAGCGCTGCCGTCGAAGTCTCGATCTCACTCGCGGCGAGGTCGTGGTGCGGCTGTCGCCGGCCGTGGGCTCGCCGGTGACGCTCGGCGCGGCACGGGCGGTGGTCCTGCTCCCCACCGGTCTCGCGGCGTCCTGGAGGCGCGAGGAGCTCGCGGCGGCGCTCGGCCACGAGATGGCTCACGTCAAGCGGCGTGATTTCGCGTGGAATGCCGCCGCCGAGCTGGCCGCGGTGCCGATCGCCTTCCATCCGGCGACGGCCTGGCTACTCGGACGCATCCGTCAGGTCCGCGAGCTGGCCTGCGACGCGCTGGTGGCGGAGCGCGTGCTCGAGCCGCGCGCGTATGCTCGCGCGCTGGCGGCATTGGCTCGGTCGCTGGCGCCGGCCCCGCCTTATACCCTCGGCGTCGCCGACGCCGGGATCCTGGAGGAGCGTGTCATGAGCCTCGTCACCGGCCGTGCCCGCCGCAAGGCGGGCGTCTTCGCTTCGGTCGTGGCGGCGTCGCTGCTGGCCATGGCATCGGCCCTCGCCGCGAGATACGCGGTCGCCATAGAGGCCGGGCCTGACGGCGCGGTCGCGATCCTGGGCTCGTGGTCAGGACGGTTCGACGATCGCAACGCTGCGCCCGCGGTGGATCTCACGGTCGTCGGAAAGCAGGGCGGCCTCTCGGGCCGCGTGACGTTCTACGAGGTGGATCTCCAGGGGGGACGCGTCCGCGGCAAGGACGAGGTCGAGATGCTGGAGCCGCGCTTCGACGGGCGGCGGCTCACCTTCAAGGTGAAGAACCCCGACGGCGAGAAGCTCTCGATGGCGTTGCGGCTCACCGGCGACGGGGAGGGCGATCTCATCGCGCGCCGGGCCGCCGCCGACGGCGAGCCGGAGAAGGAAAGCCAGGAACTCGTCATCAAGATGAAGCGCGTGAAGTAGAGGGGAGAGGAGTTGCGAGGTCGGCGCGCTCCGCGGGGGCGTCCCGCACATACGTCAGCCACCTCTCATAGCGCGCGTTCTCGCCGCGGACCGCCGCGTGGAACGCCTGCTGGAGGCTCCGTGTGAACGGCCCCACGCGGCCGGAGCCGACCTTGCGGCCGTCGATCTCGCGCAGCGCCACCACCTCGGCGGCGGTGCCGCACACGAACACCTCGTCGGCCAGGTAGAGCTGGTCGCGGCTCACCGGCTCCTCGTGCACCTCGTGGCCGAGGTCGCGGGCGAGCGTGAGGATGCTGTCGCGCGTGATGCCCTCCAGGATCGTCGCGGTGGGCGTCGTCACCAGGGCGGCATCGCGGACGAGAAAGAGGTTCTCGCCGGTGCACTCGGCCACGAAGCCGGACGGATCGAGCATGATCGCCTCGTCGAAGCCGAGCCGCACCGATTCGGTCTTCGCGAGAGCGCTGTTGGCGTAGTTCCCGGCGATCTTCGCCTTGGTCATCATCACGTTGGGATGGTGCCGGGTGAACGACGACACGTTGGCGCGCACGCCCGCCTCGCGCGCCTCCGCTCCCAGATAGGGTCCCCACTCCCACACCGCGATGCCGAGGCTGGCCTTGCCGTTGCCGACGTCGAGGTTCCAGCCCCCCTCGGAGAGGTAGATGAGCGGCCGCACGTAACAGTCGTCGAAGCCGTTGGCGGCCACCACCTCGCGCACGGCGGCCACGATCTCGGGTTCCGACCACGGGATGGCCGGCATCGCCAGGACGTGCGCGGAATGCAGCAGCCTCTCCACGTGCTCACGGAGCCGGAAGACGGCGGGGCCGCGCGCCGTGCGGTAGGCGCGGATGCCCTCGAAGACGGCCAGACCGTAGTGCAGCCCCGTGTTGAGGAACGGGACGGTAGCTTGCTCGGCCGGGACCAGGCGCCCGTTCATCCAGACCTGCTTCGACTGCATCACACTCCCCATTCGTAGGACGGCTCGTCCTCGGGCGAGGCGTGCGACCACCGCAGCCATTCCAGGTTGCGCCGCACCGCGGCCGTGAATTCCGCGGTCGTGGCGCGGCCGCCGAGGTCGGGGGTCCGCACCTCGCGCAGCGTGGCCATGACCGCCGCCTCCACCGACCGCGCCAGCTCCGCGCAGTTGAAGGACAGCTCCAGCATCATCGCCGCGGACAGGATCGCACCCGCCGGGTTGGCGGTGCCGTGGCCGGCGAGGTCGGGAGCCGAGCCGTGCACCGGCTCGTAGAGCGACGGTCCCTCGCCCAGGGAGGCCGAGGGCAGCAGGCCGATCGACCCCACGACCACGCCCACCTCGTCACTGAGGATGTCGCCGAAAAGGTTCTCGGTGAGGACGACGTCGAAGCGGTGCGGTGCCGCCAGCAGCTCGAAAGCGGCCGCGTCGACGTAGCGGTGCTCCAGCTCCACATCCGGATATTCGCGGGCGATCTCGCTCACCACCCGGCGCCAGAGGCGCGAGGTCTCGAGGACGTTGGCCTTGTCCACCGACGTGACGCGACGGCGCCGACGCCGCGCGGCCCGGAACGCGACGTGGGCCACCCGGCGGACCTGGGCCGCCGACTGGCGCCAGGTATTGAAGGCGTCGGTGTCGTTGCCTCCCCGCGGCTCGCCAAAATAGACGCCGCCGGAGAGCTCGCGCACGACCAGGATGTCCGCGTGCCGCGCCAGCGCTTCTCTCAGCGGTGTCGGCAGGCCCATGAAACGTGCCGGGCGCAGGTTGGCGAAGAGACCCAGGCTCTGCCGCAGCCGCAGGAGGCCCGCCTCGGCGCGGACGGGTCCCTCCCAGCGCGGCCCGCCGACGGCGCCCAGCAGCACCGCCTCGCTGCGCAGGCACGTCTCGAGCGTGGCCGCCGGCAGCGGGTCGCCGGTGGCGTCGATCGCGGCGCCGCCGATGACGCCCTCGTGCACCTTCAGGGGCACGCAAGCACCGAGGACGGAAAGGGCGGCCTCGGTCACCTCCGGACCGATACCGTCACCCCTGAGGACCGCGATCGTGTGCGTCATGAAGGGATGCCTCCGGAAAGGGGACCCGTGCGCCTCTCGTAGGCCGCGACGGCTTCCTCCTGGCCGAGGAGGAACTGCAGCTCGTCGATGCCGTTCAGCAGGCAGTAGCGTGCGAAGGGATCGATGACGAAGCTCGCCCCCATGCCGTCGGCGAGCGTGACCTTCTGCGCCTCGAGATCCACGGTCACCGCGGAGCCGGGAGCGGACAGGAGGCGGGCGTGGGTCGACTCCTCGACCGCTACCGGCAGCAGACCATTCTTGAGGGCGTTGCCGCGGAAGATGTCCGCGAACGACAGGGCGATCACCGCCTGGAACCCGTAGCCTTGCAGCGCCCAGACCGCGTGCTCCCGCGAGGAGCCGCAGCCGAAGTTGCGGCCGGCCACGAGCACCCGGGCGCCCTTCGCTTCGGGGCGGTTGAGGGGGAACTCGGGGCGGGGCCGGCCGTCGGCGTCGTAGCGGCGGTCGGCGAAGAGATGCTCGCCCCATCCGCTGCGCGCGGTTCCCTTCAGGAAGCGGGCGGGGATGACCTGGTCGGTGTCGACGTCGTCGGCCGGCCAGGCGACCGTGGGCGACGTGAACCGCGTGATGCGCTCCATGGCCTACCTCAGCATCTCGCGGGCGTCGGCGATGCGCCCGGTGACGGCGGCGGCGGCGGCCGTGAGGGGGCTGGCGAGGAACGTGCGGCCGCCCGCGCCCTGGCGGCCCTCGAAGTTCCGGTTGCTCGTGCTGACCGCGTACTGGCCGGCCTCGAGCCGGTCGCCGTTCATCGCGATGCACAGCGAGCAGCCCGACTCACGCCAGTCGGCTCCGGCGTCGCGGAAGATCCGGTCCAGGCCTTCCGCCTCCGCCTCGCGCTTGACCTGCTGGGAGCCCGGCACTACCAGCACCCTCACGCCCGGCGCGACCTTGCGGCCGGCGAAGACGCTCGCGGCCTGGCGCAGGTCGGACAGGCGCGAGTTCGTGCAGCTCCCGATGAAGACCACGTCGACGGGACGCCCGAGGAGCTGCTCGCCCGGCTGCAACCCCATGTAAGCGAGCGCGCGCTGCAGCGTCGCGTTGCCGGCCGGATCGGGAACGGTGCCGCGGATCGGAATGCCCATGCCGGGGTTGGTGCCGTACGTGATCATCGGCTCCAGCGCCGACGCGTCGACGCGCACCGTGCGGTCGAAGGGCGCGCCGTCGTCGGTGGGCAGCGTGCGCCAGGACCGAACCGCCGCCTCCCACTCGGCGCCCTTCGGGGCGTGAGGACGGCCGCAGACCCACTCGAAGGTCGTGTCGTCGGGCGCGATCATGCCCGCGCGCGCCCCCGCCTCGATCGACATGTTGCAGACGGTCATGCGCTCTTCCATCGAGAGCGCGCGGATGGCGGGGCCGCGGTACTCGATGACGTGGCCGTTGGCGCCGCCGATGCCGATGCGGGCGATGAGGGCGAGGATCAGGTCCTTGGCCGTGACCCCGGGGGGAAGGCGGCCGTCCATCTCGACCGCGAGCGTGCGCGGCCGGCTCTGGAGCAGGCACTGCGTGGCCAGCACGTGGCCGACCTCGCTCGTGCCGATGCCGAAGGCGAGAGCCCCGAAGGCGCCGTGAGTGCTGGTGTGGCTGTCGCCGCACACGATGGTCATGCCCGGCCGGGTGAGCCCCAGCTCGGGCCCGATCACGTGGACGATCCCCTGCCGTTCGCTGCCCAGCGCGTGGAGGGGGATGCCGAAGTCGCGGCAGTTCGCCTCGAGCGCGCTCACCTGCGCCGCCGCCTCGGCGTCGGGTATCGGGATCGGCACTCCCGGCCGGCGCGGGGCGGTGGGGGTCGAGTGGTCCATCGTCGCCACGGTGCGGTCGGGCCGGCGAACGCGCAGGCCTCGCTCGCGGAGCAGGGCGAACGCCTGCGGGGAGGTCACCTCGTGAACGAGGTGGAGGTCGACGTAGAGGACCGCGGGGGTATGGGCGGTGGCGGGAACGACGACGTGCGACGCCCACACCTTGTCGAAGAGCGTGCGGGGACCGGCCTCGCTCATCAGGCCGACTCCTCGGCGAGCGAAGGCTGCTCGTGGGCGGCCCGGGCCGTCGCCACCGCGGAGAGGTACGCCTTGAGCGCGGCCTCGATCGTGTCGGTGCTCGCGCCCTGGCCCGACGATTCCGCGCCGTCGTGCCGCACCCGCACGAGGACCTCGGCCATCGCGTCCTTGCCTCCGGTCACCGCGCGCGTCGTCAGCTCCAGCAGCTCGAGGTCCAGGCCGAGCGCCGCATCGGCGGCTTTGAGCGCGGCGTCGACCGGCCCGTTGCCGACGGCGGACGCGGAACGAGTCTCGCCGTCGACTTCCACTTCCACGGTCGCGGTGGGCAGCACCTGGCTCCCGGAGAACGCCTGGAAGCGCACCAGCCGGATGCTCCGGGCCTGGCTGCTGCCGACGAGGTTGAGCAGGTCGTCGTCGTAGACGTACTTCTGGGCGTCGGCGAGCTGCTTCACCCGCGCCGTCACCGCCTCCACCTCTTCCGGGGACAGGCGCACGCCGAGGGCGCGCAGGCGAGACTCCACCGCGTGCTTGCCGGAGTGCTTGCCGAGGACGAGGAGGGTCTCCTTCACCCCGACGCTGGCCGGGGTCATGATCTCGTACGTCAGCGGGTTGGCCAGGATGCCGTGCTGGTGGATGCCGGCCTCGTGCGCGAAGGCATTGCGGCCGACCACCGCCTTGTTGGGCTGCGGCCAGATGCCGGTGACGCCGGAGAGCATCGCGCTCGTGGGCGCGAGCAGCTCCGATTTCACTCCCGTCTCGGCGCCGATCGTGCTGCCGCGTACCTTGAGCGCCATCACGATCTCTTCGAGGGAGGCGTTACCGGCGCGCTCTCCGATGCCGTTGATCGTGCACTCGACCTGCCTCGCTCCCGCCTGCACGGCGGCGAGCGAGTTGGCCACCGCCACTCCGAGGTCGTTGTGGCAGTGCACGGAGATGACGGCTCCCGGAACGTCCCGCACGAGCCGCCCGATCAGCTCCGCGTATTCGTGCGGGAGCGAGTAACCGACCGTGTCGGGGACGTTCAGGGTCGTGGCGCCGGCTTCGAACGTGGCCTGGAGCACCTCGCGGAGATAGCCGTAGTCGGTGCGCGTCGCGTCCTCGGCCGAGAACTCCACCTCGGAGACCAGCGACTTCGCGAGCTTGATCCCCTCGACGGCCTGCTTCAGCGCTTCCTCGGGCGTGAGCTTGAGCTTCCACTTCAAGTGGATCCCGGAAGTGGCGAGGAACATGTGGAGGACCGGGTGGGCGGCTCCGCGCAGGGCCTTGCCCGCCGCGAGGATGTCCGGCTCCTTGGCCCGCGCGAGGGCGGCGATCTTGACGCCGCGGATCTCCTCCGCGACCGCGCGCACCGAGTCGACCTCGCCCGCGGAGGCGATGGGGAAGCCGGCCTCGATGATGTCCGCCCCCAGGCGCTCGATCTGCCGCGCCAGCCGGACCTTCTCGGCCGGGGTCATGCTGCAGCCCGGCGACTGCTCGCCGTCGCGCAGCGTGGTGTCGAAGATGGTAATTCGAGGATTCATCGCGTCACCTCCGCCGCCGGCCGCGCCTCTTCCCGAGCCGGCTTGACCTCGCCCTCGGGCGTGACCTTGACCGGGTCCAGGAACGACATCAGGCCCCGGAGGCGCGCGCCCACCTCCTCGATGATGTGGCCGCGCTCCTTCTTGCGCTGGGCGTCGAACCACGGGCGGCCGGCCTCGTTCTCCGCGATCCATTTCTTCGCATACGCCCCGCTCCGGATCTCGCTGAGCATCCGCACCATCTCCTTCCGCGTCTCGTCCGTGATGAGGCGCGGGCCGCCGGTGTAGTCGCCGTGCTCGGCGGTGTCGGAGATGGAGTGCCGCATGTAGCTGAGGCCGCCGCGGTACATGAGGTCCACGATCAGCTTCAGCTCGTGCATGCACTCGAAGTAGGCGATCTCCGGCTGGTATCCGGCCTCGACGAGCGTCTCGAACCCGCTCTTGACGAGGGCCGAAACGCCGCCGCACAGCACCGCCTGCTCTCCAAAGAGGTCGGTTTCCGTCTCCTCGGCGAAGGTCGTCTCGATGACGCCGGCGCGCGTACAGCCGATGCCCTTGGCGTAGGCGAGCGCGGTCTGCTTCGCCTTGCCGCTCGCGTCCTGATGGACGG
>QHVJ01000093.1 GCA_003222275.1 Acidobacteriota bacterium | reverse complement strand
GGGGCTCTCGAGGCCGATCAGCACCTGGCGGCATCCGGCCGCCGCCATCAGGTCGAGGAGCTCGGGATCGTCGGCCACGGAGATGTCCGTCTCGGTGAACCATTTCAGCCGCAGCGGCGCGAGCTGCCGGCACAGCTTCCGGCCCCAGGCCTTGTCGACGAAAGTGTTGTCGTCGGCGAACTCGATGAACGGACGCTCGCGCAGGTCCATGATCGCGCGGATGTCGCGGATGACGGCGGCCACCGGCCGCTTGCGGTAGCTGCTGGACAGCATCACCGTCGACGCGCAGAAATCGCAGCGCCACGGGCACCCGCGCGAGGTCTGCACCGTGAAGCGGTTGTACGGCCGGTCGCCGAGAAGGTCGTAACGCGGAACGGGAAGCGCAGCCACGTCCACCGCGGCAAAGTCCTTCGCGTCGAACACGCGGGGCGGCGCCCCGGCCTCCGCCGCCTCCACGACCGCCGGCCATGCGGCCTCGCCCTCCGCGCAGACGACGTAGTCGGCGTGGAGCGCCGCCTCATGCGGGCGCACGCTCACGTGCAGGCCGCCCATCGCCACGCGCACCCCGGCTCCGCGCAGGCGATCGGCGATGGCGTAGGCCTCGAGCACCTGAGCCGAGAATGTGCTGATGGCCACGAGATCGCACGAGTACACCTCGGCGGGCTCGGTCCGGTCGGACTCGGCCTCGAAGTAGCGCAGCTCGTGGCCGGGCGGCGTCGCCGCCGCCAGGGAGAGCAATCCGAGGCTCGGCAGCGACGCGATCTGCCGGCTCCGCTCGACGAAGCCGGGAAGCGTCAGGCCCAGGTCGAGCAGCTCGGGGTCATGGGCACGGATACCGCTCATGGCGAGCAGGCCGATCTTCATCGTCCACCTCCGGCGAGGGTGAAGGCCACCGCCAGCACCAGAGCGAGGACGGGCACGGGGAACAGGTGCCGGAAGGGCTTCCTCCAGGCGGCCAGGAAGCACACGCAGGGCATCGCGACGCCGCCAACGACGAAGCAGGGCGAGGCGGCGGCCGACCACCACGTGTCGGGCCGCGGCCAGGGAGAGAGCGCGAAGAGCAGGTTGAGCAGCCCGAGGGCTTCGAGCGCGATGTGGCCCAGGCGGACGAGCCGGCGGCGGAACGAATCGTAGCCGCCCCAGAAGTCCTGGCGGTGAAAGCCCAGGCCGAGGCCGGCGCCCACCACGAAACCCGCCAGGATGAGCGACCAGCCCGCGGTCCAGTTCAGGGGATGCATCGGCATGTGGAGCCCTCCCTTCCTCTCCACGCTACGAGCGACGAGGCCGCAGGCGGACCGGCCCTGTCACACTTCAAACACCGTCCTACGCTCGGGTATTCCGCCGGCTCAACTGATCTCGATCCGGCCTTCCAGGAAGAGCGCGGCCCGGCCGGCGATGCGCACGCGAGTTCCTCGCCGCTCGCAGAAGAGCTCTCCGCCGCGGGAAGACACCTGGCGCGCGGAGAGGCGGTCCTTGCCGAGCCGCGCCGCCCAGTAGGGAACGAGCGTGCAGTGCGAGGAGCCGGTCACGGGGTCTTCCGCGACGCCCCAGGCGGGCGCGAAGAAGCGCGACACGAAATCGCAGCTCTTGCCCGGCGCGCTGGCGATGACGGCGTGGCGGTCGAGCGCCGCCACCCGCGCCATGTCCGGCCTCAGCGCCCGCACTTCCTCTTCCGTGTCGTAGAGCGCCAGGTAGTCGCGCGCGGCCAGGAGCTGCCGCGGCGGCCGTCCGAGCGCCTCGCCCACCGCCCGCGCATCCCCGACCGGTTCCGGAGGCCGCGCGGGAAAATCCAGCGCGAGCAGATCGCCCTCCCGGACGACCTTCAGCGGCCCGCTCCGCGATCCGAACTCCACCTCGTCGCGTGCGGGCTCGAGCCGGTTGAACACCACCCATCCCGAGGCGAGCGTGGCGTGGCCGCACAGGTCTACCTCGGCGACGGGCGTCATCCATCGGATGTCGTACTGGCCGTCGCGTCCGACGAAGAACGCCGTCTCCGACAGATTGTTCTCGGCGGCGATCGACTGCAGGGTCGCATCGTCGAGCCAGGACTCGAGCGGGCATACCGCGGCCGGGTTCCCGCCGAAGACCCGGGAGGTGAAGGCGTCGACCTGATAGATGGGAATCTTCATAGGTCCTTCTCCAGGAAGAGGGTCCCCTCGACGGGGTTGTAGCGGTAGGGAGCGATGACGCGGAAGCCGAGCGAGCGATAGAGCGCGATGGCTTGCGTCATCGCGGGCAGCGTGTCCAGCCGCAACCGCGCGTAGCCGATCGCTCGCGCCTCGGCGATGAGCGCATCCGTCAGGCGCCGCCCGAGCCCGGTCCCGCGGGCCTCAGGACGCACGTAGAGGCGCTTGGCCTCGCAGACGTCGGGGCCCAGAGGCCGGAGCGCCGCACAGCCCACCGCCCGACTGCCTTCGCGCGCGATCAGCAGCCGGCCTCGCGGCGGAGCGTAATCGCCGGGGAGGCCGGCCAGCTCCGCCTCGAAGCCCTGGAAGCCGAGATCGATGCCCAGCGTGTCCGCATACTCGCGGAAGAGCGCTCGGACCTCCGCCAGCTCCCCATCTTCGTTCACCGGCCCGATCCGCGCCATCAAGGTGGAACTCTACCGCCGATTCCTCTACAGTCCGCGGCCATGAGCGACGAGCCCGCCGGCCCCGGGGCCGCCTTCCAGGCCTTCGTCGCCCTCATCGCGCGGCTGCGCGCGCCGGGAGGGTGCCCGTGGGACCGGGAGCAGACCCACCACAGCCTCAAGCCCATGACGATCGAGGAGGCCTACGAGGTGGTGGAGGCGATCGAGCGCGGCGACGACGCGCACCTGGCCGGCGAGCTGGGCGACCTTCTGCTGCAGGTCGTGTTCCACGCGCAGATCGCCTCCGAAGAGGGCCGCTTCGACATCGCGCAGGTCGTCGAGCGCGTCTCGGCGAAGATGGTTCGCCGGCATCCCCACGTGTTCGGGAGCACCCCCGCCTCCACCAGCGGCCAGGTGCTCAAGAACTGGGAGGCGATCAAGCGCGCGGAGCGCGAGGAGAAGGGACACGAGGATGCGTCGCTCCTCGACGGCGTTTCCCGCTCCCTGCCCGGAGTGCTGGAGGCGTACCAGATGGCGGTGAAGGCCTCTCGCGTGGGCTTCGACTGGCCCGACGCGCCGGCGGTCCTGGCGAAGCTCGACGAGGAGGTCGCGGAGCTGAAGGCCGCCGTCGAAACGCGCCAGGGGGTCTGGGGGGACCGCAGGGTCCCCCCAGCTCAAAGAGCGAGCGAGGGATTCACTCCCGAGCGAGCGAAGCACGCGGTCGCGGAAGAAGTGGGCGATCTGCTGTTCGCCGCGATCAACGTCGCTCGGCTGCTCGGCGAGGATCCCGAGTCCTGCCTCAAGGCCGCCAACCGGAAGTTCCGGGCCCGCTTTCGCCACGTCGAAGAGCGGCTCCACGAGCGTGGGCGCACGCCCGCGGAATCGAACCTCGAGGAGATGGAAGCGTTGTGGCAGGAAGCAAAGGCGCGCGAGCGGAGCGGACGTTGAGCGAACGGGCCACGACGATGTGGGTCCGTACTCAGGAGCAGCTCGCGCACCTCGCCGAGTCGCTGTCCGGCGCCTCCGCGCTGGCGCTCGATACCGAGTCCGACAGCCTGCACCACCACGTCGAGAAGGTCTGCCTCGTCCAGCTCGCGACCGACCGCGGCGATGCGTGCCTCGTCGACCCCCTCGTCCTGCGGGACCTCTCGCCCCTGGCGCCCATCATGGCCGACCGCGGCATAGCCAAGATCCTCCACGGCGCCGACTACGACGTCACGACGCTGAAGCGCGACTTCGGCTTCCGCTTCGCCGGCCTCTTCGACACGATGATCGCCGCGCGGTTCCTCGGCCGCCCGCAGATCGGCCTCCAGGCCCTGGCCCAGGCCGAGCTGGGGGTGGCGCTCTCGAAGGAGAGCCAGCGTGACGACTGGTCGCGCCGGCCGCTCAGCCCCACCCAGGAGCAGTACGCGCTCGCCGACGTCGCCCACCTGCTGGTGCTGCAGGCGAGACTGGCGGGAGAGCTGCGGCAGCTCGGCCGGCTGGCGTGGGTCGAGGAGGAGTCCGACGCGGTGGCGGCCCTGGAGCCGGCCCGGCGCGGCCGCGACGCGGAGGCCTACCAGAAGGTGAAGGGCATGCGGCGGCTCTCGCGCCGGCAGCAGGGGGTGCTGCGCGAGATGTACGGCTGGCGCGAGAGCCTGGCCGAGACGACGGACGTTCCCGCCTTCAAGCTCTTCTCGAGCGAGGCCCTCATCGACATGGCCCAGCGGGCGCCGCGGACCGCCGCCGAGCTGGCGCAGGTGCGAGGCCTGTCGCCGCGCGTCCGCAGCCGGGGCGAGGAGCTGCTCGCCGCCATCGGACGCGCGCTCGAGCTGCCCGAGGCGGAGCTGCCCCGACTGAACCTGCCCCCGCCGCGCCCGGTGCTCTCCGAGGATGTCCGCAAGCGCATCGAATCGCTGCGCGCGTGGCGGACGAAGGCGGCGGGGGGCCTGGCCGTCGACGTCTCCGTGGTCCTTCCCCAGCGTCTTCTCGAGCGGCTGGCCCAGGCCGCGCCGCGCGAATTGGAGGCCCTCAGGGAGATCGAAGGACTACGGCGCTGGCGCGTGGAAGCGTTCGGCGGAGAGCTGATCGCGGCGCTCGGGACGTAGCCCGAGCGCGGCCCCCACATCACCGCACCATCCGCCCGTCCTTCACGAGCACTCGCCCGGCGCTCTCCACCGTCGGCTTGTCGAGGAAGAGCCACAGCGGCCGGCCGGCGGGCGAGCGGTTCGTGCCGCCCGATTCCCAGTTGTCGCCCATCGACACGCGCACGTGGCCGGCGCCGTAGCCGTAGTAGGGCCGCGCGCCGGAGGGCAGCGTGCCCGCGAGGAGCGGGTTGGTGCCGATGACGATCTCCCCGACCTTGTCGATGTCGCCTCCGAACTCGGTCCACATCCGCGCGAAGGCTACGTTGTCCTTGGCCGCGTGCTGCCTCACGACTCGCCCACGCTCGAACTCGAGCGTGATCACGTCGGCCTCGGGAGGGCTGGCCGCGGGCCGCGGCACCGGTGTGGTCACCACCAACCGCCCCTCGGTGGAAGACACGTCCGGGATGAAGCGCAGCGCACCTGATGGGAACTCCATCTCGCGATCACGTACCGATCTCCCGGCCGCCGCCCGGGCGGGCGACATGTCGCCGTCGTTCTTGTGGAACCACGCGTCGTCGGGGACACGCAGCCGCAGATCGGTTCCCCGCGCGTCGCTCAACCGGACGCTCCGGCCGCGCAGCGCGGCGATCAGGCGATCCTGCTCCCGCGACAGCGCCGCGTAGTCGGTCTCGACGATGGCTCGCTCGTACATTCGCGAGAGCGCGGCGACCTCCTCGGCGCCGTGGCCCCCCAGCGGCAGGATCCAGTGGAAATGGATCCCGCGGGCACGCGAAGCCGCGAGGAGGTGCTCCCATCGCGTGTCGCCGGAGATCTCGCGGGCCGGCAGCCAGAGGAAGATGGCCGCCTGCTCGAAGAGCGGGCGCAGGAAGGCCACCGTGCGCTCTTCGATGCCCTCGGCGGGGATGGAGCCGGCGGCTTCCCCGCGCACGATGGCGGGCGGATCGAAGGTCAGGGCGAGCACGGGATTCGCTCCCGCCGCGCGCAGGCCGGCCTGGATCGTCCCCGCGATCTCCGGGTAGTAGAGCGGGTCGTACAGGAGGACGGCTCGCTCGCCGGGAGAAGGCTGGAGCGACTCCACGATGCGCCGGGCGATGCGCTCGGCGTCGATCGCGGGCAGGGTGACGGGCTCCGCGGCTGCTTCCGCCGTGGACGTCGCGCGCAGCGGAGCGGGCCAACGCAAGCGCGCGAAGCCGCCCACCCCGAACGAGGCCAGCAGGCTCCGTCGAGAAAGGTTCATCGCGCCTCCTCGTGGCGAGGAGCGATCGAGGCCAGGAACCGGCTGGTCCGATCCTCCACCACGTCCCAATCGTACTCGCGGCGCACATAGGCCTTGCCCGCCGCCCCGAGCGCGGCGCGCAGCCGGGCATCGTCGGCGAGCATCCTCAGCGCGGCCGCGAACTCGGAGTAGCCCCGGTAGAAGAGCCCGCCTCCGCTGCGTACGCACTGGCCCTCGAGGACCCGGCAGGCGGAGTTCACCAGCACCGGCCGGCCCATCGCCCACGCCTCGAGGACGATGACGGACAGGCTCTCGTAGGCGCTCGGCATCACCAGCACCTCGCATCCGGCCAGGAGCGCGAACTTCTCCGCCTCGCTGACGAAGCCGAGGTGGACGATCTTCGGGTGGACGGGAATCTCCAGCGCCGGCTTCCCCACGAGGACCAGCGGCGGCGCCTCGGGCCACTCGGCCTGCAGGCGCTTGTAATGGGAGAAGAGGCGATCCGCGCCCTTGTTGCGGTCGATCCGACCGACATAGAGCACGTAATGCGGCGGGAGGCCGAAGCGCGTCTTCACGTCCACGGCCTCCCAGCCTTCCGCGACGTTGATGCCGCTGCCCACCACCACGCCGGGGACGTCGGAGTTCCCGCTCACGCCCTGGACGAGCGACCGCTCCTCGGGGGTGAGGTACAGGATTCCGCGGGGGGCGCGGAAGAGGCCCGCGAAAACCGGCAGCTCGATGGCGGGGTCCTCCTCCGCCGTGGGGACGAGCACCGCCCGGGAGGCCACCGGGGGCAGGCCGAAGAAGGTCTGGTAGTAGCGATAGGAATAAAAGACGAACAGGTCCACGTCGCGCCGCCGCGGCAGGGAGCGCACCAGCTCCGGGCTGAACGGTCCGTTCTCCACCACCCACTCGCGCTCGTCGGCGAGCGAATGCTCCTCGTGGAAGACCAGGTCGGAGACGAGGGCGAAGCGCCGCTCGGAGCGCGGGCGCGCCACGGGGTAGCGCGTGACGGGGATCCCCTCTACCCGGTCGGGGCCCGGCGGATAGTGGTCGCGCCACTCGAGGTAGTCGAGCGCGCACGTCGTCGCGACCTCCACCTGGTGGCGGCGGGCCAGCCGGCCGGCGAGCCAGCGGCAGTGCAGCTCGGAGCCGCCGGCCACCTCCGGGCCGTAGCGCTGGATCACGAAGCAGAGGCGCATGCCAGCAACCGCTCGTACTTCTCCATGATCACCGGCCACGAGTAGTGGCGCTCGAAGTAGGCGCGGCCGGAGCGGCCGAGGGTGTCGGCCTCCCTCCCGTGGGACAGCAGCCAGGTGAGGGCCTCGGCGAACTCCTCGTAGGGGCCGTAATAGAGGCCGCCGCCCGCCCGCTGGACCTGTCCCCGGAGCACCGAGCAGCGGCCGTTGACGAGGGCGGGCCGGCCCATCTTCCACGCCTCCAGCAGCGCCATGCTCAGGCTCTCGAAGGGGCTGGGATGCACGAGCAGCCGGCTCGCGCCGACGACGGACAGCTTCTCCGTCTCCGACAGCACGCCGAGATGCGTGAAGTTCACGTGTACCGGCACCGGCAGCACGGCCTTGCCCACGAGCACCAGGTTCAGGTGGGGCGCCTGCTCGCGGACGTAGCGCGCGAACTCGTCGAACAGCCGCGCGCAGCCCTTCTCCCGCTCGATGCGTCCGACGTAGACGACGTAGTCGCCGAGGACGTCGAGGCGGCGGCGGATCTCGTCGGGCGGCACGACCGGCGCGTCCTCGATGCCGACCCCCACCACCTCCCCGGGAAGCTCCGCGGCGCCGCTCACCTCCATCAGCAGCTCGCGCTCCTCCGGGGAGTTGAAGGCGAGGGCGGCGGGGAGGGGAAAGAGGTCGCGGAAGATCCGCAGGCGGACCGCGTTGTCCTGCTCGGCCGTGGGGACGAGGATGCTCTTGCCGGGATGGACGCGCAGCCCGTGGAAGGTCGTCCAGTAGCGGTACGAGAAGAAGATCAGGACGTCGTAGTCGTTCCCGCGCGTCTCCAGGTGCCGGATCAGGCCCGGCGTCACGGGGCCGTGCTCCTCCATCCAGCGCCGCTCTTCATCGTCGCTGTGATCGAAGAAGTGGACCTTGGAGGAGAGCTCGTCGAAGCCTTCGGGCGTGCGCCGACGCGCCACCGGGAAGCGCCGCACCGGCAGCCCGGCCACCCTCGTCTCGCCCGGCTCGTAGGCGTTCTCCCAGGTGAGGTAGTCCACCGCGCAGGTCGTGAGCACCTCCACCGAGTGCGTCTCGGCGAGGTGCTGCGCGATCCAGCGCGCGTGGAGCTCGGCCCCCCCGATGACCTCCTCGCCGAAGCGCTGGACGACGAGCCCGATCCTCATCGGGCCGGGCGGGCTCCCCTTTCGCGCTCGAGCACCTCGCACCGGTGGCGCAGGGCCTGCAGCTCGACCTGCAGCCGGGCGGTCTCGCGGACGTTGTTGTGGAGGAGGTGCGCGAAGTAGAGGTTGATCTGGGCCTGCCGGTTGAGCAGGTGGTCGGTGTAGAGCCGCACGAACGGGCGCACGAGCCTCTTGGTCAAGATCAGTGCGCGCCCGGCCAGGCCGGGTCGCGTCGTGCGGATCAGGTAGTCGACGGAGATGTTCCAGTCGTGGGTCGCTCCCAGGAGCCGCTCGAGGAGCTTGCCGTCGATCCGCGCTTCCTCGCCATAGGCGCGCAGCCTCATCCCGGCGAGCGACTCGACCTCCTCGTCGGTGTAGAGTCCCTCCTCCCGCTTCTTCTGGATCGACTCGCGGATCTCCTTCATGATCCGCACGACGTCCACGGGCGGGCCTTCGGGACCGGTCGGCTCAGGCATCGCGCTCCTCCCCACCGTGAACGGCGATTCTAACGCGTGGCACGCGCCTTGCTACTGTTTCGTCTCATGACGACTATTCAGCGCTCCCTCTCCGCCGTCTTTATTCTGGTCGCTCCGGCGCTCTCGGCGGCAGCCGGGACCGAGGCGGCCCGGACGTTCGTCCAGGCCACGATCCTGGGCAGCAACCCGGCCCGGGCGACCTTGACATTCCTCGACGCGAGCGGTCGCCAGCGCGTCGCACGGGCGACGGGCGAGGCCGTGCCGGCGCTGTCCACGGTGCGGCCCGGCGATCAGGCGATCCTGTCGCTCTCGACCGAAGCCGGCTCTTCGGTCGTGACCAAGGTGCGCATGCATCGGGCGGAGCCGCAGGGGGCAGCATCCGGAGACTCAGCGTCAACCGCGCCGGCGCCGGGTGGGTCGTTGCCGCTCCGGCGGAGCTGGCCCAACCCCTACACGAAGGCATCGCGGCCGCCGCCCGACCGGCGCTAGACTAGGCGGCCGGTCCTACCCGGGCGCGCACAAGCCGGAGGGGTTCTTGTGGATGACGCCCCAAGTCTCGTCCGTGAGGACGCAGCCGCCGCAAGTGCCGGGTGAGCCTTTGC
>QHVJ01000092.1 GCA_003222275.1 Acidobacteriota bacterium | reverse complement strand
GTAGGAGGACCACCGTGCCAGTAATCGCAAGCGCTCTCACGAGGACGTGCTGGTGGTCGTGGAACCCGCAGGGCCGACGATGATAGGTCCGGGGCCCGGTTCCTCGATCTGCCAGACAACGCCACCCGCCTTGATGATCTTGCGCGCCACCTCGACGGCCCGTTGGCGGCTTTGGAATTGGAACGGGATAAGTTTGGACAAATGCGGGTCCGTGCCTTTGGGTACGGGCACGTCGGTGTAAAAGACCTTGAAGTATGATTCCACGTCCGCCCTCCCATGTTGGTTCGGCTCTAGCAAGAAAGCGTAGCAGGGTTCAGACGTCGAAGTCGAACGTGACGACCGGCACCGCGGTCGGCACCTCTCAGTAGCTGGACAGCAAAGCGGGCGCCGGGATGTTCTCTGGCGCCCCTCGTCGCCTCCCGAAACTACGTCCACTCTTCCAACGCCGTTCTGACGATAGCCCCCTGTACGGCGTCGATGCCCTCCTTGATAGCGCGTGGGTCTAGCGCAGCGTCGTTCCAGGTCCACTGTCCTGCCCAGTCTGCGTAGAGACTCAGAAGCCTGGCCCTGAAGCGGAGCGGGTCCTGACCTATGAACGACGCGGCGACGTCGAGCTTATCTTGATGCTCATAGAACCCCTGAATGGAGACAGGGTCATCGCCGCTCTCGTAGGCCCGTCGCAGCATGACCGCCTTGCCAAACGCCTCGGTGGCGAAGGACAGGATGATCGCGGACTGCGTCACGAAACCGAGGGAGAGGAGTTGCTCAGCCTCTTCGAGCCGCAGGGCGGCGATGCTGACGCAGATCGTGATACCCGGTTTCAGTTCTGAGCGCGGGATAGTTGGCGGCTTCAGAGCGCTGGCGTCAACGGCAGCTGTTCGACCCGTGCGCCGCGTCGAGGACGGCCCTAAGGCCCGTCCGCCCGGTCGGGTAGCCCGGCTCCAGACACCAGCCGTCGCGGTGCTGGAAAAGACCGTCGGGACGCTCTTCGACCTTGTCGGCGCGGAGCAGTAGCGGGAAACCGCACAGCGGGCACTTCGCGAGAGGGTCGTGCTTGATATTCGTCATAGCACGACACGCTAGCACGCGATTCGCTTCTCGAACAAGGCGCGGCTTGCATCCTTAGGCTACATACCCGATACCCCTTGGACGCAGTAAGGGCCGCGCAGAACATCGCGGCCCTTTTGCTTTGTACTGGTGCGCGATCTGGAGGCGGCCGCCCGAGCGCTCGCTCACCTCGCGCGCGAAGCGGGCGTCGGCCTCGCCCTGGATCGAGGTGGCGGGATACTCGTTGGCCATGCTCCAGCGGATCGTCGGCGCCTGCGCGGCGACGGGCGCGGCCGCGGCGGCGGACAGCAGCAGGAGCAGGGTGGCGAGCGTCGGCGCGCCTCGGATCATTGCGCCCTCCCGCGCACGAGGCTCTCGCGCTTGGCGCGCTGTGCTTCGAGGTAGCCGAGCGGGTTCGTGAGGCGCAGACGGGTCAGCGCCAGGTTCTGCTGCGCCTCGGCGTACGTCGGCTTGACCACCAGCGCCGCCTCGAAGTGGGCGATCGCCTCGTCGAAGCGCCAGACGCTCCCGAGCGCGATGCCCCAGTTGTTGTGGGCATAGGCGTTGTCGGGATTCAGGCGCACGGCCTCGCGGAAGTGCACGATCGCCTCCTCGGTCCGGCCTTCCTCGTCGAGCAGCACGCCGACCTTCGCGTGGGCGATCGACGATGGGCTCACGCGAAGCGCGTGGTCCCAGAGCGTTCGCGAGTCGTGCCAGACCGTGCTCTGGCGCCACGTGAGGGCGGCGAGGACGACGACGACGGCAAGGGCCACCGCCCCCGTCGCGCGCGCGGCGCCGGGCGACGACGCGCCGCGCAGCCCGCGCAGCACGACGCCGCCCGCCAGCATCGCGGGCGCCAGGCCGGCGAAGTACGTGTTGCGGTCGGCGGCGACGTGCAGGCCGAAGTGCACGAGACCGAGCACGGGCAGCAGCATCACGACGAACGCGGCGGCGGCCGCCACCACGCCCGGCCAGCGTCGTCGAACGCGGACGAGCGCGACCGCGGCCGCGACGACGACGACGGCGCTGCCGGCGAACCACGCGGTGAGGGTGGTGTAGTCGTAGGGCGCCTCGTAGAGCGGCGCGAGTCTGAACGGAACGAGCGTCTTGTCGGCGTAGAACACGAGCCCGTACGCCGCGAGGCCGAGCCGCTCGAAGACGCCGAGCGCGCGCAGGTCGCTGAGCGTGCCGACGGAGCGCTGGGCGACGATGGCCATCACGGCCGCCGCCGCGCTGAGCACGAAGAATGGAATCTTCTCGAGCCAGACGTCGCGCCGCGTCCAGCGCCAGGGCCCGAGACGCCGGAACGGATAGACGTCGAGCAGCAGGAGCACGAGCGGCAGCGTCACCGCCATCGCCTTGGACAGGAGCGCCAGCGCGGCCAGGGCCACCGCCGACCAGTACCAGCCCCGCCGCGGGCGGGTGTCGCCCTCGACGGCGCGGAGGTAGCAGACGACGGCGAGGAGGAAGAAGAGGCCGCAGAGCACGTCGCGGCGCTCGGTGATCCACGCCACCGACTCCACGCGCAGCGGATGCACGGCGAAGAGCAGCGCCGCCACCGCCGCCGCGAGCCGCCGCGCGCCGAGCGGCTCCGGCGCCACCGCGGCCGCCAGCACGCGCAGCGCGACGACGTAGGCGGCGGCGGCAGCGAGCGCGTGCAGCACCACGTTCATGACGTGATAGCCGGCCGGCCGCATCCCCCACAGAACGTAGTCGAGCCCGTGCGTCAGCCACGTCAGCGGCATGTAGTGCCCGGAGGTCACCGTGAACATCCACCTGAGCTGCGCCGGGCCGAGGCCGCGGTAGTAGGGATTGTTGAGGAAGTACGTGTCGTCGTCCCAGGAGACGAAGCCGGCGCGGAACGCGGGGAAGAACGCGATGACCACGACCTCGGCCACGAGCAGGGCCACCAGCCAGTCGCTCAGGCGGTCGAGGCGGCCGCCCTTCATCGCATCATGCTCGGGAGCCAGAGCGAGAGCCACGGAAACGCGACGAGGATGGCCAGGCGCAGGACGTCGGCCCACATGAACGGCAGCACGCCGCTGAAGATGGTCGCCGTGCTCACCTCGGGGATCAGCGTGCGGAGCACGAACATGTTCATGCCCACCGGCGGGCTGATGAGGCCGATCTCGACCACGCACACGATGATGATGCCGAACCAGATCGGATCGAAGCCCAGGTGCACGATGACCGGGAAGAACACCGGGATGGTGAGCAGGATCATCGACAGCTCTTCCATGGCCGTTCCGAGCACGACGTACACCGCGCAAATCGCCGCCACCACCACGGTGGGGCTCACGTTGAAGTGCGTGACCCACGCCCTGAGGTCCGCCGGCATCGTCGTGATGTTGACGAACTCCGCGAAGATCAGCGCGCCGATCAGGATCATGAACAGCATCGACGTCGTGCGCGCGGACTCCAGCAAGGCCGCGTAGAGCGTCCGCCACGTGAGCGCGCGGCGCCACAGCGCGAAGATCATGGCCCCGAAGGCGCCCATGGCCGCGCCCTCGGTGGCCGTGAAGAAGCCGACGTAGATCCCGCCCATGACGAAGAAGAAGAGCACGGCCACCGCCCACACGTCCTTCAGCGCCAGGAAGCGCTCGCGCCAGGCGGAGCGCCCGCCCGGCGGGCCGGAGCCCGGATCGCGCCACGTCATGTACTGCACGGCGCCGCACAGCAAGATGGCGCCCACGATCCCCGGAAGGATGCCGGCGGCGAACAGCTTGCCGATGTTGGTCTCGGTGAAGATCCCGTAGATGACCATGATGGTCGACGGAGGGATCATGATGCCCAGCGTGCCGCCTCCCGCCACCACGCCGGCGGCGAGGCGGTCGGAGTAGCCGAACTTCTTCATCGACGGGTACGCGACCTTCGCGAAGGTCGCCGCGGTGGCGATGGACGAGCCGCAGATCCCGCCGAAGCCCGCCGACGCCCAGATGGTGGCCATGGCCAGCCCCCCGCGCAGGTGGCCGATGAACGCGTAGGCGGCGCGGAACAGCTCCTGCGACATCCCGGCGCGCGTGACGAAGTTGCCCATCAGGATGAAGAGCGGGACGACCGAGAGCGTGTAGTTCCGACCCGTCTCGTAGAGCTTCGTCTGCGTCATCGCGAAGGCCACCGTCCAGTTCCAGTCGCGCATGTAGGCGTAGCCGGCGATGCCGACGATGGCCATGGCGAACGAGATGGGCACGCGCAGGCAGCAGAGCAGCATCATCACGGTGAGGCCGACGAGCCCCTCGATCACCGGCGCTCCACGACCTTGTAGAGGTGGATGACGCCGGCGAGCGCGAGGGTGCCCGCCATGAAGTAGACGAACGGGCCGTACACGACACGGAGCACGTCGGTGGCGTCGCGATAGGCCCAGATGCGGTCGGCCTTGAGCCAGGTGAGCCACGCCATCAAGAACATGAACGCCGCGCTCGTCGCCTGCACGGCGCGCCCGAGCGCGCGCTGCGTGCGAGGGCCCAGGACGCGGTCGATGAAGTCCATGACCGCGTGCTCGTCGGAGAACGACACGAGGGGCAGCCCGGCGAAGATCAGCACGACCAGCATCAGCTCGGTGATCTCGAAGGCGCCGCGCACGGGACGGCTGAAGACGTAGCGCGCGACCACGTCCACCACGGTCAGCAGCATCATGGCCAGGAGGATCGCGGAGGCGGCGACGCCGAGCAGCGCGTCGGCGCGGCGCTTCCACGTCTGCTCGGCTAGAGCCACGGAAGGACCGTCTGCGAGAAGAGCAGGGTCCCGTCGGGCCGGGGCGCGTCGGCGAAGTTCACGGTGAGCCGATGCGCGCCCCGGCGGACGATGCGCTGGAGCGTCTCGGTCACCTGCGCCGGCGTGCCGGCCAGGCTGATGTCGGCCATCGGCCGGATGTGCGGCGCCGTCTTGAGCCGCTCGACGTCACGCTCGGTCTCGGCGACCAGGATGCCGACGCGGACGACCTGAACGATCGCGTCGTAGTCGCGCTTCGCCTCGCGACAGTGCGCCTTGAGCACTTCCTGCTTGTGCGTGTAGAGATCGTGCTCGCGGAAGCCGTAGTTCCACCAGTCGGCGTGCCGCGCGACGGCGCGCAGCAGATATTTCTCACCGTGGCCGCCGAGCATGATCGGCGGAATCGGGTCCGGCCGCGGCTCGCAGTGGGCGTTCGCGATCCGGTAGTGCGCGCCCTGGTACGACGCCGGCGCGTCGGTCCACATGCGACGGATCAGCTCGATGGCCTCCTCGAGCTGGGCGATGCGCACCGGCGTGGGCGGAAACGGCCAGCCGTAGGCGAGATATTCCTCCTTGTTCCAGCCGGCGCCGATCCCGAGGATCGCCCGCCCGCCGGAGAGCGCCTGCGCGGTGGCGACCATCTTCGCGGTGTGCGCGGGGTTGCGGAAGCTGTTGCAGAGGACCTCGTGGCCGGCCTTCTTGTCCGGATAGCGCGCGAGCGCCCACGTGAGCAGCGTCCAGCCCTCGGCCACCTTGTGACCGTCGTACTGGACGTGATCCGGCAGCCACAGCGAGTCGAACGGCCCCACCGTCCGGTCGAAGTAGGGAAACGTCGCCTCGACGAGACGCGACCAGACGTTGAGGCCGACGGGGACCGTCACTTGCCCGCGGCGACCTTCTTCAGCTCCTCGCGAAACTCCGCGAGGATCTTCGCGGCGTCCACGCCCTTGGCCCTGGCCTTCGCGATCCAGTCCTCGATGATCGGCGCGGAGCGCTTCCGGACCTCGGCGACGAGCTCGGGATCCGCGTTGACGATCTTCACGCCGGACTTCTTCAGCGCCTCCATGCCTTTGGCGTCGGCGTCGTCCCAGGACTTGCCGGCCAGCCGCGCGATGTGCTCGCCCGAGATCTTCTCGATCGCCTCCTGGTCCTGCCTGGGGAGCTTGTTCCACTTGTCCTCGTTCATGAAGAAGCCGAACGACGAGGAGTACATGCCGCCCGGGAACAGCGTCGCCTGCTCGAGCACGGTGTCGAGCTTGAAGGAGATGATCGACTCCAGCGGGAAGAACACGCCATCGGCGACGCCGCTCGACAGCAGCTCGTACGACTCCGGGGCCGGCTTCACGAACGCCGAGGCGCCCAGCGCCTTGGCCACCTGCTCGGCCACGCCGCCGCCCGTGCGGATCTTGAGGCCCTGCACGTCGGCGATGGACCGCACCGGCCTCTTCGTGAACATCTGCCCGGGGCCGTGCGTGAACACGCCGAGCAGCTTCACGCCCTTGTACTCACCGACCTTGTGGAAGTGCTTCCAGTAGATGCGCGAGTACGCGACGGAGTTGACGAGCGAGGTGTCGCCACTGCCCGGCAGCTCCGCCATGAGCGGCAGGATGTGGCGCGCCGGCGTGTAGGACGCGGTGACGTAGGAGAGATCGACGAGCCCGTCGCGCACGGCGTCGAAGGTGCCGGGCGGCGCGGAGGGGTGCTTCGGGAGCATCGTGAATTTCACGCGGCCGTTGGTGGCCTTCTCGACCTCGTTGGCCCACCCCACCAGCACGTTGGCGGTGAGATGGTGCTGCGGCGACACCCAGGAGGACATCGTGAGCGTGGTGGTCTGCGCCAGCGCGGACGGGACGGCGGCGAGCCCGCCCAGCAGCGCGGCGAGCACGAGCGCGATCGGCTTCGACATGACCTCTCCTCCACTGGGGGACCGGCGGGTCCGCCGGTAGTGTAACAGCGTGTGGTACGCTTCCGGGCCACCATGCCCGACAACGTGATCCGCGTCGGCGACGTCGAGATCCTGGCGCTCTCCGACGGCTCGCTCGAGTTCGACCTCTGCAACTTCTTCCCGACGATCCCCGAGGACGAGTGGCAGCCGTACGGCGCCCACCTGACCGAGGCGCACAAGGTCCGCTTCAACCTCGGCTCCTACCTGATCCGCGCCGACGGGCGCACGATCCTCGTGGACACGGGGCTCGGCCCACGGCCCAAGGACACGCCCGACGTGCCGTGGGGCGAGCTGCTGCGCGACTTCGCGGCCAACGGCGTGCGCCCGGACGAGGTGGACATGGTCGTGATGACGCATCTGCATCGCGACCACGTCGGCTGGAACCTCACCGACGCCGGCGGCCGCTGGGTGCCGACGTTCCCGAGGGCGCGCTACTGGGTCAGCACGAAGGACTGGGACGCGTGCCACTCGCCCGACGTGCAGCCCACACGCTTTCCCAACGCGCCGACGTGCGTGTGGCCGCTCGCGGACCTCGGGCTCGTCGAGTTCATGCCGGGCGAGTCGAGCCTCACGCGCACACTGACGGCGGTGCCGACGCCCGGCCACACGCCGGGCCACATGTCGATCCTCGTCACCTCGCGCGGCGAGCGCGCGCTGGTGCTGGGCGACGCCGCCCACAGCCCGGTGCAATTGCAGGAGCCGGACTGGGTCTCGCGCGCCGACATGGATCCCGAGCTCACGCGCAAGACGCGGCGCGCGCTGCTGGACCGGCTGGAGCACGAGCGGATCGTGGTGGCGGCCGGACACTTCCAGGCGCCCGGCTTCGGCCGGATCGTGCGCCTGGAGGGCCGGCGGTACTGGCGCGGACTCTAGGAGAAGGTGTATGAGTAGCCCCCGTGGAGGGCCCATGCGTTACGAGATGATCTCCGCCGACTGCCACCTCGACCTCTGCTGGCTGCCCACCGACCTCTTCGTCACGCAGGCGTCGGCCGAGATGCGCGACCGCATGCCGTACGTGGAGGACGGGCCGAAGGGCAAGCGTTGGCTGACGAAGAAGGGCGCGAACCTCGGCCTCGTCAACGGCATGGGCTCCGCGGGACGCGAGTACGTCCCGGGCCGCATCCACCGCGCCGACCGCATGGCGGCCACCGGGCTGTACGAGGACGGCAAGAAGGGCATCCGCCGGCTCAGCGATCCCGATCTGCGGATCAAGGACCAGGACCGCGACGGCGTGCAGGCCGAGGTGCTCTACGGCATCCTCGGCGCCACCGGGCGCATGAACGATCCGGACGCGACGGTCGAGGTCATGCGCATCTACAACGAGTGGCTCGCCGACTTCTGCTCGACGCATCCCGAGCGCTACGCGGGCCTCGCCTCGATCCCGAACAACCCGCTCGAGGCCGCCATCACCGAGATCGAGCGCGTGGCCAAGCGCGGGGCGCTGCGCGGCCTCGACATCGCCAACTCGCCCGATCTGAAGCCGCTGTGGGACCCGTACTGGAATCCGCTCTGGGAGGTCGTCAACGCCTCGGGGCTGCCGCTGCACTTCCACACCGTCGGCGGCTACGTGCCCGACCACATCCGGAAGATCGTGTTCGTCGGCAGCGATCCGTCGCGCGCCGCGCTGCCCGACGCGCCCGCCGTCGAGCTTCCCGTCGCCCGCGCGGCGTTCGCCACCAGCATCACGCAGTTCCAGGTGAACATGGCGAACATCCTGGCCTCCGTGATCTTCTCGGGCGCGCTCGAGCGTTATCGCGGGCTGCGTCTCGTCCTCGGCGAGTCGGGGATCGGCTGGATCCCGTACATCCTCTGGCGCATGGACGCCGAGTGGGAGGATCAGTTCAGGGACCTCTCGCTCACGATGCCGCCCAGCGAGTACTGGAAGCGCCAGTGCTGGGCGACCTACCAGACGGATCCCATCGGCATCAAGCTCCTCGACGAGCTGGGCGCCGACCGCATCATGTGGGGCTCGGACTTCCCGCACCCCGACGGCGTCTGGCCGGATTCGCGCGAGTACGTGCAGCGCGAGATGGGGCACCTCCCCGCCGACGTGCGACGCAAGATCGTCTGCGAGAACGCCGCGCGGCTCTACGGCTTCGAGCTGGGAGGACGCTCGCGATGAAGAAGACCTGGCGGCTGTACACGGGCCCCGATGGCCAGTCGCACGTCGAGCCGATCGACATCGAGAAGAAGGCTGACTGGCTCAAGGGACTGCAGACGACGCAGATCTCGTTCAGTGTCTGGCCCAAGGACCGGTTCCTCGACTGGCACCCGGCGCCGCGGCGGCAGTTCGTCATCATCCTCTCCGGTCAGCTCGAGATCGGCTGCGGCGACGGCAGCAAGCAGGTCTTCGGGCCCGGTGACGCGCGGCTGGTGGAGGACACGACCGGCAAGGGCCACACCACGCGCGTGCTCGGCGGCGAGCCGTGCCTGACCGCGACCGTTCCGCTGGCGCAGCAGTAGTTTCCTCAGGCGGCGCACCCCCAGGGAGGGCCAAGCACGTGGCGAAGATCCTGTTCGCGCCCAAGCAGGACCCGGTGGTCATGGAGATCGCGCGCTCGCTGACGCCGCCGGGCTTCGAGCTGGTGGAGGTGGACTTCGGCACCCCGCAGTTCATCGAGGCCGCGGCCGACGCCGAGTTCTACATGGGCCTGGCGCGCAACATGGGCGGCGAGTTCTTCCGCTCCGCGCCGAAGCTCAAGCTCGTCCAGCTCCTGAGCGCCGGCTACGACCGCGTGGACGTCGAGGCCGCGCGCAAGGCCAAGGTGCCCGTGTCCAACAACGGCGGCGCCAACGCCATCGCCGTGGCCGAGCACACCGTCCTCTTGATGCTCGCGGTCCTCAAGCAGCTCGTGCGCTTTCACCAGGACGTCGTGGCGGGCAAGTGGCGGCCGCCGGCGTCGTCCGAGTCGCCGGTCTACGAGCTGTCGGCCCGGACGGTCGGCATCATCGGGCTCGGCAACATCGGCAAGAAGGTCGCGCGCCGGGCGGCGG
>QHVJ01000091.1 GCA_003222275.1 Acidobacteriota bacterium | reverse complement strand
ATGTCGAACTTCAGGAAGTCCGGCTCGATCGCGGCCAGCGACTGCAGCGACGCGTAGCCGGCGCCCATGTCGTCGACCGCCACCCGGTAGCCGCGCTCCTTGAAGGTCTTGAGCGCGCCCTGGAACTCGTCGTGGCGGACGATGGCCACGCGCTCGGTGATCTCCACCACCACGTCGCTGGGCTTCAGGCCGCTGCCGGTCAGGTCCTGCTCCACGGTTCCCGCCGACCACTCCGGGTCCTCGACCGCTCCCGCGGAGGCGTTCAGGAAGAGCAGGCCGATGTTCGGGACTTCCTTCGCCGCGCGGATCGCGGTGCGCCGGCACATCCGCTCGAACTCCATCATCAGCTCGGACGATTCCGCGAAGGCGAACAGCTCTTCCACCGAGTCGAACGAGCCGCCGACGAGGGGACGCGTGAGGGCCTCGTGGCCCACGACCTCACGGTCGCGCAGCCGGATGATCGGGTGGAAGACCGTCCGCACTCCGCCCTGGAAGATCATGCGGGACAGCTCGTCCCTCCGCACGACCTCGCCGCCTTCGCGCTCGACGAGGCTCATCAGCCGGGCGTCGGACACCGCCTGCTGGATGGCCCGCTCGGTGCGCACGTCGGGGACCTTCTCCACCCGCGCGTGGCCCGCGGAGAGGCGCAGTGTACGCAGCACGCTGCCCGGCGGCGTGAGGTCGATGCGCTCCCGAAGCGAGCCCACCACCCTCTCCCGCCGCCCCACCGGCGTGCGCCCGGCCTCCTCCGACTCACCTTCGCCCAGGAAGAGCAGGAAGCGGTCCGAGCGGACGGTGTCGACGCAGACGATGTCCTGGGGGCCGAGGATGCCCGTCTCCTTGAGCGAGACGAGCAGGCGCGCGAACTCCCGCACCGCTTGATCGTAGGCCGCCCATCCGAGCTGCGTCTCGTGGCCGCCGGAGCGGCCGAGGTCGAGGTAGATGACGTCGGCGAAGCCGCGGTCTTCGACCATGCGGCGGATGTCTTCGAGGACCGCGGGCAGCGCGGGCAGGCCCGTCATTCCGTCGAAGAGCTGGCTCTTGAAGCGCAGCCATTCCGTGCGCAGACGATAGTAATCGGCCAGGGGAGTGCTCATGCGCGGCTTGTCATCCCGGTGCGGGATTCTACGCTATACTCGCCCATCCACTGCGGAGGCTGTCGATGCCGGACCGTCCGCCCAGGCTCGGTGACGTGATCGACGACTACTGTCCGAAGTGTCGTCTCCTGCTGAATCACGACGTCGCCAGCCTCGCGCCCGACGGCGCGGTCGCCAAGGTCACCTGTCGCACGTGCTTCAACACCCACGACTACCGTCACGCCCAGCTTCCCGCGCGGCGCAAGGGAAAGACGGGCGGCGACACCAAGAGCCTGATGGAGCAGGTGCTCGCGGGGATGCCGGCTCCGCCGGAGCCGCCCCCGGCGCCGCCCGCCCCGGTCCGCAAACGGCGGGACCTCTGGGCCGAAGTCGAGCGACTCAAGAAGAAATAGGTCGCGTGCGCGCCGTCGACATCATCCAGAAGAAGCGCGACGGCGAAGAGCTCGGCCGCGACGAGATCGCCTTCTTCGTCGACGGCTACACGCGCGGGTCGATCCCCGACTACCAGGCCTCGGCCTTCACCATGGCCGTCTTCTTCGAGGGCATGACGCCCGCGGAGACGGTCGCCCTCACGGAATCGATGATGCGGACCGGAGAGGTGCTCGACCTTTCCGACCTGCCCGGGCCCCGCGTCGACAAGCACTCCACGGGGGGCGTGGGCGACAAGACCAGCCTCATCCTCGCGCCCCTCGCCGCCGCCGCGGGCGCCTACGTGCCGATGATCTCGGGCCGGGGGCTGGGCCACACCGGAGGCACGCTCGACAAGCTGGAGTCGATCCCGGGCTTCCGGGTCGGCCTCTCGCTGAAGGAGTTCCGGCAGACGCTGCGCAAGTGCGGCCTCGGCCTCATCGGGCAGACGCCGGAGATCGCGCCCGCCGACCGCAAGCTGTATGCGCTGCGCGACGTCACCGCCACCGTCGAGAGCCTGCCCCTCATCGCGTCGTCGATCATGAGCAAGAAGATGGCGGAGGGCATCGACGCCCTCATCCTCGACGTGAAGACGGGCGACGGCGCGTTCATGAAGAAGTTCGAGGACTCGAAGGCCCTGGCCGAGGCCATGGTCCGCATCGGGCGCGGCATGGGCAAGAAGGTGTCGGCCCTCATCACCGACATGGAGCAGCCGCTCGGCCGGACGGTCGGCAACGCGCTCGAGGTGAAGGAGTCCGTGGAGACGCTGCGGGGGCACGGCCCCAAGGACCTGGAGTCGCTCTCCCTCGAGCTGGCCGCGTGGATGTTGCACCTCGGCGGGATCGCGCCGGGTCTCGATGCCGCCCGGACGCGCGTGCGTGACGCTCTCGCCTCCGGCGCCGGCCTCCGGAAGTTCCAGGAGGTGATCGGCCTGCAGGGCGGCGACCCGCGCGTCGGCGACGACACGTCGCGGCTGCCGCAAGCCCGAGAGACCATCGAGCTTCGCTCCGAGGCGGAGGGCCGCGTGGCCGGGATCGCCTGCCGCGCGGTGGGACGGGCGGCGATGCTGCTCGGCGCGGGCCGGGAGACCGTCGACAGCCGCATCGACCCGGCGGTGGGGGTGGTCCTGCACAAGAAGGTCGGCGACCCCGTCCGCGAGGGCGAGGGCCTGATGACGCTGCACGTGAACGAGCGCGGCCGGCTCGAGGAGGCCACCGCGCTCCTCCGGCAGGCGGTGCGCATCGCCCGCGAGGCGCCCCCGGCATCTCCCCTCGTCCGCCTGGTCCTCGATCGATAGGCGACCGACATGGAACGCCTGCTGTCTCTCGTCGGCCTCGTGGTCATCCTGGCCATCGCCTACCTGTTCTCGACGGAGCGCAAGGCGATCCGGGGCAAGACGGTCGTCTGGGGCCTCGTCCTCCAGCTCGTCTTCGCGCTCTTCGTCCTGAAGACCACCGTGGGCCAGACCGTCTTCGCCTGGCTGGGGGACAAGATCAACCGCCTCCTCCAGTTCTCGTTCGTGGGCTCGCAGTTCGTCTTCGGGAAGCTGGGGACGCCGGGCGGGGCCGGAGAGAACATCGGGTTCATCTTCGCCTTCCAGGTCCTGCCCACGATCATCTTCATCGCGGCGCTGTTCGCCATCCTCTATTACGTGGGCGCGATGCAGGTGGTCGTGAAGCTGTTCGCACAGGTGATGACCCGCCTCATGGGCGCGAGCGGGGCCGAGAGCCTCAACGTCGCCGCGTCGATCTTCATGGGACAGACCGAGGCCCCGCTCACCATCCGGCCCTACCTCAACAACATGACGCAGTCGGAGCTCATGTGCGTCATGACTTCCGGCATGGCCCACGTCAGCGGGGGCATCATGGCGACCTACATCGCCTTCGGGGTGGAGGCCAAGCACCTGCTCGCGGCCGTGATCATGACCGCGCCGGGGACCATCCTCCTGGCCAAGATGCTGGTGCCGGAGACCGGCCAGCCCGAGACGGCGGGCACGGTGCGGCTGGTCGTGCCGCGCACCGACGCCAACGTCATCGGCGCCGCCGCGCGCGGGACGGGCGAGGGGCTGAACCTCGCGCTGAACGTGGGCGCGATGCTCATCTCGTTCCTGGCCCTGGTCGCCCTCGTCAACGCGCTGCTCGGGATCGTCGGGCTGAAGCTCGAAACGCTGCTCGGCTACGTCTTCGGTCCCCTGGCCCTGGTCATGGGCGTGCCCGCCAAGGACGCGCTCGACGTGGGCAACCTGCTCGGCACCCGGATGGTGCTGAACGAGGTGATCGCCTACAAGCAGCTCGGCCCGCTCAAGTCCAGCCTCGATCCGCGCTCCTTCACGATGGCCACCTACGCGCTCTGCGGCTTCGCCAACTTCAGCTCCATCGGCATCCAGATCGGCGGGATCGGCGCGCTGGTGCCGGATCGGCGGAGCGACCTCGCCCGGCTCGGCTTCCGCGCGCTGCTGGCGGGCACCTTCGCGAACTTCATGACCGCCTGCTTCGCGGGGCTGCTGCTGTGAAGCTGGGGCCGGAGCTCGGCGAGGCCGTCCGTGCGATCGAGTCGCGCACGTCTTTGCGGCCCACCGTCGGCCTGGTCCTCGGCTCGGGCCTGGGCGCCTTCGCGAAGACGCTGGACAAGGCGGTGACGATCCCCTACCGCGAGATCCCCCACTTCCCGGTTTCCACCGCCATCGGCCACGCGGGCGAGCTCGTCGTCGGCACCTCCGGCCGGGTGCCGGTCGCGGTGATGGCCGGACGCGTCCACTACTACGAGGGATACCGCCTCGAGCAGGTGGTGTTCCCCGTGCGGGTCCTGGGACGCTTCGGGGTGAAGACCATCATCCTCACCAACGCCGCCGGCAGCGTGAACGTGAACTACAAGCCGGGCGAGCTGATGGTGATCGAAGACCACATCAACTACATGGGCGTCCACCCGCTCATCGGACCCAACGACGAGCAGCTCGGCCCGCGCTTCTACGACATGAGCGAGGCGTACGATCCCCGGCTGCGCGAGATCGCGGAGAAGGCCTGCTGGAAAGCGGGCGTGCCCGTGCGCCACGGCGTGTACATCGCGTTCACCGGCCCGTCCTACGAGACGCCCGCCGAGATCCGCATGGCGCGCACGATGGGAGCCGACGCGGTGGGCATGTCGACGGTGCCGGAAGTCCTGGCCGCGCGGCACATGGGGATCCGCGTGCTCGGCATCTCGTGCATCACCAACATGGGGGCGGGCGTCCTCAAGAAGAAGCTGGACCATCGCGAGGTGCTGGCGGTGGGCGAGCAGGTCAAGGCGGGCCTCATGGACGTCCTGGGCCGGATCATCCAGGAGGCGGCGAAGATCGCATGAAGCGCGGCCCGCCGTCCGGCCTGCGGGAGCTGGCCCGTATCGCCCTTGACGCTCGGGAGAAGGCACACGCCCCGTACTCCCGGTTCAAGGTGGGGGCGGCGTTGCGCGCGCGGGACGGCGAGATCGTGACCGGCTGCAACGTCGAGAACGCGTCCTACGGGCTCACGCTGTGCGCCGAGCGGGTGGCGGTGTTCAAGGCGATCTCCGAAGGCATCCGGGAATTCGACGCCGTCGCCGTCGTCGCCGACTCGCCGCGGCTGGCCCCGCCCTGCGGACCGTGCCGCCAGATCCTGTGGGAGTTCTGCGGCGACGTGTGGGTCCATCTGGAGGACCTGAAGGGCCATCGGCGCACGCTCCGGATGTCCAAGCTGCTGCCCCTTCCTTTCGACGATCGGAACCTGTGAGTCTCCTGACCCTGCTCGTCGTCGCGGCGACGGCGGCGCAGCCGGTCGACCTCGTGGTGCGCAATGGCACCGTGGTGACGGTGGACGCCTCTCGGCGCGTCGTCGCCCACGGCGCGGTCGCGGTGGACGGCGGCCGTATCGCGGCGGTGGGAACCGAGGCCGAGGTGGACGCGCAGTTCCGGGGAAAGGAGGTGCTCGACGCCGCCGGCGGCATCGTCATGCCCGGCCTCGTCAATGCCCACACCCACGCCGCCATGGTGCTCTTCCGCGGCGTCGCCGACGACCTCAAGCTGATGGAGTGGCTCCAGAAGTACATCTTCCCGGCCGAGAAGATCAACGTCACCGCGGAGTTCGTGCGGGCGGGAACCCGGCTCGCCGCGCTGGAGATGATCCGCTCCGGCACCACCACCTTCGTCGACATGTATTACTTCGAGGACCAGGTGGCCGAGGCATGCAAGGAAGCGGGGCTGCGCGGCGTCCTCGGGTCGAGCCTGATCGAGTTCCCCGCCCCCGACAGCAAGACGATTCCGGAGGCGCTGGCCTATGCCGAGCGGTTCTTGAAGCGCTGGGGCAACGACCCGCTCGTGGTGCCGGCCGTCGCCCCCCACTCGACCTACCTCGCGAGCCCCGAGACGCTGAAGGCGGCGCGCGCGCTCGCCGACCGGTACCGCGCCCCGATCCTCATCCATCTCTCGGAGTCGAGCGACGAGCAGGCGCAGGTCCGTGAGCGCTACGGCCGCACCCCGACCGAGCAGCTCCAGCAGCTCGGCATCCTGCGCCGCGGCGTCCTGGGCGCGCACGGGATCTGGCTGACCCCCTCCGACCGGGCCATCCTGAAGGAGGCGGGCGTGGGCATCGCCCATTGCCCGCAGAGCAACATGAAGCTGTCGTCGGGAACGGCGCCGGTGCGCGAGATGCTCGCCGAGGGC
This sequence comes from Acidobacteriota bacterium, assembly GCA_003222275.1. Lineage (GTDB taxonomy): Bacteria > Acidobacteriota > Vicinamibacteria > Fen-336 > Fen-336 > AA32. Next base: position 2,781 of record QHVJ01000091.1, on the reverse strand, counting down.
ATGCGACTGGGCCTCGGCACCGACGGCGCCGCGAGCAACAACGACCTCGACATGTTCGAGGAGATGCTGACCGCGGCGTTCCTGGCCAAGCACACGTCCGGCGATCCCACGGTAGCGCCGGCGGCGGCGGTCCTGGAGATGGCCACGCTCGGCGGGGCGCGGGCACTCGGGATGGAGGACCGCATCGGGTCGCTGGAGCCGGGAAAGCGCGCCGACCTCGTGGTCGTGGGCCTGGACGAGCCGCGGCTGCATCCGCTCTACGACCCGGTCTCGCACCTCGTCTATGTCGCGAAGGGCGCCGACGTGCGCCACGTGGTCGTGGAGGGCCGAGTGATCATGCGCGACCGCCACGTCCTCACGCTCGACGAGAAGGCGGTCGTCGCCGAAGCGGACCGGCGGCGCGATCAGGTGCGGAGGAGCCTGGCGCATTGAGGCGGCCCGCAAAGACTTCGCGTTGGGCGCCGCTTCTGACCGAGAGCCGCAACCCGCGCAGCAAGCGGCTGGACACGCTGCCCACGAACGACGTCGTGGCCTTGCTTCTCGACGAGGACCGGCGAGCGATCGCGGCGACGCTGCGCCAGAGCCGCGCGATCAGCCGCGCCGCCGTGCGCGCGGCCGGGGCGCTGGAGGCCGGGGGCAGCGTCGTTTTCCTCGGCGCAGGCACCAGCGGCAGATTGGGGGTGCTCGAGGCGGCGGAGTGCCCTCCCACCTTCGGCCTGGATGCGAGCCAGATCCGGGCCGTGATGGCGGGAGGGGAAGGCGCCGTGTTCCGGGCGGTGGAAGGAGCGGAAGACGACGAAGCGAGCGGCCGGCGGGAGGCTTCGGCCCTGAGGCCGCCAGACCTTCTCATCGGGATCTCGGCCAGCTCGGTGACCCCATTCGTGCGCGGTGCCCTGACGGCGGCGCGGGAGAACGCGGTGGCCACGGTGCTGGTGACCTGCGCCCCCGGGCCCGGGTTGAACCGCGTGGCCGACACGGTGGTCGCCATCGCAAGCGGGCCCGAGGTGCTCACTGGCTCCACGCGGCTGAAGGCCGGCTCGGCCACGAAGGCGGCCCTCAACGCGATCACGACCGCGGCGATGGTGCGTCTGGGCAAGACCTACGACAACCTGATGGTCGACATGCGGCCGAGCAACGCGAAGCTCAAGGACCGCGCGCGCCGCATCGTCGCCGCCGCCGCCGGAGTCGATCCCGAGGAGGCCGAGCGTCTCATCGTCCTCGCCGGCGGCGAGGTGAAGACCGCCATCGTCATGGCCGGCCGCGGCGTAGCGCCCGATGCGGCCCGCGCCCTCCTCGCCTCCGCCAAAGGCCACGTCCGCCGCGCGCTCAGACGCTGACCTCGTTCGCGCTCGCCTGCCGGCGCTTCCCAGGGCATCCGTCCTGGAAAGGATAGCGCCGGGAGCGTGCGGGTGTCGTATCAGACTTAATAGAGCAAGCGACACATTTCTTAGAATCAACTCACAACGGTCCTCGGTTGTCCAGCTGAGATGATATGAAAAGACATGAAGATCACGATCCCATCCCACCTCTCGGATGCTGAGCTCGACGTCGCCGTCAAGTCACTCGCGGGCAAGGAACGCGGGACCACTGGAGAGCTCGTGGCCCACCTGGCCGAACTCGATAGCCGTCCAGGCGTCTACGCGGGCCAAGGGTACGGATCGCTCTTCAGCTATTGCACGCAGGCCCTCCGGTTGTCGGAAGACGCGGCCTGCAACCGCATCGAAGCGGCGTGAGCCTGCCGGCGCTTCCCGGTGATCCTCAGTTCCCTGGCCACGGGCGAGGTCAACCTGACCGCGGTGCGGCTGCTCGGCCGACATCTCACGGCCGAGAATCACGAGGCTGTGCTGGCCAGGGCCAAGGGTCGCAGCCGGCAGCAGATCGATGTCCTGCTCGCCGAGCTGGCGCCGCGCCCGGATGTCCCGAGTTTGGTTCGCCGGCTCCCGACTCTCGCGGCGCCGCCGCCCGCGACGGCAACGCCGAACCATCCACCTGCCGGATGCCCTGCCGAGCCAAGTGCCGGCATCGGCTCTTCAGCGACAGTGTTTGCACCGGCACCGCGGCCGGTCATCCGGCCGACGGCCCCACAGCGCTACCGCGTGCAGTTCACGATCGGCGAGGAAACCCATGACCGGCTTCGGCGCCTCCAGGCTCTTCTTCGAAGGGAGATCCCCGATGGCGACCCTGGAGCGATCTTCGATCGCGCAACGCTCTTGCTTCTGCGGAAGGTCGAGAAGAAGAAGCTCGGGATGGTTGCGAAGCCGCGTCCGCGCCGGGCTATCCGTCCCGGGACGAATAGCCCCACCACCGAACCTCCGCGCGATCCTCCGCAAGAGGTCAAGCGCGCCGTCTGGCCGCGCGATGGTGGCCGGTGCGCCTACGTCGCGCCCGGCGGCCGGCGATGCACCGAGACGACGTTTCTGGAGTTCCACCACCTCCAGGCGTACGCGCACCAAGGGCCACCCACGGTCGACAACATCGCGTTGCGCTGTTGGCGGCACAACCAGTACGAAGCGAAGCTGCTGTTCGGACCCCGGCGGCGCCCGCGTGAGGCGTCGGCGGGTCCAGGTCCATGATCGAGCGTTCGAGCGCTGAAAGGTGCGGTCGGCGCTAGAGCGCGGCGGCGGCGGGCGCGTCCATGAATACCTCGACGTCCGCGTGCGCGTGCAGGAACGAGCACGGCCAGTCGGGGTTCTGGGGTCCGTGGACTAGCATCCGCACCGCCGTGGCCTTCCTCGCTCCGGTCGCGATCACGCGGATCGCCCGCGCGCCGCGGATGGTCCC
>QHVJ01000594.1:798-4683 GCA_003222275.1 Acidobacteriota bacterium | reverse complement strand
GGGCCCGGGCCACCCGGTACGGCTCGCCCGCCCGCAGCGCGAGGACGAGGTGGCGGGCCTGGAAGTCCGCGCCGCGGACCATGTCGAACATCGCCATCCCGACTCCGAGCGCCCAGCACGTGTCGATCCGCAGCAGGTCGTGCACCGGGATCTCGGTCTCGTCACGCTCCTTGAAGCTCAGGCCGCGCAGGCGCACCTGGGCGCGCCGGAGCAGCAGGGACAGGATCGCCCTCCGGTGCGTCCGCGGGAGCCTCATGTCCAGCTTGGCGAGCACGATGTCGAGCGCGCGGCGCGCGTCCTCCAGGTGTCCGCTGATGAAGAACTGCTCCGCCGCCCGCCGGTGAAGGTCGATCGCAGCGGCGGCGCCCGCGTGCTTCGCCGCCGAGAGGTACGCCTCGGCCGCTTCGGCGCCGCGGCTGGCGTTGGCCAGGGCGTCGCCGAGCTGGATCTCGAGCTTCGCCCTCTCGGCGGGCGCGCCCACGCGCAGGTTGAGCGCGAAGCGATACTCGGCGGCCGTCTCCGCATCGCCGGCGCCGAGGTGGTGCATGGCCAGCATCTCCGGATCGGCACCGCCGATCGCGAGCAGCGCCGAGGCCAGCCGGTGGTGGCATTCCTTCAGGGACTCGGCCGGCAGGCCCGCGACTACGGCGTCGCGGATGCGGTCGTGGTACGGCTCGATCTCCTGGCGGCCGAGGGTGCTGCGGGTCCGCACCAGGTGCGCCGTGCGCAGGACCGCCTGGGCGCTTTCGCCCTCGCGTTCCAGATCGGCGGCCCGGTAGGCCACGCCCACGTCGATCGGCACCCCGGACACCGCGACCACGTCGAGGAGGCGCCGCGCGAGCGGTGGCAGCCGGGACACGCGGGATGCGATGACGTGGTCGAACGTGACCTCCACGGTCGTGGGCTGTCCGTCGGACTGGGAGAAACGCACGAGCTCCTCGATGAAATACGGGTTGCCCCGGGACTCGCGCGCGATCGCTTCCGCCGGCGCGTTCCGCGCCCGCGGCTCGCCGGCGACCAGCGCCTGCGCCAGCTCCTGCGCCTCTCCAGGGACGCATCGGGCGGCCGCTTGGACAGGACGCTCTTGAGCAGCGGAGCGGTATTGGCCTCCTCGCTTCGATAGCACCCGATCAGCAGGAGCGCGGGAGGATCCGGCGGGCTCATCAGGTGTTCGAGCAAGGCCCCGCTGTCCACGTCCCCCCACTGCAGGTCGTCGATGAAGAGCACGAGCGGCCGGCGGTCCGCCACCCTCACGAACAGCTCTCGCAGGGCCTGGAACGCGCGGCGCTGCAGCTCGAGCGAGTCGGGGATGTCGAGGACCGCCCGGCGGGCGCGGTTCACGGCGCCGACCTGGCGGAGCACGGGGAATACCTTCGCCAGAGCCAGGATGTCGTGAGGGAGGAAAGCCTCCCAGGGCGTCGAGCGCCTTGTACGGAACCGACTCCCGCTCGTAGCAACGCCCGACAAGGACCACCGCCTCGCCGTGAGCGTCCTTCAGCTCCACCAGGAAGCGCCTGACGAGCGCGCTCTTGCCCATCCCGGAGCCGCCGTGGACCGCCACGATGACGGCCCGTCCCGCTTTCGAGGTCTGGAACGCATCGCGCAGCGCCGCCAGATGCTGTTCGCGGCCGACGAAGAGCGCGGGGCCCGGGGGAAGGGACGGGGCCAGGATCGCGGCGGACGATCCGATCAGCGCCCGGAGCACCTCGCGCCCGGCGGGCCGGGAGGCCGGATCCCGGCGCAACAGGTCCCGGCACAGCTCGTCGAGGTCGCGCGGGACGCCGGGGGTGAGCTCATGGGGCGGCGCCGGCTCGCCCTCCTGTTTCCGCCGCATCACCTCGGGCGCGGGACCGGAGAACGGAAGTCGGCCGGTGAGCGCCTGGTAGAGCATGGCCCCGACGTTGTACCAATCGCTGGCCTCCGTGAGCGGAAGGCCCGCCACCTGCTCAGGCGACATGTACGCCGGCGTTCCCCTTTGATCCATCGTATGCGTATGAGGCGTGTCGAGCTCCGCGACGAGGCCGAAGTCGAGGAGCACCACGCGCCCTTGGCGAGTGACGAGGACGTTCGACGGCTTGATGTCCCGGTGGAGCTTTCCGGCGTCGTGCAGGGCCAGCACGCCTTCGGCCAGCTGCGGCAGCGCGCGTCGCAAGCGGGGCAGGTTCAGCTCCCCCCGCGGAGCCCCCTCGACGTCGCCGACGTCAGGTGCGGGCTCGGCGGGGATCGCGGCCATCGTCTCGCCGTGCGGGGGCTCGAAGACGCGGTCCGGCCGGAAGCTGATCCACGGCGACAGCCCGCTCGTCGAGCCCGACTCGGCCGGGTATGTCTCGCCGCGGACGTACCAGAGGAAGTTCACCCCTTCGACCAGCTCCATCGTGAAGAACCACTGTTGGTCGCAGGAGGAAAGCTCGTAGAGGGTCACGAGGTTGGGGTGCGAGACGTCGGCGAGGGCCCGGAACTCCTGCTTGAAGCGCACGAGCGCCGTGGCCGCGACGTGTCGCAGCGTCTTGAGGGCGACGAGGACGTTCCGCTGCCGGTCGACCGCCCGGTACACGACGCCGTAGCCGCCCGCGCCGAGGCGCTCCTCGATCTGGAACCGGTCGGTCCCGACGAAATCCTCCGGGTCGAGCCCGGCCATCGCCGCTACCTCACCAAGGGTCTCGCCTGCGGGCAGACGCTACGCCCCCGCCCCGGCCCCGTCAACGTTGATCCCGCGGCGCCGACCTCGCCGCGGCGGCCGGCCACCGTGATACCGTTGCTGGCTCGTCAGGGCCAGCATGGGTCACCCCTTCCCCCGCTTCAGCCTCTTCGCCGTGGGCTTCCTGTTCCTGGGGTTGGGCACGCTCGCGGACACGCAGCGCGGCCTCGAGACGCAGAAGGAAGCGTGCCTGCGGCTCGAGCGGGCCGCGCAGGCGGCAGCCGGCGGAAAGCGGGCTGAATTCTCGCGTCTCCTGAAAGAGGCGGCGCAGCGCATCGATTCGCTCGCAACGGAGGCCGTCGTCGCTCCCGAGATGAAGAAAGAGCTGACGATCGCGGCGACCGAATTGCGGAAACGAGCGCAGGCGCCGCCGGCCGGCTTCTCGCCCGACGCCTCACTGCGGCTGCTCGAACGGCTCGAGGCCGTCCTGCGCGCGGGCCATCCTGAAGACTTGTCCTTTCAGGGCAGCTACAGCCAGACCAAGGTCCAGGAGCCGGCCTACGGGGGCCACGCATCGGCGATGGGCCCGCCGCCGGAGGCCCCGCCCTCGACGGGCGGGCCTTCTCCCGTGCAGTTCGAGGAAGTGCCGGGGCTGACGGAGAAGACGTTCTGCGGAGGGCGCACCAAGGACAGCATCCTCGAGTCGGGGGGCAGCGGCATCGCCCTCGTCGACTTCGACAACGACGGGCGGCTGGACATCTACGCCGTCAGCGCCTTCGAGCTCGACGACAAGCGGCAGCGCATTCCCCATCCGAACGCCCTCTACCGCAACCTCGGCGGCTTGAAGTTCAAGAACGTCGCCCACGAGGCGGGGCTGGACGCCGCCGCGTGGGGAAACGGAGTTTGCGCCGGGGATTTCAACGGCGACGGTCTGATCGACCTCTACGTGACGAACTACGGGCCCAACTTCCTCTTCAAGAACAACGGGGACGGGACGTTCACCGACGTGGCGGCGGCCGCGGGCGTAGAGGGCGGCGGCTGGAGCACGGGCTGCGCGTTCTTCGACGCCAACGGAGACGGGCACCTCGACCTCTACGTGGCTCGTTATGCCGACGTGACCTGGGACCAGGTCGTTCGCGCCCAGCGCACGCTGACGTGGAGGGGAGGTCCCAAGGTGATGGCCGGACCCGTGGGGTTTCCCGGCGCCGCCGACGTCTACTACGAGAACCGCGGCGACGGCACGTTCG
>QHVJ01000594.1:0-554 GCA_003222275.1 Acidobacteriota bacterium | reverse complement strand
TGGACCTGGTGCTCACGACGTTCGCGCACGACACGAAGACCCTCTACCGCAACCTCGGCCGCGGCCTCTTCACCGATGCGAGCCAGCAGGCCGGCCTGGCCGCCCCGACCTTCGAGCCGATGGGCTGGGGCACGGCGCTTTTCGACGCCGATCTGGACGGTAAGCTGGACCTGTTCATCGCCAACGGCCACATCTATCCGCAGGTCGACGAGTCTCCGGGCCTGAAGGAGACGTACAAGCAGAAGAACCAGTTCTTCCTGAACGAGGGGGGAACGTTCCGAGACGTGTCCGCGACCGCGGGGGGCGGGCTGCAGCGCGCCTGGTCCAGCCGCGGGCTGGCCGTCGGCGACCTCGACAACGACGGCGACCTCGACCTGGTGATCAGCAACATCGACGACGTGCCGACGGTGCTCGAGAACCGCCAGCGCACGGGCCACCACTGGGTCGGCTTTCAGTTGAAGAAGGAGGGCACGAACCCGTTCGCGATCGGCGCGCGCGTCGTGGTCGAGGCCGCCGGGCGCCGACAGATGCGCGAGGTGCGCTCCGGGGGGAGC
>QHVJ01000090.1 GCA_003222275.1 Acidobacteriota bacterium | reverse complement strand
ATCGAGTGCCGGGTGCCCGACGAGTTCTCGTGGCTCACGTTCGTGCCGGAGGTGGGGGCGGCGAAAGCGGTGGGCCGGCGCAAGACCAGCGCCGGCTAGGCCGCGGCCGACCCGGAGGGGGCGAAGAGACGTATGCATATTAACGATCTTCTAAAGATCGCTTCGGAGCGCAAGGCGTCGGACCTCCATCTCAAGGTGGGGTCCCACCCCGTGCTGCGCATCAACGGCGAGCTGATCCCGCTCGTCGAGACCAAGCGGCTCATGCAGGAGGACACCATCGCCATGGCGTTCTCCATCATGAGCAACCGCCAGAAGCAGAAGTTCAAGGACAACCTCGAGATCGACATCGCGTACTCGGTGCCCGGCCTCGGCCGCTTCCGCTGCAACGTCTTCCAGCAGCGGGGCACCGTCGGCCTCGTGCTGCGCGTCATCCCCGTGAAGATCCTCACCGTGCGCGAGCTGGGGCTGCCCATGGTGCTGGAGAAGATCTGTCAGGAGCAGCGGGGCCTCATCCTCTGCACGGGGACCACCGGCTCCGGCAAGTCCACGACGCTGGCCGCGATGGTCGACTACATCAACTCCCAGCGGACCGAGCACGTGATCACCATCGAGGACCCGATCGAGTTCCTCCACCGCGACAAGAAATCGATCGTGAACCAGCGCGAGGTGGAGGTCGACACCCGCAGCTTCGCCTCCGCGCTCCGGAGCGCGCTGCGCCAGGACCCCGACGTCATCCTGGTCGGTGAGATGCGCGACTACGAGACGATCGAGACCGCCATCACCGCCGCCGAGACCGGCCACCTGGTGCTGTCGACCCTGCACACCCTGGACGCGACCGAGACGATCAACCGCATCATCTCGGTGTTCCCTCCCCACCAGCAGAAACAGATCCGGCTCCAGCTCTCGGGCGTCCTCAAGGCGGTCATCTCCATGCGCCTCGTCCCCCGGGCCGACGGCCACGGGCGCGTCCCCGCGGTGGAGGTGATGATCGCCACCCCGTTCATCCGCGACTGCATCATCAACAAGGACAAGACCAAGCTCATCCACGAGGCCATCGCCGCCGGCGTCAGCCAGTACGGGATGCAGACCTTCGACCAGTCGATCTTCCAGCTCTACAAGAAGGAGCTCATCAGCTACGACGAGGCGCTCCGCCGCGCGAGCAACCCCGACGAGTTCAAGCTGAAGATCCAGGGCATCCAGTCCACCTCCGACCTGGCCGCCGAGGAGATGGAGAAAACGATGCAGTCCTTCGACATGGAGTGAAGCGCAAGGACCCGCCCGAGCTCTCCCCCCGCCTCGCCCGCCAGCGCGCCCTGCGCCGGCTGGCTCACCGGGACCACTCCGAGGCCGAGCTGCGGCGCGCGCTCTTGCGCGCCGGCTTTGCCGGACCGGTGGTCGCGGCGACACTGGAAAGGCTCCGCGCCGAGAAGTACCTGGACGACCAGGGATTTGCCACCCGCTTCGCCACCAGCCGCGTGGCGCACCACGGCCTGGGTCGGAATCGCGTCCGGCAGGCGCTTAGGGCCCGGGGCGTGTCTCGGGCGATAATCGAGACGGGTGTCGCCGAGGCGCTGCGGGACGTCTCCGAGGCCGAGGCTCTGGAAGACGCGGCCCGGCGCTATTGGCGCAACCACGGCCGGGACGAGCCGGTCCAGCGCATTCGCAAGCTGTGGGCCTTCCTGCTCCGGCGGGGCTTTCCCGCCGGGCTGACCCGCGACCGGCTGGCCGCCTTGTGGCCCCGCTGGCGGGAGGGCCTGGAAGACCTGGCGGAGCCGGATGACGCCCGCGAGTCGGGCGAGGAATAACGGCCGCGAGCGAGCGGGATTCACTCCCCTCGGGGCCGCGTAGCGGACCGGTTGGATCAGTGGCGTCGAATTGAATTCGACGCCACGGAAGACGCGGGCGGGGGGTCTGGGGGGTACGCGGCTAGCACCCCCCAGCTCAAGAAGGAGGGATTGTGAGCACCCAAGTGGATACGCGAGGGAAGGGGACGGGCCGGGCGATGACCGCGGACGAGATCCGCGCCGCCTTCCTGGCCTTCTTCCAGGCCCGCGGCCACCGCGTGGTGCGCAGCTCGTCGCTCGTGCCCGAGAGCGATCCGACCCTGCTGTTCGCGAACGCGGGGATGAACCAGTTCAAGGACGTCTTCCTCGGCAAGGAGAAGCGCGACTACACCCGCGCGGCCTCGTCGCAGAAGTGCGTGCGGGCGGGCGGCAAGCACAACGACCTCGAGAACGTGGGGGTGACCGCCCGGCACCACACCTTCTTCGAGATGCTCGGCAACTTCTCCTTCGGCGACTACTTCAAGAAGGAGGCGATCGCCTTCGCATGGGAGCTGCTCACCGGCGACTTCGGCCTCCCGAAGGACCGCTTGCAGGTGACGATCTTCAAGGGCGAAGAGGGCGTGCCGCGCGACGTGGAGGCGCACGGGTTCTGGAAGGCGCACGTCCGCGAGGACCGGATCCTGGAGCTGGGCGCCCAGGAGAACTTCTGGGCGATGGGCGAGACGGGGCCCTGCGGGCCGTGCTCGGAGATCCACTTCTTCCAGGGCAACGCCCTCCCTTGCGCCGAGGAGACGGCGGGCCGCACGTGCCGGGGCGTGGAGTGCGAGTGCGACCGGTGGCTCGAGGTCTGGAACCTGGTCTTCATGCAATACGACCGCGATGCGAGCGGCCGGCTCACTCCCCTGCCCGCCCCGTGCATCGACACCGGCATGGGCCTGGAGCGGATCACCGCCGTCGTCCAGGGCAAGCTCTCCAACTACGACACCGACCTCTTCCAGCCGCTGATCGTGGCGGTGGCCGAGCGGGCCGGCACGCGCTACGGCGCGTCGACCGACGGCGACGTCTCGCTGCGCGTCGTGGCCGACCACCTGCGGGCGATGACGTTCCTGATCGCCGACGGCGTGATGCCGGGCAACGAGGGCCGCGGCTACGTCCTGCGCAAGATCATGCGGCGGGCGATGCGCCATGGGAAGAAGCTCGGCGTCGACGGCCCGTTCCTCCACGAGCTGGTCCAGGTGGTGGTGGCGAGGATGGGGGGGGCGTATCCCGAGCTGCTCACGCACGCGGAGACCGTCTCCCGCGTCGTGCGCGCCGAAGAGGAGCGGTTCGGGACGACCCTCAAGCAGGCGTTCGCGGTGTTCGAGCAGGTGGCGGCGCGCCACGCCGCGTCGGGAAGGATCCCCGGCGCCGACGTGTTCCGCCTCTACGATACCTACGGGCTGCCGCTCGACTTCACCGAGGAGCTGGCGCGGGAAAAGGGTCTGGGCGTGGACCGGGAGGGATTCGAGCGGGAGCTGCAGGCCCAGCAGGAACGCGCGCGGCAGTCGAGCAAGCTGGGCGCGGTGACGGGCGATCCCGTCTATCTCGGCCTCCTCGAGAAGGGAAAGACCGAGTTCGTCGGCTACGAGTCCCTCGTCCTGGAAGAGGGACGAGTGCTGGCCGTGCTCAAGGAAGGGAAGCTCGTCCGGCGCCTCGAGGCCGGAGAGGAAGGAGGAGTGATCCTCGACCGGACGCCGTTCTACGGCGCGTCCGGCGGCCAGGTCGGTGATCACGGCTGGCTCTCCTCCGGCGGCTCCGCCGCGGAGGTGACCGACTGCCTGATCCCGGTTCCGGGACTCTACGTGCACCACGTCAAGGTCACCGGCGGCGGATTCGAGCCGGGCATGGCCGTGCGGATCCAGGTGGACGAGGGCCTGCGCTCGGGCGCGATGCGCCACCACACCGCCACCCACCTGCTGCACGCCGCGCTCCGCGAGCAGCTCGGCACGCACGTCAAGCAGGCGGGAAGCCTCGTGGCCCCCGACCGGTTGCGCTTCGACTTCAGCCATTTCCAGACGCTGAGCCCGCGGGAGCTGCGCCACATCGAGAACCGCGTGAACGACGTCATCCTGAGGGACACGGCGCTGCAGACGAAGGTGATGGGCCGTGAGGACGCGCTGGCCTACGGTGCGCTCGCCTTCTTCGGCGACAAGTACGGGGAGAAGGTGCGGGTCGTGGAGGTCCCCGGCTTCTCGAAGGAGTTCTGCGGAGGCACGCATGTGGGCCATACGGGCCAGATCGGCCTGTTCCTGTTCACCCACGAAGGCGGCATCTCCGCCGGTACGCGGAGGGTGGAAGCCATCACCGGCGAGGCGGCCCGGCAACGCGCACAGCAGGACCAGGGAATCCTCGAGGAGCTGGAGGAGACGGCCAAGACCGACCGGCGCAGCCTCGTGGACGAGTACGCAAAGCTGCGCGACCAGATCAAGAACCTGCAGCGGGAGAACGAGCGCCTCAAGCGGAAGATCGCCACCGGCGGGGCCGAGGGATCGGCTTCCGACCTGCAGGAGGTCGCGGGCGTCCACGTCTGGACGCCCCGGTTCGAGCTGGACAAGAGGGCCCACGCCGCGGTGGTAGACGAGTTCAGGAACAAGCACCGCGACCAGCCATTCGTCGTCTTATCGTCCTCGGTGGAAGGGGATGGGGTGCACGTCATCACTGCGGTGTCGGAGTCCCTGAAGGGTAGGATCACGGCTCCGGAACTGATGAAACGCCTCGGCTTGCGCGGCGGTGGACGGCCCGACTTCGCCCAGGGAGGGGGGGTGACCCCCGCCGATGTGGACGCTCTGCGCCAGAAGGCGGGGGAGATGGCACGAGACATGCTTAAGTCCACGTAGGATCCCTCACTGGCGTAAGTTCCTCCGAGAGAGTACTATGTGGGACCAAGTGGAACGTCGAGTCGCAGAACGGCGGCAAGGCGAGCGGCGCGCGGCGTCCCGGGCCGGGGCCGGCCGCCGGCGGGGGGATCGCCGCATGGGGATGGCGGGGGCCGGTGTACTGGCCGCCACCATGAGCATGACGGCCGTTTCCGCCGAGGCGCAGATCTACACGCGCCGGAACTCGAACGGCACCGTCGAGGCCACGAACGTCCCCGACGCCGGTGATTTCCGGCTGACCTACATCGGCAAGGGCACGCTGATCCATTCGGCCGCGTTCCGCCTCCGCCCCAACTACAACGGGGAGTTCAACCAGCACATCGAGGCCGCCGCGACGCTCCACGGCGTGAGCAGCGAGCTCGTGCGCGCGGTGATCCAGGTGGAGTCGGAGTTCGATCCTCTCGCCCGGTCCTCGAAAGGCGCGCAGGGGCTGATGCAGCTGATGCCCGACACCGCGCGCCGGCTCGGCGTGGCCAACGCGCTCGATCCGCGGCAGAACATCTTCGGGGGCGTGCGCTACCTGCGCCAGCTCCTCGACATGTTCCAGGGCGACGTGGCCCTGACCGCCGCCGCCTACAACGCCGGCGAGAACGCCGTGGTGCGCTACAAGGGCGTGCCGCCCTACCGCGAGACGCGCGGCTACGTCGAGAAGGTGCAAGCGCTGCTGTCCGGCTTCACCTCCGCGCTCATGCCCCCGGTGCAGGCAGCCTCGTTCTTCACGCCGACCGCCGGCGGCCTCGACGCCGCCATCGCGAGCATCCGTGCCCCCAGCCCGAGCGCGGCCCGCCGACCCGCGGCCGCGCCGTCGCGGCCGGCCCGGGTCACTCCCGCGCGCCCGCGTGTCTTCTACAAGTGGACCGACGCGAGCGGTGTCGTCCACGTCGGGCAGTCCCCGCCTTCGGAGGGTATCGTCTACACGATGATCCGCGCCCTGGACTAAGATAGGCGCGCATGCGCGAGCCCTCGCCCCGGGCCCCGTTCGATCAGGGGCTCTTCCTCACGCACTTCAACAAGGGCAAGGCCTTCTACGACGAGAGGCGTTTCGAGGACGCGGAGCGCGAGCTCGAGGAAGCGTACCTGCTTCGGCCCCGCGACCAGCGGGTCCTGAACCTCCTCGGGCTCGTCTATTTCCGGCAGGACAAGCTCGAGAAGGCGGAGGAGGTCTACCGCAAGCTCACCGCCGAGAGCCCCGAGGCCCACACGCTCTTCTACAACCTCGGCCTCATCTACTTCAAGCTCAACCGCCTGGAGGAAGCCGAGCTGGCGTTCCTGAAGGCGCTGGAGCTGACGCGCGACAACCCCAAGATCAACTTCTACCTGGGCTCGATCTACGAGCGGCTCCACCAGTACCAGGACGCCATCTACCAGTACCGGCAGGCGGGTGCCAACCTCATGGTGCGGCGGGTGGAGGACAAGATCGCCGCGACGTCGCCGGCCCGGCCCGGGGGAGTGCTCACGTCGTCTCCCGCGAGCGACGACACCGCCGAGTTCAACGCCCGCGACGTTCGCGAGGCGCTGCGGCGCCGTAACGAGGACACGCTCGCGCCCGGCCGGCCGTTGCAGCCCGTGAGCGACAGCCTGCTCGCCGATGGCGCGCCCAAGCCGGTGCGCACCGACACCGCCCGCTTCCGGCTGTCGGGGGCGGCAGCGGCCGCCTCCCCGCCGGCCGACGCCTCGCCCACGGCGCAGACGCTGCCCCCCGGCCTGCACCACGGCTTCCGTGCCCTCGACAACAATCTCATGGAGGTCGAGTTCTCCGGCAAGGTCTACATCAAGCAGGGCACGATCTACTCCTACGGCGGCCACCTGACCTTCTGGGTCAAGGACAAGCGGCCGGACGGCCACGCCGCGCTCGTCATCGTCACCGGCACCGGCAAGGTGATCCTCACCGACAAGGACCGCCAGATCACGTTCATGCAGGTGGAAAACGAGGTGATCCACGTCGAGCCCGCCCACCTGCTCGCGTGCGAGGAGCAGCTCAACCCGCGCTACGTCCCCGTCGGCGACGGCGGGCTCGAGTTCCTCGCCCTGGAAGGGCGAGGGATGGTGGCGCTCTCGGTGACGGGCAAGCCCCTACCGATGGCCGTCGCTCCGGAGCTGCCGGTGTCGGTGCCCTCGAGCTCCATCATCACGTGGAGCGGCGAGCTGACTCCGACCCTGGTCGAGGACCGCACGCTCTACGAGGTGATGCTGCCGAGCGCCACGCCGGGCTCGGTCATCCGTCTGGACGGGAACGGGCGCCTGCTCGTGGAGCAGGCGCTCTGAAACACCGAATGCGTCGCGCTCCGCTGCGCGCGCCGGACGCTCGCGCCGGAGAATCTTTTTCAGGGGCGACCTAGACCCAGTTCTTCGCCATCGCGCCGAGGGTCGGCAGCTCGTACTGCTCGTTGTTGTAGGCCTTGATCATCAGGAGGATGTGCAGGCCGAGCACCGCGAGGCCGACCAGGAGCTGGATCGGGATCATGATCAAGCCCAGATGGATGGCGCCGAGGATGAACCCGACGATCGTCAGCCCGACCCAGCACACGACGAGAGCCGCGTGGAAGAGGAGGCTCTGGAAGGCGTGGAAGCGCAGGTACCGGCTCTGCTTCTCCACGATGGCCACCACGATTGAAAAGATGAGCCCGATGCAGCACGGCACGTAGCAGAGCAGGGCGCCGACGTTGGGGGCCAAGCCGAGGTTGGTCGGTCCGGCCGAGCCAGTCGGAGGCAGCGGCGGCGGGGGCGGCACAGACGTGGCCATAGTCCTCCTCAATCCAAACGGCGCCCTACGGGCGCCGAAGAGCCGCGTCCTCGGAAGGACTCATCATCGACATACCGCCCTCTCGGAATCAATCCCTCGAGGACGGTAAGGAGGTCCTTCCCGCGGGCACTCCAACAGCGACGGCCCTTTGTATGAACTGCGCGGGCATTATCTGGGTGGCTACCGAGGCTGTCAAGGGCGCGCGAGCGCGGCGAGAGCGGCGTCGAACGCACGATCGTCGTCGGAGGAGACGAGCACGATCCCTCCTGCCACCTCCCCCACTGCGAAGCGCGACCGCGGGCCGCCAAACAAACGGAACGGTCCCCGCTCCCCCGACGGCGCCCGCTCGACGGTCAACCGGGCCAGCAGCGCCTGCTTGAACTCCGCCCGGTCCGCGGGCCCGTCCCACACCGATCGCCACACGAGCAGGCTCTGGCCGCCCACGTCCCACACGCGGAAGTGGTCGCCCCCCCAACCGGCGGCCGCCGCGTCGGAGCCTTCGCCGAGCAGCGTCCGCGTCAGCATCTCGCCGAGCACGCCTTCGTTCACGATCGTGCCGCCCGCCGGCTGATACGCGACGTCGACGCGCTGCGGCGCCTCCCGCGCGAAGAACTTCTCCGGGTGCAGCACCTGCTCGCTCGAATCCGGAGGCCGCGACCACGCGGCCTTGAGCGCCTCCCACCCGCCCCTCTGCCACACCGCCCGCGCAAAATCCCGCCCCACGACGTAGGGCAGCACGAGCTGGTCGGCGAGCACCTTCGGCGCGCCGGGCACGGCGGGCGTGGGCATGGAGAGGCCGGACAGCTCGCCGTCCTCCATGCCGGGCACCCGGCGGAGCAGGAAGCGCTCCATCACGAGCGTGGCGTCGCCCTCGAGGAGGCTCAGGTAGGCGATGCGGCGGTCGTCGAAGTCGCCCACGCTCGCGGGAATGGCGTCGTGGACGTTCGCGTACTGGTCCTGCAGGGCGTGCCGCAGCTCGTGCGAGAGGATGAGCTGGTTCGTGGGCGTGAGACGGCGATCCTCGCTCACCGCGTAGAGCTGCTTCTTGCCCGGGCGCTCGTCGTAGAAGCCGGCCACGTTCTCCTCGAGCAGGCGCGCCCGCACGCCGCGCAGGTCGGTGCCGGGGGCGAGCAGGCCGAAGGCGACGAGGGTCTTCTGATCCGCGCGGGCCTGGGCGGCGGGATACTCGTCGTCCAGGACCTCCTTGAGGTAGCGCGACAGCTCGGCCCGGGTCAGGTAGCGCAGCGGTACGTCGGACCGAAACGGGATTCCCCCGACCTCGGCAACCTCGGTCTGCAGCTCGGGGCCGGTGATGTCCTTGAAACCGAGCAGGCCCCCGAGCAGCGTGTTGATGAGGTCGCTCGGATCCACGGGCGGCGGCTCCTGCGCACGCAGCGGACCCGCCAACAGCAGCGTCGCCCCCAGGACGGCCGCCCCTGCCTTCACTTCACCTCCACCACGTCCCGGGGAAGCTTCAGGTCGAAGGCGCCCGCGGGCAGGGCGCCATTGATGACGACCTTCTCGAAGCGGATCGTCGTGTGGTCACCGGTGGGCTCGGTGAGCCGCGTCTGGACGGGGATGGAACGGCCCTCGTCGATCCACAGGCGGATCGCCGAGAACAGTCCCGACGCCTCTCCCGCCCGCGGCTTCAGGTCCAGGACCCAGGCCGGCGCGCCATCCACGGTCTCCTTGCCGACGAGGGTGACCTCGTACTTCTTGCCGAGTCCCGCCGCTCCCGGCCCGAAGCCCACGAGGAGGTCGGCCTCGCCCTTGGCCGGCCCCCGGAACACCTGTTTGCTCTTGGGAATGTACCGCGCGAAGGTACCGTCCTTGATCATCATGACGCTGGGCTGCGGCGACGTGTAGTTCCACCGGAGCCGCCCGGGCACCTGGAGCATCACGTCCCCGCGCGTCTCCTCCTTGTCGTTCAGGAGGACGAGCACCTTCGTCTCCACGAAGCCCGCCTTCATCGTCTTGAGGACCCGGCCCGCCTTCTCGAGCGACCGCAACACCGCATCTGCCGCTCGCGCGGAGTGAATCCGCGCTCGCTCATCAAGCTGGGGGGTCCCTTGGGCCCCCCCAGACCCCCCTTGGCCGATGGTCAGTATTGTCACCAGAGAGAACACGATCACGGGTGCGCCGTCATGGGATCTCCCCACCACCCCGGAGGCACCGCGAACACCAGGATCAAGAGCAAGAGGCAGAGCACGTCGTAGGGCACCGAGCCGCGCTCGTAGTCCCACAGCAGCAGTCGGGCGCGCCGCGACAGGCCGCTCGCGTTCCCGCTCACGTCCCCGCCCCCGTCACCAGGTGCGGAACGATGCCGTGGCTCACGACCCGTCCGTCCCGCATCTCGATGATCCGGTGTCCGACCGCCGCCGCCTCGTGGTTGTGGGTGATCATCATGATCGTCTGGCCGGTCCGCTGGTTCAGCTCCCGGAACAGGTTGAGGATCATCGCGCTGTTCAGGGAGTCGAGGTTGCCGGTCGGCTCGTCGGCGAGCACGATCGCCGGCGAGTTGATGAGCGCGCGCGCGATCGCGATGCGCTGCTGCTCGCCGGCCGACAGGTCGAGCGGCTTCATGATCGCCTTGTGCGGCAGGGCCACCCGGTCGAGCACCTCGGCCACCCGCTCCTTCGAAGGGCGGCCGTTGCCCTGGATCTGGCAGGCGATCTCGAGGTTGCCCTTCACGGTGAGCGTCGGGAGGAGGTTGAAGCGCTGGAACACGAAGCCGATCTTCTCCCGGCGGATCCGCGTGCGCTCGGCGTCCGCCGCGGCCGAGATCTCGTCTCCGTCCACGAAGATCCGCCCGTACGTCGGCCGGGCCAGCCCTCCGAGCAGGTGGAGCAGCGTCGACTTGCCGCACCCGGACGGACCCACGATGGAAACGAACTCCCCCTTCTGGACCTGGACGTCCACGCCGCGCAGGGCGAAGACCTCCACGGTCCCGACGTGGTAGACCATGCGGAGGTCCTCGGTCCTGAGGATGGCGTCGTCCGTCATTCGCTCACGCGGGAGTAAATCCCGCGCTCGCTCAATAAGCTGGGGGTCCCCTTCGGGCCCCCCAGACCCCCCACGCGGGAGTAAATCCCGCGCTCGCTCAATAAGCTGGGGGTCCCCTTCGGGCCCCCCAGACCCCCTATCGCCCGTTCGCGCGGAGGGCAGCCGCGCTCGGTCATCGAGCTGACTTCCACGAGCTTGTAGCCGGCGGGCGTGCGGGGCACGAAGGCCTGCGCCGGCACGGGCACGTTGCGGTCCACCCGGTCGAAGTCGAGGATCGCTTCGTACCCCTCCGCGGGCCGCGCGATCTGGATCCGGCGGGGCGCGTCGCCCTGCCACGACCCGATCCGCACCTCGGAGACCAGCTCTCCGCGCTCGTCGTACCGGCGCAGTCGGGAGGGGCGCATCGTCTCGCGGTCGAGCCACACGCGGCGCCGCGCCGTCTCCCGGGCCCCTTGCGCGGCGAGGGCGAGGGCGAAGCTGTCGCCGTCGGCCTCGAAGAGCACCGCGTCGCCCCGGCCGGGGGCCAGCGGCTCGGGAAGCAGCGCGGACGTGACGTCGGACGGGCGCAACGCGTAGTAGGGGGCGTCGTCGCTCTCGGCGCGGTGCGCCGCGCCGGAGAGTCCCGTCCACACGGTCTTGCGGGCAGGAACCTGGAACCAGAAGCGCTGGCCGTCGGCCACGACCTCCATGGCCGTCACCACCGCCACCGAGCCCTTCAGGTACAGCTTTCCCCCCCGGCTGGCCACCAATCGTACGCCGAGCTTGCGGGCTCGACCCGCTCTCAGATCGCGCACCTCGAGGTCGCCGGAGGCGCTGAGTGTCTCGTTCCCGTTGGCGTACGCTTCATAGGCCGCAAGGACCTCGTCGGGACTCGCCGCCCGGAGCGTCCGGGCGGGAACTGTGGGAATCGTCTTCGGCCGCGCGAGGCAGCCGGCGCCGGGAAGGACGACGAGAAGGAGCGCCATGGCCCGCCATCGCATCCTCCTCCTCCGTGCTCGCCAACGTTAATGCTATCTGCCGCTTCGCGGAGGGTCAACAAGCCGGCCGACTTCGACGCCGCCCGCTCCGCCGCGGCGGCCCCACGTCCGCGCGGGGATTCCGAAGCGGGAGACGACGTCGGCGACGGTCTCGAGATGGCTCGTCACCTCCGGGGTGGTCACGAGACCGCCGCCGCCGGCGAGCGCGAGCGGCACGACGAGTTGATCGGCGAGGTGCGGATCGACCGCTCCCTCGTCGGAGTCGAGGAACTTCAGGAGCTGCCGGGCCGCGCGGTCGCCCAACGCCTCGGCCCGGACCCGGCGCTCGCCGATCAGGCCGAAGGCGCCGCGTCCGTGCTCGAAGATCGCCTCCAGCAGGAGGAAGCACCCCTTCGACGGCGCCGGCACCTCCAACACCTCCCACGCCGACTCGAGGCGGCGCGACTCCCACAGCCGCTCCCGGGCCGCGCGCTGCATGCGCTCGGCCACGCCGGGCAGGCGGGCGGCACCGGCAGTTCCCCGGATCGCCACCAGCCTTCCCCGACTCTCCAGGACGAGCCGTGCGGGCCGCTTCCACGGCTGCACCTCCGCCCGCGCCTCCCCGCCGCCGGGCGGATAGAAGCCGGCCCGCGCCAGGTCGAAGCGCGCGTGCAGCCCCAGGCGCTCCGCAACCGCCGCCCAGTGCCGGGCCAGGTAGTGGAACGAGGGGCTTCGCGGCACGTGCGTGCCTCCGGTGACCTCGATGCGGCTGGGCTCCGAGGCGGTCGCCAGCGGCAGGACCACCGTCTGCAGGAGGAGCGTGAGGGCCCCGGCGGTCGCAATCTCGAAGCGGAACTCCCCCGCCCGCACCGGTCCCGGCTCGAAGCGCACATCGGGCGACCCGTCGAAGGCCCCGCCCACGCTCGCGCCGCACAGCATCGCGGCCGCGCGCACCGCGGCCAGATGTTGCGGCTGCAGGCCCGGGCGGACCCGGCCGGCGCGGATGCGCGTGATGTGGAACGGCTGGCCGGTCGCGGCGGAGAGGGCGAGCGCGGCCCGGATGATCTGGCCGCCGCCTTCGCCCTGCGCCCCGTCGAGGAGGATCACGGACGGGCAGCCGCGGCGCTCGGCACGCGCGGCGTTACGCGGAGTGGATCCTTCGCTCCCGGCGGTCGCTCGCCCGAAGGGGAACGAAATAGCCGGGTGTGGCCGCGAGCACGCGGCAGGGCTCTTCCTCGAAGTGGGCGAGAAGCGCCTCCTGGGCCTGCGGGTATGTCTCGGCCGGGAAGAACCGCTCCATGGGGATGGCGACGCCGTGGGGGCCGGGCCGCTCCAGGCGCAGCCGGACCACCGGCTGCAGCTCCTCGGCCGCGAATCCCGAGTTCCAGGTTCCCGACTCCTCCGGCACCCAGATCGAGACCTCCTCGATCGCGACGTGCCGGCCGTGGCGCGTCTCCATGAGGTAGCGCCACAGCTCGAACTCGGCCAGCGGGATGTAACGGAGGGCCTCGACGGCATCGAACGGGCCATCGAGCCGGCACCGCACCATGGGCACGTGTGGGGGCGCAGACATAGCTCATAGAAACCGAGCAATCGCCGTGCCGACCCGCAGATTGGGCAGTTAGGTACTTGACTCGTAACATGATGCGCTGAGGACCCCGGTCTGCGGGTCGGCCGCCCGGGACTCCTGTCCGTTACTCTTCGGAACGCTCCATCCCAGGATGAAAGCAGCGCCGGCAGCGGGCCTCATAGTGCGCCGAGCCGCCGACGACGACGCGATCCGTGGCGGCCACCAGCCGCTGGCTGCGGTTGGCGGGAGCGCCGCACCGCATGCAGATGGCGAGCGTCTTGTCGACGTATTCCGCCACGGCCAGAAGCTGCGGCATCGGCTCGAAAGGCCGCCCCATGTAGTCCTGGTCCAGGCCCGCCACGATCACCCGCACGCCCCGGTCGGCGAGCGTGTTCACCACCTCCACCAGGGAAAGGTCGAAGAACTGGCCCTCGTCGATGCCCACCACCTCGGTGCCCGGCTCGAGCGTGTCGAGGATCTCCCGCGCCGAGCGGACCACCTGCGACGGCATCTTCATCTCGGAATGGCTGACGATGTGGTCGGCCGCGTAGCGGTCGTCGACCCGCGGCTTGAAGATCTGGACCTTCTGGCGCGCGATCTGGGCCCGGCGGATGCGGCGGATGAGCTCCTCGCTCTTGCCGCTGAACATGCTGCCGGTGATGACCTCCACCCAGCCGGCGCCCGGGCGGGGGGCTTGGTGCATGGGCGCGCGGCCCTACTTCACGCGCTCGACGTAGGCCCCGCTCTCGGTGTCGATGCGGATGCGCTCGCCTTCGGAGATGAACGCGGGCACCTGGACGATGAGGCCCGTCTCCATCTTGGCCGGCTTGCCCACGTTGGAGACCGACCCGCCCTTGATGGACGGCTCCGTCTCGACGACCTTCATGTCTACCGTCTGCGGAAGCTCGATCCCGACCGGGCGGCCCTCGTACATCTCGATCTTGAGCTTGATGTTCGAGATCAGGTAGGGGACGGCGTCGCCGAGCACCTCGCTCGAGAGGCCGATCTGCTCGAAGGTCTCGTTGTTCATGAAGTGATACATGTCGCCGTCCTGGTACAGGAACTCCATCTCGGTCTCGTCCAGGATCGCGCGCTCGACCATGTCGACCGATCGGAAGCGGTGCTCGCTGATCGCACCGTTCTTCAGGTTGCGGATCTTGGCCTGAACCAGCCCGCGCAGGTTGCCGGGGGTCTTGTGCTGGGCCTCCACGACGCGGTAGAGATCGTTCTCGTGCTTGATGCACATGCCGCGCTTGAGCTGCGTCGCCTGAACCATGGATGTGTCCTCTTCCTCTCCGGCAAACCTAAATTATACCCTACTCGACCTCCAGGCCTCTCAGATCGACCCGGAAGGACACCGACTTGAATCCGGCGGACCTCACCGCCGACTCCACGCCCTCGCGGCGTCCGGGCGGCGCCCACACCGCGACCATCCCCCCTCCTCCCGCGCCGCACACCTTCGCCGCGCCCCCCGCGGACTGCGCGGCCGCGGCGATGCGGTCGATCTCCGGGCTGCTGACGCCGGGCGCGAGACGCTTGCGCGCCTCCCATTCCGCGGCCATGAGCGGCACGACCTCGTCGTAGCGATGGGCCTCGAGGGCGTCCTTCAGGCCGCGGGCGGCGGCCACGATCTCGCGCAGCGACCGGCGGACGGCTTCGTTTCCGTCGATCTGCCCCTTGAAGACCTCCCAGTTGTTGATCCCCGAGAAGCGCGTCACGCCCGCGTCCACCAGGAGCAAGCACTCTTCGACCCGCGCGGGATCGGTGGCGAGGCGCTCCGCCCGTACCGTGCCCGGCTCGAGATGGATGCCGAGCACGCCGCCGTGGATCGCCGCCAGGTGGTCCTGCATGCCCGCGGGGACGCCCATGTTCTGGGCCTCGGCGTCGCGCACCACCGGCCACATCCGATCCGCGTCGAGCTCGCGGCCCACGGCCCGGGCGGCGGCCGCCACCACCGCCACCGCCAGCGCGGAAGAGCCGCCGAGCCCCGAGCCGGCCGGGACGCGGGAGTGTGTCACGACCTTCAAGCCGGTCTCGATCCCCAACGCGCGGAGGATATAGGCCGCCAGGGACAAGCCTCCGGCGCCGAGGACGTCGGAAACCGTCCGCCCTTCCGCTTTGGCGAGCGTGTCCTTGGACTCGAGGCGGATGCCGTCCACCTCCGTCTCGACGCGGCACCACGCCCTGCGATCGATGGCGACGTTCACCGTCACCGCGCCGGGATGGAAGAGATACAGGGGCCAGATGTCCAGCGTGCCGCCCGCGAGGTCGACGCGCGTCGGCGCGGTCGCTTCGACTGTGATACTCGTCACCGGCGCGAATTCTATGCGACGGCCGGGACTGTTACCATCTTGCCTTGACGAGCATGCCGACGACCCCGACGAGCGCGGACACGGCCGGCAGTGCCGGCTGCCCGCGTTGCGGCCAGACGAACCCTGGGCCCGTCGCCTGTCCGCGCTGCGGTGTCATCTTCGCCAAGATCCGGTCCCGGACGGCCCCCGCACCGGTCGCGACGGATGTCGATTCCGACGACGCTCCGTCCACATTCCCCTGGGGCAACGCGCTCGCGGCCGTGCTCGTCGTCGTGAGCGGCGTCGCCGGATGGCGCAGCCTGCGCGCGCCCGTTCCGCTCACGAAGGCGCCCGCGGCCGAGTTGCGCCCGTCCCACGAAAACCCGCCTCCCGCCGCCGAGTTGCCTCCGCCGACGATGGCCATCGCGCTCGCTCCGCCTCCCGAGGCGGCCGCGCTCACGGCGAGCGGAATGCCCGACGAAGACCGAGCGAAGTTCGAGACCCTGGCTCATCGCCAGCCGAACGTGAGCGTCGCGGACGTGACCGCCGCCGAGCGCCTCTACGCCCGGTATCCGGCCGAAGGGCAGCGCCTCCTGGAGGCGACGCTGCTCAACGCGGCCGAGGGCGAACGGCGGGTCCACCGCCACCGGGACGCGGCGGCGCTGCTCCGGCGGGCGGCGGAGCTGCAGACCGAGGCGGCCTGGCCGTACGTGGCCCTCATGAGAGTCCTGTCGGAAGCGGGCGACTGGGCGGGCGCCGAGGCGGCCGCGCGAGCCGCCATCACGCGTGAAGCTCGCAACGGCGACGCCTGGCACGGACTGGGCTACGCGCTCATCCGCCAGGACCGTAACACGGAGGCCGCGGAAGCGTTGCGCACCGCGATCGGGATCCGCCCGGACGGAAACTCGCAGGCCCTGCTCGATCGCGTGTCGAAGGGCATGGCCGACGAGCGCGGGATGACGGAGCGTGACCTGTCCCACTTCCACGTTCGATACGACGGGGAGGAGCATGAGGACATCGGGCGCGAGATCCTGCGCGCGCTCGAGCACCATTACGCGACCCTCGTGTCCGCCCTCGACTACCGGCCGCAGGCCACGATCCCCGTCATCCTCTTCTCGAGCCAGGGTTATTACAACGCCAATGGTGCCCCCGCGTGGTCAGGAGGCAACTACGACCTTTTGGACGGCCGCATCCGCGTCCCCATCCAAGGGCTAACCCACAATCTCACCCCCGATATGGACAGCACGCTCCTCCACGAGCTGACTCATGCGTTCGTGGCCGACCGCACGCGCGGGATCGCCCCCCCGTTCATCCAGGAGGGGATCGCTCAGTACATGACAGGTGAACGCGTCACAACGAAGCTCACGCCGACGGAGCTCACGATGTTCGCCGATGGCCGCGCGAGAGGTGTCGTCGGGTTCTACATGTACGCCCTCTCCTTCGTGGAATACCTCATCGCCAACCGTGGTATGGGAGGGATGAACGACCTGCTCCGCGCGATGGGCGAGACGGGGAGTCTCGACGAGGCCTTCAAGCAGGTCCACGGCCAGGATTACCGCGGAACTCAGCAGGCCTGGATCCAGCGCCTGCACCAGCAGCACGGCAGCTGAGCTAGAAAACCCGCAGGTCGAAGGGCAGGCGGGCGAGGAGCTGGCCGTCGCCGAGCGCGGACGCCCACCGCAGGAGGGCCCGCACGTCCGCGGGCAGCGCGGTCTGCACGCCGTCGTCCTGGCGCTCCAGCAGCTGCTCGAGCAGGCTCTTGCGCTCGGGCAGGATCACCAGACGCACCTCTTCCCCCTTGCCGATCTTCGCCTTCTCCTTAGCGAGGTCGAGG
>QHVJ01000089.1 GCA_003222275.1 Acidobacteriota bacterium | reverse complement strand
TCCTCGACTCCGGGGACGAAGGGCTCTTCGACGTGACCGCGTCGCAGCCGGGTCCCGCCGGCCGCCTGCCCCTGAAGCCCGGCGACCTGCTCGACCGGCCGAGCGGCGACGTCTTCGGCTGGTCGCAGGACGTGGGCATGGGCTGGTCGCCCGCGGAGCTCGGGCGCTCCGAGGTCCTGATCCTGAGCACGCTGGGGGGGATCCGGAACCCGGACGGCACGCCGCTGGCGCTGGGCTATCACACCGGCCACTGGGAAGTCGGCCTGCTCGTGCAGGCCGCGGCGGAGGAGCTGAGGGCCCAGGGCGCGATCCCCTTCGCGGCCTTCTGCACGGACCCGTGCGACGGCCGCACGCAAGGGACGAGCGGCATGCTCGACAGCCTCGCCTACCGCAACGACGCGGCCATGGTCTTGCGGCGTCTCGTGCGGTCGCTGCCCACGCGGCGGGCGGTGATGGGAGTGGCGACCTGCGACAAGGGCCTGCCCGCGATGACGATGGCGCTCGCCGCGTGCCGGTCGCTGCCCGCGGTGGTGGTGCCGGGCGGCGTGACGCTGCCCGCGAGCGACGGCGAGGACGCGGGCAAGGCGCAGACCGTGGGCGCGCGGTTCGCGCACGGCCGCATCACGCTGGAGCAGGCGGCCGAGATCGGCTGCCGCGCGTGCGCCTCGCCGGGCGGAGGCTGCCAGTTCCTGGGGACCGCCGCCACCGCCCAGGTGATCGCGGAGGCCCTCGGCCTCGCGTTGCCGCACACCGCGCTCGCGCCGTCCGGCCAGCCGATCTGGAGGGACGGGGCGCGGCGCTCGGCGCGGGCCGTCCTGCGCCAGCGGGCGCTGGGGCTGGCCGCGCGCGACGTGGTCACCGAAGGCGCCGTCCGCAACGCCCTCGCCGCCTTCGCCGCGTTCGGTGGCTCGACGAACTTCCTGCTTCACTTGCCGGCGATCGCCCATGCGGCGGGCGTGCGGGCTCCCACGCTCGCGGAATGGAAGAGCGTGCACGCCCGTGTCCCCCGCCTCGTCGACGCGCTCCCCAACGGCCCGCACCCGACCGTGCGCGTCTTCCTGGCCGGGGGCGTCCCGGAGGTACTCCTGCACCTGAGGAACCTCGGGCTGCTCGACCTCTCGGCCCGGGCCGCGACCGGGGAGACGCTCGGCGACACACTCCGGTGGTGGGAGGGCTCCGCGCGCCGCCGCCGGCTTCGCGAGCGCCTCCGCGAGACCGACGGCGTCGACCCGGGCGACGTCATCATGTCCCCGGAAGCGGCCCGCGCTCGCGGCCTCACGAGTACGGTGAGCTTCATCGGCGGCAACCTCGCTCCCCAGGGTGCGATCGTCAAGAGCACCGCGATCGATCCGAGCCTGGTGGGGGCGGACGGCGTCTACCGGCACGTCGGTCCCGCCCACGTGTTCACGAGCGAGAAGGCCGCCATCGCTGCGATCAAGGGACAGGGCGGCGAGCGGGTGAAGCCCGGCGAGGTGCTGGTGCTCGCGGGCCTCGGTCCCCGGGGCGCCGGGATGCAGGAGGTCTACCAGGTCACGGCGGCGCTGCGCTACCTGGACCTCGCGCGGACGGTGGCGCTGGTGACGGATGCGCGCTTCTCCGGTGTGTCCACCGGGCCGTGCATCGGTCACGTCGCCCCCGAAGCCCTGTCGGGCGGTCCGATCGGCCGGCTGCGCGACGGCGACGCCGTGCGCGTCGTCGTGGACACTCGCCGGCTCGAGGGGTCGATCGATTTCGTCCGGCCCGCATTGGATGGAACCCTCGTTCCCGCGGACGACGAGCTGGCCGCGCGGCCGCCGCATCCCGGTCTGGCGCCCGATCCCGACCTGCCCGACGACACCCGTCTCTGGGCGGCGCTGCAGGAGGCGAGCGGCGGGCCGTGGGCGGGCTCCGTCTACGACGTGGAGAGGATCGTGCGCCTCCTCGAAGCTGGCCGCCGCGTGCTGGGCGACGGCTAGGCAATCGGCCCTCGCCCGTCCTCGCTTGCGCTCGGGCGTCAAGGGGGTGCGCCACTGGCACCCCATTGCTTCAATGAAGGATATAGGGCTTGGAAGCGCCGGTACGGCTCCTCGTATGCGCGGTGGGCTTCCGGCCGCGGGCGCTCCGGGGGAAGGCGCTTCAACGTGGCGCGTGCGGCGGCGGCGAGGTCCGCGAAAGCCCCCACGCCCACCGCAGCCAGCAACGCCGCCCCGAAGGCCGGTCCCTCCTCGCGGTTCACGCGCACGACGGGCAGGCCGTAGACCTCGGACTGGACCCGCCGGATGAACGGGCTCTTCGCGCCGCCGCCGGTGAGGAGGAGGTGTGCCATCGGGAGGCCGAGGCCACGCAGGATCGACAGCGAGTCGCGCAGGCCGAAGCAGATGCCCTCGACCACGGCACGGGTGAGGTGCGCGCGGCCGTGGGCGAGGCTCAGCCCGACGAAGGCGCCCCGGGCGCCGGCGTCGCGGTGGGGCGTACGCTCGCCCTGCAGGTAGGGAAGGAACGTCACGCCGCCCGCGCCGATGGGCACTTTCTCCCCTTCCTGGTTGAGGACGAGGTTCGCGTCTTTGCGCCCTTTCAGCTCCTTCGCCATCACGTCGCGGTACCACGCGAAGGCGCCGCCCGCGGAGAGCATCACCCCCATGACGTACCAGGTGCGCGGTACGACGTGACAGAACGTGTGCGCGCGCAGGCTCGGGTCCACTCGAGGCTCTCCGGTGGGAGCGAGGACCGTGCCCGACGTCCCCCAGCTCGCCACGGCATCGCCCGGCGAGACCACGCCGACGCCGGCGGCGCCGCACGCGTTGTCCGCCCCGCCGCCCACGACGGGCGTCCCGGGGAGGAGGCCGGTGAGGCGCGCCGCCGCCGGGCTCAACCGGCCCAGCACCTCCGACGATTCGCCGAGGTCGGGGAGGAGGCTCATGGGCAGGCCGACCGCGCCCATCATCTCCGTGCTCCAGCGCCGCCGGGCCGTGTCGTACATCAGCGTGCCCGACGCGTCGGAGGGCTCGGAGGCGAGCGCGCCCGTGAGCCGATGGCGGATGTAGTCCTTGGCCAGGACGACCTTGTCGAGACGGGCGAAGCACTCCGGCTCGTGCGTGCGCAGCCAGAGAACCTTGGGCAGCGTGAAGCCCTCGAGGGCGGCGTTGGCGACCCACTCCCGCAGCCTGTCCTCCCCGACCCGCGCCGTGATCTCGCGGCACTCGGTGGTGGTGCGGCCGTCACACCACAAGAGGGCCGGACGGATCACCGACCCCCGCGCGTCGAGGAAGACGGAGGAATGCATCTGGCCCGAGAGGCCGACCGCGGCGACCCGCATCCCCTCGGCGGCCCGGACGGCGCGGCGCACCGAGGCGATGGCTGCGGTCCACCAGTCCTGCGGCCGCTGCTCCGCCCATCCCGGGCGTGGCGTCGACAACGTGAGCGGCGTGGTGACGGACGACCTCACCGTCCCGCGAGCGTCGACGACGACGGCCTTGACGCCGCTGGTGCCGACGTCCAGACCGACGAAGGCGTCGGCCTTCGTCATCGCGGGGCCGCCTCGAGCCGGTAGTGGCGCTCCGGCGATTCCCGCAAGCGCTCGGCCGCCTCTTCCGGCGTCAGGTCGCGCTGCGCCTCCGCGGTCAGCTCATACCCCACGACGAACTTCCGTACCGTGGCGGACCGGAGCAGCGGAGGGTAGTACGAAGCGTGGAGCCGCCAGTAGGGATGCTCGGCGCCGTCGGTAGGCCGCGCGTGCCAGCCCATCGAGTAGGGAAAGGAGGTGCGGAAGAGGTTGTCGTAGCGCACGTTCAGCCGCGAGAGCGCGTCGGCCAGCGCCGCGCGTTCCTCGGCGGAGAGGCCCGGCAGGTCCGCGACCTTCCGGCGGGGAAGGATCATCGTCTCGAAGGGCCACACGGCCCAGAACGGCACCAGCACCACCCAGTGCTCGTTGGCGCACACGATGCGGGCCCCGTCGGCCAGCTCGCGGGCGAGGCAGTCGCCGAGGAGGTCGGAACCCGTCGCCTCGAAGTGGCGGCGCTGGCCGGCAAGGCGGCGGGTGGCGAGACTGGGGACGTGGCCGGTGGCCCAGACCTGGCAATGCGGGTGCGGGTTGCTGCAGCCCATCATCTCGCCCTTGTTCTCGAATACCTGCACGTGGGCGACGTCGTCCCGCGACCCGAGCCGCGCCGACTCGTCGGCCCACGCGTCCACGACCAGCCGGATCTCGGCCGGCGGCATGAGGGCCAGCGTCAGATCGTGCCGGGGCGAAAAGCACAGCACGCGGCAGAGTCCGCTGACCGTGCGCGCGACCAGGACTCCGTCGGCTGCTTCGACGGCCGCCTGCGAAGCGCCGGGGACGAGGGCCGGGAAGTCGTTGTCGAAGGCGAAGGTCGACGCGTAGGCGGGGTTGCGCGCGCCGTTGGCGCGCGTGTTGCCGGGACACAGATAGCAGGCGGGATCGTAGGACGGGAGGCTCTCCGGCGGCGCCGATTCGACCTGCCCCTGCCACGGCCTCCGCAGGCGCCCGGGGGAGCACAGAACCCACTCGTCGAGCAGCGGGTTGTAGCGGCGGTGCGCACCCGTCGGGAGGCTCATGGCCGGCGCCGGCGCGGACTATACATCGTTTGCCAGGCCAGCAAGGCCACGCCGAATGCGCGCCACAGGCCCGGCCACGGTGGCCTCACGACGTGCGCCGTGACCTGTACCTCGGAGGCGCCTTTCGGGACCCAGACACCCGCCAGCGCGCCGTAGGACGGAAAGACGTCCGCCGCCCGCGTCCGGCCGTCGCTCCCGCGCGCAACGGCCCGCAGCGTCTCGGCGTAGTTCATCGCGAAGGTCAGCGGGCAATCGGCCGGGCTCGAGACGTGCGCGACCGCGATCGTCGTCCCCCCCGGCGTCTCGACGCCGTCGACTCGGGCCGCGGCGCATCGGACGTCGACGGGCTCGGGCAGGGCCGCGCGGGCCACCCTCGGGTCGGCATCGACGAGCCACACCGTGCGCCGCGCCTGGAGGGCGAGGTCCTCGCGCAGCGATACGAGCTCGCGGCCGAGGGCCGTGAACGATTCCGCGTGCCGCACGCGCGTGGCGAACCACGCCGGCCCCGCAGTGTCGATCAGCGGGCGGACGGCGCCCGACTCGTCGAGCCGCCCGCCCACGTCGTAGAGCTGGAACAGAGCACGGGAAGAAGGCCGCTCCGGCGGGAAGCGCAGGAGGAGCGAGTTGGGCTGGTAGGCCTGGCCACGGGTGGCGCACATCAGCTCGACGAGGCGCCTCTGGGGAAAGTAGTAGCCGTCGAGGCTGGAGAGGCCGGTCGCCACCGCGGTGTTCGAGAGCAGCTCCGGCCATTCGAACGACGCGCTCACGCGCACCAGCGGAGAGCCGATGGCCGGCCGTGCCCGCCGCGCCTCGTCCCCGAGGTGCCGCGCGCGGGCGAGGAGGGCGTCGCCATCGGGGAACGCGTCGAACGAGATGGCCCGCTCGCGGAAGGCCGCGAGGCCTCCCGCGGCCAGCATCGTGAAGACCGCCGCCGCCGGAACCGCGGCCAGCCGGCCCAGACGCCGCGGGCGAAAGGCGGTTGCCGCCGCCAGCGTCCATCCCGCCAGCTCGCGAAGCAGTGCGGGCGCCAGGTAGATCCCCACCGCTCCCAGGCCGGTCAGCGCCGGGCGCAGCCGCGGACGATCCTGCTCCCGGAGGACGGCGGCCAGGGCCAGGATCGGCAGGACGGACAGGGCGGGCAGGATCGCGCGGGTGGGCACGCGGAAGCTGCCGAGAGGAGGCAGCAGCAGGAGCATCGCATCGGAGATCGGATGCGCGTTCACGCTGAAGAGCAGGGCCGCCCCCGCGCTCGCGCCGAGGCCGACGGCGAGCGCACGCGCGCGACGCCAGGGAACGAGGGCGAGGAGCAGGAGCATCGGGCCGATCGGGTTGTTGATCTCGTGATGGAGGATCTGGGGCTGGCTCGGGCGCAGGACGTCGCGCGCCCAGAGGAGCGACGCCAGCCAGTCGAGCGGTTGGCCCGTCAGATAGCTGTACGTGATGCGCATGCCGTGCACGGCCCGGAGCGAGTCGGACCCGAAGGCGTGGGCGAGCACTCCCCACAGCTCGGGGAGCGCGAGGAGGGCCGCGCTCAGGACGGCGGCTCCGGGTAGCACGAGGTCACTCGCCCGCCGGCCCAGCGCCCACCATGTTCCCGCGAGGATCGGCCCCCCGAAGATCACGCCGTAGACGACCATCTGGTGGCCGGTGAAGAGCACGCCCCCGGCGAGGGCGCCCGTGGCCACGAGCACCAGCGTGCCGGTCGCCGTCCCCGCGGCGGCGGCCACGACGAGGGCGAACGCCGCGAGGAACGGCAGCATCCCGGTCACCAGAGTCTGGTGGCCGGCCCCGATCTTCCAGCCGAGGACGGGTGCGAACGCGCACGCCCACACGCCGGCAAGGTGCAGCATGGGCCCGACGCGCGCGTCGCGGCCCGACCAGGCCGTGGCGAGGCCGGCGGCGGCGCGGGCGCCCAGAAACGCGATCACGGCCTGGAGGAGGAAGGTCGTGAGGTCGAGGATCGCGGTCGGGGAGAGGCCGCGCCGGGCGAGCAGGCCGAAGACAGGGAAGGGACCGACCGCGTCGCGCACCTTCATCCCCCCGAGCAGATCGGCGCGGTAGGCCAGGCGCGACCACTCGCCCTTCTCGTCGACGAGGGCCTGGAGGAGGACGAGGAGGTTGGCGAGGCCGTCGTGTCCGGATACCGCGCGCGGCCAGCGCCAGCCGATGAGGAGCCACGTGAGCGGGACGATGAAAAGGGTTGTGGCCAGGATCACAATGTCGTCGCGTTCCTGCCTCAGCCGGCTCACGGGGGGAGTCTAGCCGACGGAACTTGGTGGAAGTGGAATTCGTCTCTTCGAGTATAGGGACACGGTGATGACACGATCCTCACTATCTCCGTTCGGTGCGTTGCTCGCCGAGATTCGCGAGAGTCCGGCGCGTCGCGATCACGCTCGCGACGTGGGCCGCGTGTCGTCCCCGGTCGTGGGTACCGCGCCCGAGCTGGACCTGCGCATCGAGACGCGCGTGGTGAGCGCTCCGCGGCGCTCGACGTCGGGCACCGCTCGGCTGCTGTGGCCGGCGTCGGTACTGGTCCACGCGGCGCTGCTGGTGGCTCTCGTCGTGGTGCCGCTGCTCAGGTCCGAGGCGCTGCCCACGCCCGTCCGGGAGACGCGGGCGTTCTTCGTCGCGCCTGGCTCCCCGGCCATGCCGCCGCCGCCGCCACCCGCGTCTCGAGCCGCGGCGGCTCCGCGCTCGACCTCGCGGCCCGGCGCCCGGCCCGCACCCGCCGCGCCGAGGTTCAATACGCCCACCGATGTGCCGGAGCCAGCCGCCGCCGCGGTGGCCGATACAGGCCACGGAAATCTCGATCTCGATGAAGACGCGCCCCGCGGCGTGCCGGGAGGCGTGCCCGGCGGCGTGCCCGGCGGCATGCCCGGCGGCATCGTCGGGGGCGTGGTGGCGAGCGTCGCCGTACCTCCCGCCCCGATCGTGCCGGTGCGAGTGGGGGGCGAGATCAAGGAGCCGAAGAAGATCCGGCACGTGGATCCGATCTATCCCCAAGTGGCGGTGGCGGCCCACCTGCACGGGAACGTGGTGCTGGAGTGCCTGGTCGACCCGCAGGGACGCGTCACCGAGGTGACGCTGCTGCGCGGCGTTTCGATTCTCAACAGCGCGGCGATCGACGCCGTGAGGCAATGGCGGTACACGGCGACGCTGAAGGACGGCGTCCCCGTGTCCGTGATCCTGACCGTCACCGTCACGTTCCAATTGTCATAGCTCGCTCGTCAGCTCCGTCGACGGGGTACGCCCATGATTTTTCGGCGGGCGTGTGCCAAGATGACCCGCCCGGACTCGGGTTCCCGTAGAATGCCGCGGCCAACCACCCCGTAGGAGGACCGAGCGCATGCAGATCCTTCGACAGCCGAAGGTGTACGACGCGATCGTGGTCGGCTCCGGAGCGGCCGGGGGCCTGACGGCGCTGGTGCTGTGCCAGGCGGGCGCGAAGGTGCTGATGCTCGAGGCGGGTGCCAACTTCGACACCGCCCGCGACTCGAAGATGTTCCAGTGGCCCTACGACGCCCCGCTCCGGGGTGGCAGCACGCCCCAGAAGCCCTTCGGCTGGTTCGACGCTTCTTACGGCGGGTGGACGGTGGACGGCGAGCCGTACACGACCGCGCGCGGCTCCGACTTCCTGTGGTGGCGCTCGCGCATGCTCGGCGGCCGGACCAACCACTGGGGCCGGATCTCGCTGCGCATGGGCCCGTACGACTTCAAGCCGCGGAGCCGGGACGGGCTGGGCCTGGACTGGCCCATGACCTACGAGGACGTCGCCCCGTACTACGACAAGGTCGAGAGCCTCATCGGCGTGTTCGGAACGAAGGAAGGGCTGGAGAACACGCCCGACGGCGTCTTCATGCCTCCGCCGCCTCCGCGCTGCTACGAGCTGCTCGTGAAGCAGGCGAGCGACACGCTGCACATCCCGTGCATCCCCAGCCGGCTCTCGATCATCACGCAGAACCACAACGGCCGGCCGGCCTGCCACTACTGCGGCCAGTGCGGCCGCTCGTGCGCCACCGGCTCCAACTTCTCGTCGCCGACGGTGCTGCTGCCGCCCGCGCTCAAGACCGGGAACCTCGAGATCCGCACCGACGCGATGTGCCGCGAGGTGCTGACCGATGGCGAAGGCAAGGCGACGGGCGTCTCGTACGTGGACCGCAAGACGCGGCAGGAGGTGCAGGCGAAGGCCAGGCTCGTGGTCCTGTGCGCCAGCGCGTGCGAGTCGGCCCGGATCCTCCTGAACTCGCGGTCCAGCCGCTTCCCGGACGGCCTCGCGAACTCGAGCGGCCTCGTGGGCAAATATCTGATGGACACCGTGGGCGTCAGCGTGGGGGGGTTCTTCCCGGCCCTCATGGAACGGCCCGCCCACAACGAGGACGGCGTCGGCGGGATGCACCTCTACATGCCGTGGTGGAACTACCAGAAGAAGATGCCGTTCCCACGCGGGTATCACATCGAGGTGTGGGGCGGGCGCGGAAT
Organism: Acidobacteriota bacterium; assembly: GCA_003222275.1. Taxonomy (GTDB): domain Bacteria; phylum Acidobacteriota; class Vicinamibacteria; order Fen-336; family Fen-336; genus AA32. Next base: position 2,764 of record QHVJ01000089.1, on the reverse strand, counting down.
GCCCGGCGCCGGCATCTTCTCCGGCGCCCACCGCATCATGGGCGGCGGCTATGGAGCGGACCTCAAGAAGAAGTACCGCCAGATGTACGGCGCCTTCGTCGGCTTCTCGGGCCGCGGCGAGATGATCCCCAACGACGACTGCTACTGCGAGATCGACCCCGACGTGGTGGACCAGTGGGGGATCCCCGTCCTGCGGTTCCATTGGAAGTGGGCCGAAGCCGAGATCCTCCAGGCCCGGCACATGCAGGAGACCTTCTGGGAGCTCATCGAGACGATGGGCGGCCAGGTCTGGCGTCCCGAGCTTCCCTTGAAGGACTGGGGAATCAAGAAGGGCGGCGAGATCATCCACGAGGTCGGGACCACCGCCATGGGCGACGACCCGAAGGCTTCCGTCCTGAACCAGTTCTGCCAGTCGTGGGACGTGAAGAACCTGTTCGTGACCGACGGCGGCTGCTTCGCCTCCAACGCCGACAAGAACCCGACGCTCAGCATCATGGCCGTCGCCTGGCGCGCGTCGGACTACATCGCGGACGAGATCAAGAAGAGGAACCTCTAACGGAGGCGCCATGAGCGACACTCCCGACGTCAAGAAAGGCGTTTCCCGGCGGGTGGCCCTGAAGGTGCTGGGCGGCCTTCCCGTCGCGATCACGGCGGCGCCGGCCGTGGCGGCCGCCGCCCCGCCCGCGGTGCCGCCGTCGCCCCCGAACACGCTCGCCCCCGCCCCCGGCATGCCGGCGCTCCCGCCGGTCGCGGCGGCCAAGGGCCCTTACGTGCCGAAGTTCTTCAGCGAGGAGGAGTGGAAATCGGCGAGCGTGCTGGCCGACATGATCATTCCCCGGGACGAGCGCTCGGGCAGCGCCACCGATGCGCGCACCGTGGAGTACATCGACGAGTACGCCGCGTACTGGGGGGGTTGGGTCCAGCCGCGGCTCCGGGGGGGTCTGATGTGGCTCGACCACGAGTGCGGCCAGCGCTTCGAGAAGCCGTTCGTCGACTGCACCGTCGACCAGCGACGCCAGGTGCTCGAGCTCATCGCCTATCCGCCGAAGGACGAGCCGAGCCACCGGCCGGACATCGGGCAGCGCGAGCCGGCGGCGCAGATCGGAGCCGCCGGCGTCGGCCACCCCGAGAAGGAGCCGCCTCCGCCGCCCACGCCGACGCAGACGGGGACGATGGGGCCGCCGACCGTGGTGCCGCTGAAGGAGGAAGAAAAACACGCCACGGCGTACTCGGCCGGGATCGCGTTCTTCACGCTCTTCCGGGACCTGACCGCCACCGGCTTCTTCACGAGCGAGATCGGGATCAAGGACCTCGCGTTCATGGGCAACCAGCCCTACGACTGGAAGGGCTGCCCACCCGAGGTGGTCGCGTCGATCCTGAAGAAGGCCTAGCGCGTACACACTCGTGCGGATACGAAACCGGAGCGCGAGGCCCGCGTGAACGCAGCCAAGGCGATGGAGCGTGATCCATAGCGCGTGTTGCTGATCACGTCTAAGGCGAACACCCGATTGTCTCGGCCCGCGCTCGGCGGGTATCGTGGCCGTCGGCTGGGCGACTCGCAGCATGTGCGGGCACGCCCCGCGCGTCGGAACTCGAATGATCCCTCCTCCTGCCCGATTCGGTCGTTGTGCGTCCGCCAACTTCCGGCATCCTGCGCTTGTCATCCAGTGCCCTGCCCCTGAGGCGGCCGAAGAGGCCGAGCGGGATCGCTAGGCGTGCACGCTTGGGGCGGAGACTACGCCCAGAAGCGAACGCGGACGTTGTGGATGAGGAGACAGATATGAGCAAGTCAAGGATGAGAGCGGGTGGGCTCGGGCTGGTCGTGGTCGCCGCGGTCCTCGCAGCGCCCGCGCACGCTGGGAACGGCGCTCCTTCGGGACCCCATTACAACCTCAACATCATCGGGGTCGCGAAGGGCAAGACCGCGCCCCTGACCAACTCCGATCGCCACACGATCTTCGTCGGTCTGGGGGGCAATAACGACCTGGTGGAGAGCCGGATCTACCTGGCCCAGGGCGATTTCCAGGTTTGCGACGGAAATGCCTTCGATGCCGCGTTCAACTGTGCCGGCACCAGGATCGCCAGCCAGGGAGCGGCCTTCCAGCTTCCGTGCAACACGAACATCACGACGCTGATCCCGTGCTCCGCGGGCGACACGGCGTCCTACGAAGTCTGGGCTCGCGGCCTGGGAAAGCCCGGGGGCAAGGCCACGATGACCACCTGCGCGACAGACCCGACCACGCTCGAGACCGTGTGCTCGACCGAGAACGTGTTGCTCGTCCGGAACACGGGCAAGTCCACCTTCAAGAACGTCACCAACGAGCTGAGCTCGCTCATGGCCGATATCAACGGCGACGGGATCCTCGAGCGCGTCGCGCTCTTCTCGGGCGGCCTCCAGGACTTCTTCTGGCAGTTCGACAACCAGGGACTCAAGCTCACCCAGCTTCGGTTCTATCTCCTCTAGGACTGGCGGGGCAGGAAGGGTCGGCAGCGCCGCCGGCCCTTCTGCCCGGCCGCGGAGCAAAGAGTGCGGTTCCGGAGGCTGCTGAGCCTGGCCGCGGTCGCCGCCGGGCTGACCGTTTGCCTGATCCGGCGACCGGTATCCGGCCAGTTGGCCCCCGAGGGCTCCCCGGACCAGAGCCATGACTTCGGCACGGTCTTCCAGGGAGAGAAGGTTGTTCACGCCTTCACGCTGCGGAACGAGGGAGCCGCTCCCCTGACCATACAGCGCGTCGATCTCTCGGCCGGGGGCATGGCCGCCCGT
>QHVJ01000245.1 GCA_003222275.1 Acidobacteriota bacterium | reverse complement strand
AGGGAGGCGGGAACATCCTCGACGGTTCCCCTGATAACGCGGACGTCACTAGCGAAGCGCGTCGCAAGCTCGTGAGCAAGTGCGGGGTCCGGCTCGCAGACGGTCAACCCGGATATGCCCCGGTCCAGAAGCAACCCTGTGAGCGTTCCCATTCCGCCGCCCACCTCAAGGACCCGCCCGCGAACGTGCTCCCCGAAGAGGTCGAGATAGTAACGATGGAAGTTCTTGGCGTGGGCGAAGAGCGGAAGCTCGGAACCTGGGTATCTCACCGCTCCGCGGCAACGTCGGGCTTTTCTGCGCCTTCTTTTACGATGTAACGAGGTCGGCGTTTGACCTCGATAAAGATGCGGCCAACATAGTGGGCAACGACAGCGAGGGCGGACAGCGTGACGCACCACGCGACCGCCGATGCCAGGACTGCGAGCGCCATGAGGCTTGGCTGGCGCCGCGCGAACACCGCTTGCGCTACGAGGACAACCCCTATGAGTAACGGCACGACCCATGCCGCAGCGGCGATGGCGAGAAACAACACGATCGGCGTGATGCTGAAGGTTGTCAGCGCATCTACAGCGCGCATCACCAGCCCGCGCACCGTCGTCGGCGCCCGGTCGCTTCGACGCTGGCGGACGTAATCGTGAAAGCCTGTACGGAATCCGACGTAGGCGACGAGCCCAGGTAGAAATACCATGCTCTCGGAAAAATTCAGAAGATGCTCGACCACTCGCCGTCTCATGCAGCGGAACTCACCGACGTCCGCGGGGATCTGGTGAGTTCTCACGCGGCTCATGAGGCGATGGAACACGAACGCCCCGAGCGCCTTGAGGCCAGTGTGGCCGGACGCACCCCAACGGCCACTGCCACGCGCACTGACACGTCGTGCATATACGATGTCGAACCCGTCCTTCAGCTTCTCAACTAGGCCGATGATTGTCTCGGGCGGGTCTTGAAGATCTGAGTCAAGGGTGACAACAATGTCGCCCCGTGCACTTGATAGACCGGCGTGGTAGGCCGGCTGCTGTCCGAAGTTCCGCGACAGCTCCACCAAACGCACCAGTCCAGGATGATCCGCGGCCTTGGAAAGAATCCGATCCCTTGAGCGGTCCTGGGACCCATCGTCAACCAACACGATCTCGAACTGCCCCACCGGACATCGCCGAGCGACGGCGAGGCATCGGTCAATGAACTCGTCGATGTGGCGCTCTTCGTTATAGACGGGGGAGACGATGCTCAGAAGATCTAAATCGCCTACCGTGTGGCCGATCATCGCGTGCGGGAAAGCGCAGCTCGCCTCGTCTGCACCAACTGCCGAACCATCCCCCGCACAGCGCGCCCCGTCTTACTCACGGAGTCTCTTCTGAAACAGTCGCGGAGGACCACGAGCAGCCGCCAGGGACGGCGAGCGAAGGAGACGGTATAGAAGAGGGCGAAGGCCGCGATGATCAGCGCCGTCAGCGTCGTGGCGCCGAAGCACGCGTTGTAGGACGTCTTCGCTGACAACCCTTGGAAGGTAAAGAGGCTCAGGTAGTAGTCGTCATCGAACGCCCGGATCCGGCCGTTGTTAAGAAGAAGGCGAAACGATTCCGTGTTCGGCTGAGGCGAATAGGCGTTGACATTGACACTGGAGAATCCCAGCCATGCACACCGCGCTATAGTGCGGTAGGTGCGCAGAACGGTCCGCCAAGTGTCCTCAGGGAACCCGATGATGAAGAAGCATCCGACGTTGATGCCGGCCTGCATCGTTTGACGCGCGGACTCGAACATCCTGGGTAGGCTGACCCGCTTCTTGATTGCCTTGAGGACGCCCTCATCACCAGACTCGGGGGCGAACGCGAACTCGTGACACCCTGCGCGTTTCATCGCGCGGGCGACTTCGATGTCCACCGCCTCGCTCCGCGTACCGGATGGCAGCTGAAACGTCAAGGTGAGGCCGCGCCGTTCAATCTCTGCGCAGAACTGCAGGATCCAGTCCTTGCGAACGATCGCTGTCAAATCCTCGAACTGGAAGTCGACGATGCGATATTCGCGGATGTACTGCTCCATCTCGTCGACGACTAGGGCGGGGCTCCGCGGTGTCCAACGCGTAGTCCACATCTGCGGACTCGTACAGAAGGTGCACTGGAATGGACATCCGCGTGTCGCCAGCATCGGGATGAAGCGGCCGCGGGATGCACCGTGTGGCTGGTTATGCTCGATGTACGCTTCGAGGTCGAAGAGCTTCCACGCGGGCGTCGGGATCGCATCAACCTCGGCGATGCGCCCACGTCGTTCGTTCACTCGCACACGACCATTGGGTTCTCGGCAGGCAAGTCCTGGCAGCGACGTCACGTCGCGGCCACCCGCGAGACGCTCGGCGAGCTCGACCACGGTCTCTTCACCTTCTCCGAGCACCACGTAATCGACACGACTCGTCCGAAACACCTCGGCCGTCAAGCCGGTCGGATGCTCGCCGCCGAGGACCACCGGCACCCCAGGAAAACGATCCTTCACCCGGTCGACGAGGTGACGGACGGTAAGCCATTGGTAGGAAAACATGCAGCTAATTCCGATCAGCTCGGTATCGTTGGAGATCCGCGCAAGGATCTGGTTGTCCATCAAGCCCTTCAGAAAGATGCCCGACCGCGGAGCGAAGGGCGTGAGTTGGGAGATTCCTTCTGCAACCGCATCGACGACGGCTACATCGTGCCCGTGTGCGAGCAGCGACGCAGCGACATAGGCCAGTCCCAGTGGCGGCATCGCAACGACGGACAGGTGATTCGTCGCCTTGACGAACTTCGGCGGCTCGATTAATACGATGCGCACGTGTCTAGCGGTGATCGGACCACGCACGGTCACGAGCTGTCAAGGCAATTCCAGCTTCAGAGCCCGGCGGCCAGGACGGCGCTGAGGGTGGGACGATCGCAGTGAGCACGAAAAAAGCTTGGCTGGCGGGCTGAGCAACCGCCCTAAAGGTGTCACACAATCCGGCCATGACCACCGGGTCTCAACCTGCATCGCCGTCGGCGCCTCATATGCTGGCGGCTCCGTTGCGCCCCTACCTTTTAAACTTACCTGGCGCCCCTGTCCTTGACGAAGGTCCCGGGCCGGGACATTTTCCTTGACCGGTCGCGACGTTCATGTTCACCTATTGAACACTGCTATGAACCCCCGCGTGGTCCGCGAGCTCGAGATCCTGACGGCGATCGAGGAGTCCACGTCGCTCACCCAGCGTGCCCTCGCCGCGCGCCTGGGCGTCGCGCTGGGGCTCACCAACCTCTATGTGAAGCGCTTGGTGCTGAAGGGATACGTGAAGACGGTCGGCTTCCCGACCAGGCCGGCGGCCCGCAAGCGCCTGCGCTACCTGCTCACGCCGCGGGGGGTTGCCGAGAAGACCCGCTTGACGTACGAGCACATCGGCTACTCGCTGGCGCTGTACCGCCGGACGCGGGCCACGCTGCGTGAGGCGCTCTCGCTGCTGCCCACCGACGGCGTGAAACGCATCGCGCTGTACGGCACCGGCGAGGCGGCGGAGCTCGCCTACCTGACGCTGCGCGAGTTCGGGCTGGAGCCCATCGGTGTCTTCACCGCCGACGGCGGTGGCCAGTTCCTCGGCTTTCCGGTGCGGTCGGTGGCGGAGCTGTCCAGCGAGGAGGTCGACCGCATCGTGCTCGCCACGTTCGACAAGCCGGAACCGCTGTTGGCGGAGCTGGCGCGCGCGGGCCTGCCGCGCGAGCGGTTCCTGACCCTGCGCCGGCTCCCCACGGGAGCGCCGGCCTCATCGCGGAGATCGTCATGACCAAGTTCCTCAAGGGCAATTACACGCTGGACGTCACCATCGACGAGACGGGTGACGGTGAGGCGATGCAGACGGTCGAGGAGTTCGAGCGGAAGGCCCTCTCGCGCCTCGGCGGCAGCATCTGCTTCGTGAGCAAGAAGGGATTCCTCTGGAAGGGTGAGGATGGAGCTCGGACGTCAGATCGCCAGCCGTCTTAAGGAGGCCACGTTCGAGCGGGTCGTCGCCGCGGGTCTTAGCAATGCCGAGATCAACGGGCCGCGCATCCAGCGCTCGGTCCTCGAACTCTCGCGTCTGCGGCTCGGCGCCGGCGATAGCGCCATCGTCGTCGGCGCGGGGCCGAGCCTCCATCGGCGCCGGAGTCTTGAGCGGCTGCGGGCCTCCGGCTATGCGGGAACGGTCGTCGCCGTCGACGGCGCGCTCGGCGCCTGCTTGCGCGCCGGCGTCGTTCCGCACGTCGTGGTATCGGTGGACCCCCATCGCGAGCGTATCGTGCGCTGGTTCGGCGATCCGGCGCTGAGCGCCGCGCCCGCCGACGATTACTTCCGCCGACAGGAGATGGACCCCGCGCACGCGGCGGACGAGCTGAGCGCCAACCGCGCGCTCCTCCGCCTCGTGGACGCCCATGGCGCCTCGATCCGGGTCGCCGTGGCGACGTCCGCCGCCCCCGAGGTCGTCGCGCGGTGCGCGGCGGCCGGCATGGAACTCTTCTGGTGGAACCCGATGTACGACGACTACGATCGGTCCGAGAGCGTTTCGCTCCGTCTTCATCGCGCGAACGGCCTGCCTTGCCTCAACGGAGGTGGCAACGTCGGGACGGCCGCCTGGGTCATCGCCCATGCGGTGCTCGAAAAGCGCCGTGTCGCCCTTCTCGGCATCGACTTCTCCTATCCGCCCGGCACGCCGTACGAGCGGACCCAGTACTATCCAGAGTTGCGCGCACTGTTCGGCGATCGGTTCGCGGAGGCCTATGTCAGCCTCGAGCACCCGGTCCTGAAGGAGCGGTGGTTCTGCGATCCGGCCTACTGGTGGTTCCGCGACGTATTCCTCGAGATGGCACGCGAGGCGGAGTGCCGCACGGTGAACTGCACGGAGGGCGGGATCCTCTTCGGGGATCCCATCGAACTGGCGCCCCTCGAGGATTTCCTGGCCGACGTCCGTGCCGGCGCCGGCGTGACGCCCTCGGAGAGGACCTGACGCATGGCCAAAGTGCTCTTCATCAATCCCGTGATCCGTGAAGAGGACGACCCGCGCCACGTGCCGTATGGGATAGCGCTGCTCGCGTCGATCCTCACGCGCGAAGGCCACCTGGTGCAGGTCTATGACGCGAACGCTTGGCGCGCTTCTGACTCGGTCCTCGCGCAGGTCCTGAAGGCCGATCGCTGGGACGTCATCGCGCTCGGCGGGATCACCACCGCGTACCGCTCGATCAAGCACATCGTCACCCTGGCCAAGCAGGTGGTGCCGCAGGCGCTCGTCGTCGCCGGCGGCGGATTCCTCACGAGCATGCCGCACGATATCATGCGGTTTCTGCCCCAGTTGGACGTCGGCGTCGTCGGCGAAGCCTTCGTGTCATTCCCAGCGCTGCTGCACCGCCTCGACGCGGGCAACCGTGACTGGGCGGCCGTGCCGGGACTGGTCTGGCGCGACAACGCCGCCGTGTCGCATCTCACACCCGAGCAGCCGTTACTGGACGACATCGACACGCTGCCGTACCCGTCATGGGACCTGTTCCCGCTCGAGGTGTACTTCAAGAACAGCATGGCGCTGTTTTCGGAGGAAGGCATGCTGGCCCGCCGGCGGCTCGACATCAATGCGAGCTACGGCTGCTCGCTCATCTGCCGCTTCTGTTTCCATCTCGGGATCGCGGGCGACATGGAACAGGTCCAGCGCGACGGTCGGGCTGACGTCGCCTTCGGCTACAAGCGTGTGATCCGCTATCACAGCCCCCGCTACGTCGTCGACCTCGTCAAGCACGCGCGTGCACGCTTCGGGATCGATTTCGTGGGCTTCCTCGACGAGAACCTCATGACAATGCACCAGTTCTCGGGGAAGACCTGGCTCACGGACATCGCGCGCCTGTGGATCGAGGAAGGACTCCAGCCCCAGTGCGTCCGCGACGGCGTAGAGCACGATCCCGACCGCTGCGAGGGCGTCCACTGGGGCGGCACCAGCCACGCGACGCTCTGCAGCCCCGAAGTGCTCCGGACGATCAAACAAGCGGGCTGCTCGCACCTCGTGTACGGCTATGAAAGCTTCTCGGCGCGGGTGATGAAGACGATCGGCAAGGGCGCCACGCCGGAGACGAACGAGCGCTCGCTCCGCTGGACGCTGGACGCCGGCATCCGTCCCATCCCGAACCAGATGATCGGTTTTCCCGACGAGGACTTCGACAGTCTCCGCGATAACGTGCACGCCTGGAACCGGCTCGGGTTGCAGGTGAAGCCGTTCTTCGCGACCCCGTATCCAGGGACCGAGTGGTACCAGAAGTACAAGGATCGGATCCTGGAGCAGTACGACGGCGACCTCGAGGCGTTTCTGCTCGACGTCGGCGACGCGACCCGCGTGACGGCTGTGATCTCCAAGAAGTTCAACGCGGTGGAGCTGTACGGCCTGCGCGAGCTCATGGTTCTCCGTGACCTGAACCGGATCGCGCGCTACGAGGACGAATGGAATCGCCTGCACCCCGTCGACCCCCTGGCCGAAGAGAAGAAGGCCTGGCTCGCGCGCTTCGACCGCCGGACACCCGCCGTCGCCCACTCGTGAGCGGCGGCCAGAGAGGAGCACCGTGAAGCTCGCCGTCATCGGTCTGGGATCCATCGGACGCCGTCACCTCGGCAACTTCCACACGGTCGGCGTCGACTCGCTGACGGCGTGGGACGTCGTCCCGGAGCAGCGCGCAGCCGCGGCCTCGCAGTTCCCCTTCGCGAAGGTCACCGACACGCTCGAGGCGGCACTCGACGGAGCCGATGGGGTGGCGGTCTGCACACCACCGGACTCGCACCTGGCGCTCGGCCGCCTGGCGCTCGAGCGTGCCGCGCACGTGATGGTCGAGAAGCCGCTGACCCAGACAGCGGAGGGCGTGGCCGAGTGGCTTGGCGCCTGCGACACCAAGGGCGTCCGCGTGCTGACGGCATACAACTGGCGCTACTGGCCGCCGATGCTGCTGGTCGAGCGGCTGGTCAAGGAAGGGCGAATCGGGCTCATCCGCGCGGCGCGCACGGAGTACGCGTACCATCTGCCGCATCACCGCTATCCGGGCCGCGATTACCGCAAGTTCTACATGACCGACGTCAAGCAGGGCGGCGGCTGCGTCCTGGACGAAAGCCACGCCATCGATTACATGCGCTGGCTCTGCGGCGAGGTGACCGAGGTGAGTGCCGTCGTCGATCACGTCTCGTCGCTGGAGATGACCTCCGACGACATCGCGGATCTGACCGTGCGCTTCGCGTCCGGCGCCATCGGCAACATCCACATGAACCTCTTCGCGTGGAACATGCACAGCCACTTTGAGCTGATGGGCGAGGCGGGCGTGATCCAGTGGCGGCGCTTCGAGAACGAGATCCGCCTGTTCGACCCGAAGGCGGACCGCTGGGAAGTCTATCCGTTTGCCGGCCAGCTCAACGATATGTACGTCGAGGAGGCCCGGCATTTTCTCGCCTGTGTCCGCGGGGAAGCGATGCCGCGCTGCGACGGCTGGGACGGGCTGCGCACCATGCACGTGATCGACGCCGCGCGCCGCGCCTCCGCGGAGCGGCGCTGGGTGAAGGTCTGAGGGGGTGGCCGGCACGCCATACGCGTTCGCGGTCATTCCGGCCCGCGGCGGCTCCAAGGGGCTACCCGGGAAGAACTTGCGCGCCCTCGGCCGCGTGTCCCTCGTCGGCCACGCCGTGGCCTCGACGCGCGAGGCCAAGCGTCTCACCCGCGTGATCGTGTCGACGGACAGCGAGGCCATCGCCGCCGAGGCACGGCGGCACGGCGCGGAGGTGCCGTTTCTGCGCCCGGCCGAGCTCGCGAGCGACGAGGCGGGGATGGTGCCGGTGCTGCAGCACGCCGTGCGATGGCTCGAGACGGCCGAGGGGCGGCGTCCCGACCTGATCATCACCATCCAGCCGACGTCGCCGTTCCGTACCGGCGAGGAGATCGACCACACCATCGACAAGCTCGTGGAAACGGGCGCCGACTCGGCGCAAACGGTCACGGAGGCCGCGTATCACCCCTTCTTCATGAAGACGCTCGACGGCGATCGCACCGTTCCGCTGTTCCCCGAGGGGCACCGGTACGTACGGCGGCAGGACGCGCCGACCGTATACCAGCCGTCCGGTGCCGTGTACGTGACACGGTATGACGTGCTCATGCGTGACGGTCGCGTGCTCGGCAAGGACAACCGAGCCGTCGTCATGGGATTCGAGCCGTCGGTGAATATTGACACCGAATGGGATTTCCTCATGGCGGAGCTACTGCTCCGCGAAGGGCGGGCACCGGCCGCGGTGAGCGGTCGGTGAGACGCTGACGTGGCGCGTCGCCTCTTCATCCTCGGCGCCGGCGGTCACGCGCGCGCGGTAGCCGACGTCGCGGTCGCGTCGGGCTGGACGGTAGCGGGCTTCACGGATCGCCGTGGAGCCGATCCTGCACGGGGCGTCGTGGGCGACGACGGCGTCCTGGTCGAGCTTAGCGCTGCCGGCGCGATGGACGCCGGCGTCGTCGGCGTCGGCAACAGCGCGCTACCCCGGCGCGCCGCCCTCTTCGAGCACCTGCGCCATCTCGGGGTGCTGACGCCTATCCTCGTCCACCCCCGAGCGGTCGTGTCGGCCTCGGCTCGCATCGGTGACGGCGCGGTCCTGTTCGGGGGCGTGGTCGTCGGCGCCGGTGTCGAGGTCGGAGTCAACGTCGTCGTGTACAGCGGGACCGTCGTCGAGCACGGCAGCCGGATCGGTGAGCACGCGTACCTCTCGCCGGGCGCTATCCTCTCCGGTGAGGTGATCGTGGAGCCGGGCGCCTTTGTCGGCGCCGGCGCCGTCGTCTTGCCGGGGGTGACGGTCGGCAAGGCCGCGGTGGTCGCGGCCGGAGCGGTGGTCACCTCCGATGTGGCGCCGGGTACGACCGTACTCGGCGTCCCTGCCCGCGCAGCGGGTTGGCGATGAACCGCGTATTGCTCGTCACGCAGGCCGCGCGCGCCATCGGCGAGTTCCGCCGACCCTGGGTACGTGCCGCCTACCGCCGATTCGTCGCGCGCCATCGCCGTGCCGTCTCGCGCGCCTGCTCCCGACTCGGTCCTGATGTGGCGCTCACGGTGCTGGCCGCACGCGAGCTGGTCGACGCAGCATCGTTGCCCGCCGCGACGGCTCTGCGGTACTACGACAAGGAAATCTACAAACTCGACGCCGAACGGCTGGCGGAGCTGACGGACACGCTCGCCGACCGGTGGTGGCCGGCGCGTGGTTGCGTGCGCGAGCTCGAGCACCGTGGCGTCTGGCTTCCGGACGTGATCGCGATGTCGCGAGCCATCGTCGTCCGCCTGGAGATCACGGAGCTCTTCGGCACGGTGGCGCGTGCGGTGGAGGAGGTGAGCCCGTTCCGCATTGTCGTCATGAGCGGCACCTCCGTGCCCGAGCGCCTCGCGCGAGCGATTGCCGAGGCCAGGGGCGTCCCGGTGGTGACGGCGGCGCCGGGGTTCGTGTCGGCGCGGCTCTACAGTTGGGCCGCGAGCGCGTTGGCGCGACGGGAGGAACGGCTGCGCCTCCGCTCGTTCCTCGACTACCCTCGGCGCCGCCCGCTGGCGCCGACCCCTGTGCCACCGCTGCTGTTCGTCACCGCACGCCCACGCCACCACTACGTCGTCGATCCACTGGCCGAGGCGGCGCGCGCCGCCGGAATTCCCACGCGTGCGCTGGCGGGCCCCGCCGTCGAGATGGCCCGGCCCATCGAGGCGCTCGCCCAGGCGGGGACGGCTGCAGGGTTTCTCACCGACTACGTCTCTCCGGCGGAGGCGCGGCGGCTGATCCGCACGCATCGGCCACGGTTCCGGGCGGCGTGGCGGCGGCTGTCGTCCGATCCGGCGTTCGCGCGCGCGCTCCGCTGGCAGGGAGTTGCCCTCGACGCTGCCGCGCGTCCGTTTCTCCGGGACAGCGTGGAGACCGCGCTGTTGACCGCGCTTCTGTGCCAGGAGGCGGCGGCCCGTGCGATCGACGCGCTGGCGCCGCGCGCCGTCGTGCTGACGGCCAACCGGCGCTTCGCCGAACGGGCACTCGCACTGGCCGCGCGCGCGCGCGGTGTCCCGACGCTCCTGTTCTCCAACTCGCTGGTGATGGCCCGCGATCGCGCATCGATCTTCGACGTCGCCGACCGGCTGCTGGTGATCGGCGATCACTTGCGGGACCGGCTGGTCCGCGAGCAGCACGTGCCACCCGAACGTGTCACCGTGCTCGGCGATCCACGCTCGAACGCGGCGCGGCTGGCGCATCGCGACGCGCTGCGCGAAGACATCGCCGCGACGTTCGGGTTGTCCCCGGGCCGCGCGCTCGTCATCCTCGTCTCCAAGTACGTGTCGACGCTGTTCTCGGCCGACGAGAAGGAGCGCCTCTACCGCACCGTCCGCGCGGCGACGGCTGGCCTGGACGACGTGGACGTCATCGTGAAGGTCCACCCCAACGAGGATCTCGCGCTGCTACGCCGGCAAGCGCCGGCGTGGGGCTGGCGCGGGGCGATCTTCACCCAGACGTACGACATCCACCGGCTCTTCGCGGCCGCGGATGCGGCGATCATGGTGACATCCATGGCGGGCATCGAGGCCATGGCGATGGCATGCCCGGTCATCGCGGTGCAGACGCCCGACAAGGACTTCGAGGGCGACAACATGCCCCCGTACGTGAAGGAAGGGGCGGTGGAGCGCGTGAGCCTCGACGATCCGGCTGCACTGACGGCGACGCTTCGCCGCGTGCTCGACGATCCCGCTGTACGCGCCGACCTGGTGGAGCGCGGTCATCGCTTCGCCGCGCCATACGTCCGCCCCGTCGACGGGGCGCTCGTCGCGCGGCTGCTGGGGATCGCCGATGAGGCGCGCGCCGCTCTGGAGGCGCGACATGGGTGAGCGGGCGTTCGCCCTAGGCTCCCGCGTGATCGGCGACGGCGCGCCGGTGTTCTTCGTCGCGGAAGCGGGCGTGAACCATAACGGTGATCTCGGCTTGGCGTTGAAGCTCGTGGACGCGGCCGCGGAGTGCGGCGCCGACGCCGTCAAGTTCCAGACGTTCCGGACGGACGCGCTGGTGAGCCGCGCCGCGCCCAAGGCCGGCTATCAGGTGGAGACGACGGGCGCGAGCGAGAGCCAGCGCGACATGCTCGCGCGGTTGGAGCTGTCGCTCGAGGCCTTCGCGCGCGTGCAGGAGCGCTGCGCCAAGCGCGGCGTCGTTCACGGGGAGTAAGGAGCACCGATGAGACATCCTGTGGCAAGCCCGAGGCGTGCCACGGCTGCGCCGGGGCGCGTCCGAGCGATGGCCGGGGGAGTCCGAGGGGGGCGTAGCCCCCTTCGCTTGAACGATCTGCGGGGCCATATCGGGGCCCCCCACGACGATCGATGAGCCGCGTGCTGCTCGTGGCCGAGGCGACGGCGCGCAGCGTGGGCGAGTTCCGGCGGCGCTGGGTGCGTACGCTCCATCGCCGGTATCTCGGACGCTACCGTCAGGCGCTCGGCGAGGCCGCGAGGCGTCTCGCCGCCGCGCACGAAGTCACCGTCCTCGCCGGGCGCGAGACGCTCGACTCCGGACGTCTGCCGGCCTCCGCCGCGTTGCGGTTCTACGAGGACGAGCTACTCAGTAACGATCCAGAGGCGCTCGCCTTCCTCACACGCGAGCTGATGGCCGAGTGGTGGCCGCCGCGCGACGAGCCCGGGCTGACGTTCGACGGCGTGTGGCTCCCGGAGCTGATGCCCGTGACGAAGGGTATCCTGCTCCGTCTCGACGTCGTGGAATACGTCGGTATCG